>DAORRV010000007.1:3751-70624 GCA_035443185.1 Ignavibacteria bacterium | reverse complement strand
TAACTATTAACTATTAACTATTAACTATTAACTATTAACTATTAACTATTAACTGCTAACTGTTAAGAGCTTACAAGTACTTTAAACCCGCCGTAAGACATTTTATCCATTTCAAACGGCATTTTTTTACCGTCCATATTATTCATCCTGGGATCCTTCATTACTTTAGCATTTACTTTATTTCTGTGAGCTTTGGAGTTGTATGTTATCCATGAAAAAATAACAGTTTCAGTTTTTTTTGAGCCGGTTAGTTTAGGGAAAGGTAATCCCATTTTTGTATCCAAATCTTCACCTACACATTCCTTGTAATCTAAAGCACCGTATTCCATCCAAACTTCTCGGCCAAGCTCTGCCATTTTTTTATATGCCGGCACATTTTTTATATTGATCGAAATTACAAATGCGTCAACATATTTTGCTTTACTTACTTTTTTAGATTTTGACTTTTCCATTTTATTAATTTTTTAATTTTCAAAAATAATTTACGGTTTAGAATTTTGTGTTATTTTTACATATACTTCATTGCATCATAACCGAGCAGTCTTCTCCATAAGGCAATTTGTCCAATCATATTAGCCTCACGATAAGTCATAAAAGTAATGAGTTCATAATTGGTCATTTCAAAATCCGGCATTTTAAAAATTTCATCAAGCTTTTCATCTGTAACATTTACCAAATGCTCTCTAAGTACCGGCGAAATCATGTCCCAGTCTGTTAAAAACTCCTGTGAACTTGGATATTTCTCACCTTCCTGAATTCCTTTGTGGTCTTTAAAAAGCCCGATCGCTTTCTGATGAAGCTCAGCTCCGAATATTCCCGCAACTTCAAATCTTTCCTGTACAAGACTGCCTGTGATCCATGCAACGTGATTAGCCTTTGTATCTAATCGCTTTTGAGAATCCTCAGCAGAAATTCCTTCAAGTGCTCTCTTCAAATAATCTGTATGCATGTCAAATAAAATTACAAGAGACTGCATTCTCGAACTTACCGTTTTCATTTCCATTTTTATTTTATTTAAGGTTTATAAAATTTTATCAACAATAAACATTTAAATCAACTATTAAATATTAAATATTAAATATTAAATATTAACTACTAACTACTAACTATTAACTATTTTAACTACTAACTATTTCGGCATAGCATTTATATCCATATACATTACTTCCCAGAGATGTCCGTCCGGATCCTGAAATCCATTGCTGTACATCCAGCCGTGATCCTGTTTTTCCATAGGAGTAGTGCCACCTGCAGTGACGGCCCTGTTAATATATTCATCTACTTTTTCTTTGCTGTCTGCAGATATACAGAGAATTACTTCATTGTTTTCAGATGTATTGTTAATATCTTTTTTTGTAAAGGTTTTGAAAAATCCCTCTGTGAGCAGCATTACATAAATATCTTCACCAATGATCATACATGTTGCTTTATCATCTGTGAACTGTGAATTGAATTTAAATCCAAGTGCGGTAAAAAAATCTACAGATCTCTTAAGATCTTTTACCGGAAGATTGACATACATTTGAGTACCCATTTTAAGAATGTTTAATTTATTAATTTTTTTATTATAATATTGACCACTGACTTTGGAATACAGTGATATGTAAATTTTAATCTATACAAAATTAAATATTTATATTTTTAAAACATATATGTGAAAACGACTTATTAAGGGGTTGAATACGACAATTATCGTTTATATTTTTTCTTCTTTAAATAAATAAAAAAGAAAAATTTTATGAAAGATATAACCATTATAATTCCAAAGATTGCAATTCTCGGAAGTATAGAAGGACCGAGACAGCTTTTCACTCAGGTAAATAATTTTTTTATTGAAAAAGGCAGGAAACCGGTTTTCAATATTAAGCTTGCAGGACTTACAAAGGAAACCCCGGTCAGCGGCGGTCTTTATACAGTTCATGCTGATGTGCTTATAAAAAATTTAAAGAAGACAGATCTCATTGTCATACCCGCAATGGACGGTGATCTGATGAAAGCAATTGAGCTGAACAAAGATTTCATTCCATGGATAAAAAAGCTGCACGCATCCGGAGCTGAAATTGCAAGTCTTTGTGTCGGAGCTTTTCTGCTGGCGGCAACCGGTATTATGGATGGAAAGAAATGTGCTACACACTGGATGGCTGCAGGATATTTCAGAAAGATGTTTCCTGATGTAGATCTTGTCACTGAGAAAATTATTACGGATGAAGCAGGTATTTACACAAGCGGAGGTGCTTACTCATATCTTAATCTTATATTGTATCTGATAGAAAAATTTTCCGGACGCGAAATGGCAATACTCTGTTCAAAGGTTTTTGCGATTGAAATTGAAAGAAGCAGCCAGTCGCCTTTCAGTATTTTCAGCGGTCAGAAGGAACATGGAGACGAGCCGATAAAAACGGCACAGGATTTTATTGAAAATAATTTTCAGGAAAAGATAACAGTTGATATGCTTGCTTCGCTTCTTGTTCTGGGAAGAAGAAGTTTTGAAAGAAGATTTAAAGAAGCAACAAAAGATACTGTGAAAAGCTATATTCAAAGAGTGAGAATTGAATTTGCAAAGAAGTGCTTTGAGACAAGCACAAAGAATATTAATGAAGTAATGTATGATACAGGCTATTCCGACAATAAAGCTTTCAGAGAAATTTTTAAAAAGCTAACAGGAATGTCGCCTTTACAATACAAGAGTAAATATAACACGAGAGTTTACAGCCGATAATGACATTTCAATAAATTTAAAGATAGGTTTGTTATGATGCTACATTTTGAATCACGATCAAAATATTTGTTAAATTCAATAATAAATAATTTTTGAAATGTATAAGCAGCAGCTGAAATTTATTTACAATCATTTAATAAAAATTTTATATCGTAATAAGATTTATAATTGATTATTTTTGAGGAAATTATTTTTAAAAAAAAATCCGCATCCTTTTCAGAATTTGATTCAGAATTTGAATAGTGAAGTCAAAGTCATTATACCTGCTTCGGGGAGCGGATCAAGATTCGGCGGGAAGACTGCCAAACAGTTTTTAAAAGTAGACGGTAAGGAAATTCTGACACATACTATAAAAAAATTTCACGATCTGAAGATCATCGATGAAATTATTATTTCTACTATACCAGAATACTTTGTAGCTGTCAGCACTATCGTCAGAAAAAACAATTTTACCAAAGTAAAAAAAATAGTGGAAGGCGGAAAACTCAGACAGGACTCAGTTTATAATGCACTTATAAATCTTGATTGCAATAAAGCTGATATCATACTTGTACACGATGCTGTCAGACCGCTCGTATCTGATACGCTTATAAAAAATGTGATAGTTGATACGAAGAAATTTAAATGTGTCATACCTGCATTGAGAATAAGTGATACGCTGATGAGGACGGACAAAAATTCATTTGCAAAAGAAATAATTGACAGGGAAGGAGTTGTGTCGGTACAGACTCCGCAGGGATTCAGATTTGATATATTGAAGAGTAGTTTTTTGAAAGCATATGAGGAAGGATTTACCGGAACAGATGAAGCTTCAATAGTACAGAAGTATGGATATAATGTAAAAGTAACTGAAGGCGAAAAAAGTAATATTAAGATCACAGTAAAAGGCGATCTTGATGAGATGAAAAATTTATTTAAGAAACGTATGAGTCAATAAACAGGTGAATTGAATTTTTAAGAAGTAAATAAATAGTTAGATCTTTACGAATCTACTTTGAAAATAATATCTAAGCAATAACGGAATAACACATCATTATTAATTTACAAATTAATGAATCATTCAGGTTCGATCGTACTGGAAACGTTTGAAAGTAAGATTCTGAAAGGCAATCCTCTAAAGGATCCGTATATCAGAGACTTTCCTGTCTATCTGCCGCCTTCATATTTTTTATCACCAAAAAAGAAATTTCCGGTAACATTTCTCATATCAGGCTTTACAGGAAAAGGGATCATGAATCTGAACGTTTCCTTTCTTTCTGAAAATATTCATGAACGTCTCGACAGACTGATCTCAACAGGTAAGATGAAAGAGATGATAGTCGTAATGCCTGACTGTATCACAAAGTACGGCGGAAGTCAGTTTATAAATTCTACAGCTACAGGTAAATATGAAGATTATGTAATCAGCGAACTCGTTCCTTTTATAGATATGAAATATCGAACAATTTCCGACAGCAGCAGCCGTGCTGTATGCGGAAAGTCCAGCGGCGGATACGGAGCCGCGGTACTTGCAATGAAAAATCCTGATGTGTTTGGACTGATGAGTTCTACGGCAGGCGACATGGCTTTTGAATACTGCTACATGCCTGACTTTCCAGTTGCTATGATTGGGTTTGAACAGTTTGGAAAAGGTCATAAAGGCGTTTCAAATTTTATAAAGAATAAACTTAATTTCGATCTGCCAAAGCCAAAGAATTATAACGACATGCTGAACATGATCGGTATGTCAAGCTGCTATTCTCCAAATCCTTCAGGACTTAAATCAAAAGGTTATAATTTTGATCTGCCTTATGATGTGAATACAGGTGAACTGGATGAGAAAGTTTTTAATATATGGCTTACCTATGATCCTGTAAGAATGGTAAAAAAGTATATAAAAAATTTAAAGAAACTCAAACTGATCTATGTCGATGCAGGTATCAGGGATGAATACAATCTGTATGCAGGTGCAAGGATATTTTGTGATAAGCTGAAAAGAAATAAGATAAAATTTATACATGAGGAATTTGATGCTGGACACATGAACATTCCATTCCGGTATGACAGAGTTTTTGAAATAATTTCAAAACACATTAATAGTTAATAGTTATACATTAAACATTGCAAATTGCACATTAAACATAGTACATTAAAAATTAATAATTAAACACATGGATCCTGTTGTAATCTCTACATGGAAACACGGTCTAGCTGCAAACGCAGAAGCATATAAGATCCTTAAAGAGGGCGGCAATTCTCTTGATGCTGTCGAGATGGGAGTAAAGATTTCCGAGGATGATCCTGATGTTTTGAGTGTCGGATACGGCGGACTTCCTGACTGTGAGGGAAGCGTCACACTTGATGCTGCTATCATGGACTGGCGTGCAAGGATAGGTTCTGTCATTAGTCTTGAGAATATTAAAAATCCTATAAGTCTTGCGAGACTCGTTTTAGAAAATACCGAACACACAATACTTGCAGGAGACGGTGCTTATGATTTTGCTTTGAAGAATGGATTCAAACCTGAGAGTCTGCTGACGGAAAATTCTATCAGAAGATATCATGAATGGAAAGCATCCGGCGGCAGAAAAGCTGAAGAGATACATACAGATGATTTTCTTATAAAAAAAGATATAATAGAAAAGATCAATGCAGACGGGAACCATGACACGATCGGAATGGTGGCGATAGATAAAGACGGGCATATTTCGGCATCATGTACTACCAGCGGTATGGCATGGAAACTCAAAGGCAGAGTCGGAGACAGTCCTGTCATAGGGTCAGGTCTTTATGTGGACGGTGATGTCGGAGGTGCAGCATCGACAGGAAGAGGCGAAGAATGTATCAGAGCTTGCGGAAGTTTTTTAATAGTGGAAATGATGCGAAATGGAAAATCACCAATGGAAGCCTGCAAAACAGCATGCGAAAGAGTTTACAAACTGAATAAACTTTCTGATATTAACAGAGATCATATTTATCAGGTTGGTTTTGTCGCGCTCAATTTAAAAGGCGAACACGGAGCATATAGTGTAAGAGAAGGTTTTCAGTATGCGTTGTATAAAAATGATGACAACTCGTTAAATAACAGTGATTATTTTATTAATGAAAAATTTATTATAGAAGATTTGTGATTAAATTAGTTCAGGAAAAAATAGTTAATAATATGCAGGATAAATTTACAGTTATCAAAAACGGATTAGTGCTTACACTTGATAAGCATTCTGCTGCAGGTTACTTTACAATTATTTTAAAGAATGGTAAGATCTTTTTAATAGATTGTGAAAACAAATTTAGTGAAAAGGAATTTATTTCAAAAAATCCGGACGCAGTTATCATTGATGCCAAGGATAAACTTATAATGCCGGGACTTTTTAACTCAGCATTAAACTCATCCTTCTCTCTCTGTAAGCATTTTCTTGATAAGTGTAATTATGAAAATCTGAGATCATGGCATTCTCTTAAGCTCGTGGAAAATTTTATTTCAGATAATTATAACACTGAGATAATGTCTGATATTCTTAATATAAGTTATAACAGTGCATTGAAAAACGGAGAAGTATTCATCAATGAAAGCAGTAATTGTATCAGCAAATCAATTTTAGAGAAATCATATCTGCAGAATCACATTAGTAAACAATATCACAACCTCACTGCTTTTGATCAGAATTATCCGTCATCAGGTTTTGATGATGACAAAATTTCAAATACACTTTCACTGGGATTAATAGCCGACGAAGAGTTAAATAATTATTCACTTTCTTCATTAAAAAAATCAGTGTCACAGCTTAGTGCACGATTATTTGTGGAAGCTTCGGTTTCTCAAAGTGTGATCGAGTCTGTAAAAAAAATATTCGGTAAACCATTAATTACTGTATTGTCTGAAATGGAGCTTGTGAATTCCAACACAGTGGTTTACAATCCTACTCATATAAATCAGATAGAGCTGGACATTCTGAAAAAGAAAAATGCTTCTATTCTTATATCACCATCTGACTATCTGAATTTAGCCGGTAGGAAAATTGATATTGACGAACTGCTTTTTTCGGGGCTGAATATAATTATTGGAACAGGTTATACCGGTTCGAATATTTTAACTGAACTTAAAGTCTTGTCAAATATAATACCGAAGAGTTCATTATCATACGGATCAGTATTTAAGATGGCAACGCATAATCCATCCCGGTTATTCGGATTATCAAATGTTACAGGTTCGATAGAGAGAAATAATTCAGCAGATATGATATTCTTTTCTTTGAATGATCTGAGAAATACAGTTTCAATTCCTGAGATCACAGGTGAAAGTCTGTGTGAATTTGTTATAAAAAATCTCACTATAAAAGATATTTCAAATGTAATTATAAAAGGTGAGCAGTTAGTAATGGATAACAGACTTAGCGGCGTAAACGAGCAGGAGCTTATAATCAAAGCAGTTGCCGTCTCGGATAAATTATATAAAGCGGGAAAATTCATAGAGTACAAAGAGAAATATCTCATGAGAGAAAGAGTTAATAAAATTTCTCTTAGCGGAAATAATGAGTCAGAGGATGGTGAAATCAGAAAGAGCAGCAAAGAAATTTATGTAGATATGAAAGAGATGGATACCTATGAAGGAGAAGGCGAGTTTTCCATAAAGGGAAAGAAAGAAGAAGAGTTTGAAAAATCGAGAGAAGCAAAGACTGAACAAAATGATAAAATTGATGGGATACTTGAAATAAAAGATTCAGGTATGGAAATGGATCTGATCTCAGAATCTGATAAATTGGAGCAGCTCGAGCAAATTTCCAGGCACAATAAGAAAATTCAGAAAACAGAAAAACAATTTACTACAGAAAAACCTGTGGCTAAAGAAACTGCAATGATCTCAGAGATCAAGGAGGATATCAGATCTGAAGCCGTCAATTCAAAAATAGTTTTTGATGATATAGGAGAGATCGAAGAAATTGATAGAGAAATTGACAGGGAAATTGAGAAGGAAAATACAGACGAAGTAGAAAATGAAATTACTAATGATTCAAAGCCTGCATTTAAAAAAGAGAAGCTTAAATTTGGATTCCGTGACGGTGAATAAAAATTATATTGAATGAAACTCGCTACTCTATTATATATACAAAACGAATCAGGTGAATATCTTTTGATGGAAAGACTGAAAAACCCAAATATGGGACTCATTTCACCCCCTGGCGGAAAAGTAGAAACACAGCTTGCAGAATCACCTGTATATTGCGCAGTAAGAGAAGCTAAAGAAGAATGTGATCTTGACTCAGATGAAAATGACTGGACATTAGCGGGAATTGTTACAGAAAGGGAATATCCCCATATTGGAAACGTAATGATATTTCTAATGGAATATAAACACAGAATAAAATATTTACCGGATAACTGTTATGAAGGTAATTTTTTTTTCATACACCCTGACAATTTTGACAAACATAATATTCCTGAAACGGATAAAAAATTTATATGGAGCAGATTATTTAAAAAAAGAAATGAACCATTTTTTATTTCTTTAGACTGCAGAGAATTTCCTGAAATAAAAGAAATTAATTGCCATATCTGAATTTTAAACCTGGTCTTCACGTTAGAAAAACCGTGTCTTTTTATATAAAAATATATTTTTGATAATCAACAATATTTATAAGAAAGGAATAATTTGAGTAAAGTTTCTACAGCTTCTGTTGTAAAACTTCCCGATGTACAAAATCAGACAGATATCAGAGAGATACCAATTGATAAAGTCGGCGTTAAAAATCTGAAGTATCCTATAGCCGTAAAGGACAGAGATAATGAATTGCAGCATACAATTGCTACGGTTTCAATGACTGTAGATCTGCCGAAAGAATTCAAAGGAACTCATATGAGCAGGTTTGTTGAGATCCTTCAGAATGAAGACCGTGAAATTCATGTCGATTCTATAGATTCATTACTTCTCAAAATGCAGAAGAGACTTAATGCAAATTCATCTCACATAGAAATCGAATTTCCATATTTCAAAATGAAGAATGCACCTGTTTCAGGTAAACCTTCTTTGATCGATTATACAGCTAAGTTTCACGCTGTCAGATCAGGAAAGAAAAAAGATTTTGTATTAACAGTAAAAGTACCTGTTACAACGCTTTGCCCATGTTCCAAAAATATCTCAAAATACGGTGCTCATAATCAGAGAGGTGAAGTTACTGTTTCAGTAAGATTCAGGAATACTGTATGGATAGAAGACCTGATCACAATTGTTGAATCCAGCGCCAGTTCTGAATTATATTCGCTTTTGAAAAGAGAAGATGAAAGATTTGTAACCGAGAGAGCATATGAAAATCCTGTGTTCGTAGAAGACCTAGTGCGGAATGTTGTGATGAAATTAAAAAAGAAGAAGAACATTATCTGGTACAGTGTGGAAGCGGAAAATTTTGAGAGTATTCATAATCATAATGCTTATGCACATATAGTGTCACATAAAAATTTTATGAATGGCAGTGAGAGTGATCATTTGATAAGGAGATACTAAGTAAATTTTAAATAATAAATTTTAAATATTAAATAATATTTTGCGAGTTAAACAGGAACAAGATGTGAGTAAACAGGTTCAATTTATCATTTATAAATAAAAAGTTACAATAACACCTAAGTAATCGTTATTTAAAATATAAATTTTAAAATTTGATATTGAATTTGTCTTTGTATAAAAAATCAAAATGAGTATATTTTTAATTAATCTAAACAGGAGAAAACATTGAAATACATAAAAAAAACAGCATTTTTTATTGCAGTATTAATGATTATTCCTTTTATGGGAATGAATATTTCTGATATTAATTCTGCTGCTCCGGGAGTGAGTGCAAGTGTAAATAAAAAATCTTACAGTCCGGGAGAAACAGGTACAATCACACTTACATTCAAGACAGGATCAAAAGTAAAGATCCCGAAAGATCCGGGAGTAACAATGGATCTGACCACAGGTGAAATAGAAGGAGTCGGATTTCAGGATTATTCCGGAGGTGATGGAGATTATATCAGTAATTCCAAAGTAAAATATGAATTCAAAGTACCGGATAACGCAGCAAGCGGTTCCACAATTAGCGTAACAGGTAGTGTAAAATTCGGATACTGTACTGTTTCAGACGGTGTTTGTAAAATGGCTAATCAGAAATTTTCCACAAAGGTCAAAGTAAAATAGTATTTTACTTTAAATAAATGAGTGGTGCATATTATTTCTTTTCTGACGTACATCTTGGTTTAGAATCTGACGAAAAAGAAAAGCTGAAAGAGATCAAACTCACTGAATTTTTACACAGCATTCAGGAAGATGCCAAAGAGATCTTCATAGTCGGAGATCTTTTTGACTGTTGGATAGAATATAAATACGTAGTGCCAAAGGGTTATTACCGACTTTTTACAAAAATATCTGAATTAACTGAGAAAGGTATAAAGATCAATTACATTGCCGGTAATCATGATTTCTGGAAAGGAGACTTTTTCAAAAAGGAATTTGGAATAGAGATCTGCCATACTCACATTGAGAGGGAGATCGAAGGTAAAAAGTTTTTTATACATCATGGTGACGGTTTTGCTCATAATGACACCGGTTACCGGATACTGAAGAAGATTCTCAGAAATAAGTTCAGTCAGAAACTATATTCAATGCTGCATCCTTCTATAGGCATTAGACTTGCAAAAGGCACATCGGAAACTTCCAGAAAGCATACGAGTGTTAAAGACTATTCCGAAAAAGACGGTCTCAGAGACAGAGCTCTTGAAATGCTTGAGAATGGTTTTGATTATGTAGTAATGGGACACAGACACAGACCGGTTATGATCGAACATTCAGGCGGATATTATATTAATCTTGGAGACTGGATCGATCATTTTTCATATGGTATATATGAAAACGGAAACTTTGAACTAAAAACCTTTTATGACCTTAATTATAAGGGGCTAGAAAATAAAAAGCACAATCAATAAATTTTGGACAATAATAATTATTCCGAAGAAGAGTTAGATAAATATTTTTCGGATAAAAAATACAGAAAGAAAAAAACAAAAAGTAACAGTACCTTCAATGGATTTTTTAATACAGCAATATTTATATTTATTGCTGTCATTATAGCCGGGGGTGCTTACTTATTTTATCTTTCAAAAACCCTTCCTTCACTTGCAGAGCTTGAGAATCCAAAACTTGAAGAAGCTACAAAGATTTATTCTTCAGATGGCGAGCTTATAGATAAATTTTTTCTTAAGAACAGGACAAAGGTCACTCTTGACAATGTTCCCAAAGATATGATAAATGCTTTGATCTCAATTGAGGATCAAAAATTTTATGATCACTGGGGAGTGGATGTGGACAGAATATTCAAAGCTTTTATAAAGAATGTAATGAGTGGAAGTCTTACAAAAGAAGGAGCTTCGACCATTACACAGCAGCTTGCAAGAAATTTGTATAAAGATATCGGGAATGAAATTTCCATAAACAGAAAACTCAGGGAAGCAATGACTGCTGTCCAGATCGAAAGAACTTATACTAAAGCAGAAATACTTGCATATTATCTGAACACAGTTTATTTCGGGAAAGGTGCTTATGGTATAGAGGCGGCTGCTCAGACTTATTTTAACAAAACTGCCAGAGACCTGAACCTTGATGAATGTGCTGTACTTGTAGGTGTTTTAAAATCACCATCAAATTATGATCCGGTAGATCAGCCTGAGAAATCAATTGAAAGAAGAAATCTTGTACTTAATGAAATGTATGCCGAGGGTTTTATTTCAAAAGAAAATCTTGATATAGCTTTAAACGATCCGCTCAAAACTTCACTGAAAAAAGATTATGCGACATTTGATTCTTCTGCGCCTCAGTTTACTGAGTATGTCAGACAGCTAATGGAAGGCATTGCAGAAAAACACGGATATGATCTTTACAGGGATGGATTAAAAGTTTATACTACTTTAGATTCACGATTTCAAAAACATGCAGAAGATGCTGTAAAGACTCAGCTAAGCACGTTTCAGAAATCTTTTAATAATTACTGGAGCTGGAATTCAACTCAGAATAAAACTATTCTCAAAGATGCAATTTCGAAAAATATTAGGTTTTCTGAAGAGTATAAAAAAGCGAAGACAGAAGAAGAAAGGGTTGAAATTGCAAACAGGTTAAAAGCTGATAAACAATATATAGACTCTGTTAAAAAACTTACTTCAACTGTACAGGTAGGATTTGTAGTAATGAATCCAAAGACCGGTGAAATAAAAGCAATGGTCGGCTCAAATCCTAATTCAGTTTTTAAATACGGACTAAATCACGTCACTCAGATAAAGCGTCAGCCCGGATCTGCATTCAAACCTTTTGTATATGCCGAAGCAATTATAAACGGATATTCTCCCGGTTATCAGATCTCTAATGATCCTCTTGTTGTAAATATTGGCGGAACGGTCTGGTCACCTAAAGGCGGCGGCACCGGCGGAAGTGTCTCTCTTCGGGATGCACTTGCAAAATCTATCAACGTTGTAGCTGCAAGAACTGCTATGGAACTTGCTCCGATTGATAAAGTCATTGAACTTTCTCATAAAATGGGAATCAATTCTGAACTGCCGAATGTGATCTCTCTTTCACTGGGAGTTGGTGAAGTCAGTCCCTTGGAAATGACAAATGCTTATGGTACTTTCGCTAATGAAGGTATCTGGGTAGAACCGATTGCAATTTTGAAAATAGAAGACAGGAACGGTAAGATCATCGAAGAATTTCATCCGCAGACAAGAGAAGCAATGAGCGAAGAAGCAGCATTTATAATGTGCGATATGATGCAGGGTGTGATAGATTATGGAACTGCAACCAGCGTCAGACAATTTTTTCAAAGACCCGCAGCAGGTAAGACTGGTACATCGCAGAATTATACAGATGCATGGTTTATTGGATTTACTCCGCAGTTCGTAGCAGGTGTCTGGCTTGGATTTGATGATGCAAGAGTAAAGTTCGGCGGATCATACGGACAGGGTGGTACGGCAGCAGCTCCTATTTGGGGAAGATTCATGGGTAAGCTTTACTCAGATGATCAATTTGATTTTCCGATCGCATATTTCCTGATGCCTGAAACAGTAGATGAAGGTGCCGTATGTTCGGTAACAGGAATGAGAAGCAACGGTTCGTGTCCGACAGTAAATGATCTTTCTATTAAAAAGAATAGTCAGAAAAAATGTAACATTTATCACTACAGCGCTCCAACTGAAACAACCGGTGAAACATCCGACCCGCCCGCAGGCAGCGTAGGATTTTAAAAAAACTATATTAATCAATAAATACAGAAAGGAAATAAAATTTGTCAAACTCGCTACAAAGCACACTATGCATCATTAAACCCGATGCAGTAAAAAAGAAAGTACAGGGAAGCATTGTACAAATGTTACTCGATGCAGGATTTAATATCCGCGGAATGAAAATGATAAAATTAGATGAAGTGACTGCAGGGAAGTTTTATGAAGTTCATAAAGAAAGACCTTTCTATGGTGAACTAGTTTCATTTATGACATCAGGTCCTGTAGTAGTAATAGCACTGGAAAAAGAAAATGCAGTTTCTGACTACAGAAAACTAATTGGTGCTACTGATCCTGCAGAAGCAGAGGAAGGTACAGTAAGAAAAATATTTGCAGATTCAAAATCAGAGAATGCAGTTCACGGTTCTGATTCCGAAGAGAATGGAAAGATCGAAACAGGATTCTTCTTTACGGAAAAAGAATTAGTCTAATTAGTGAAATTAGTCTAATTAGTCTAATTAGTCAAAAAAATCAAATAACCATTTCTTAATTAACATTTTAAAATGCATGAAACAGAAAATTAAATTTACAAATTATTTCTTACTGCTTTTTTTATTTTCATCGGTCTTCTTTTCTTTCAGAAATTATGATGATAATAAAAATTCAGCTTCAAAAAATTATTTCAGACTGGATCAGAATCTGACTGAGCTTGATTACTTTCCAAATACAGTAATTTTTAAACTGAAAGAATCCAACAGAAATTCTTCAGGAATTGCAAACATAGATAACATAAAGATCACAAACACTCTTGAAAGACTCGGCTCAAGAGGCGTTTCAAAAATGTTTGCTGATGCTGTAAAGCCGATGAACGATCAAACAGCTTCCGGTGAGAAATATTCTGACCTGTCTCTGATCTATATTTTCAATTTTAATTCAGCGGTGAGTCTTGAAGATGCAGTGAATGAAATTTACAATACAGGCGAAGTCGAATATGCACAGCCGAAATATATTCAGCATGTGTCTTCAGTTTCTTCATTCACTCCAAACGATCCTTCACTCGGACAGCAGTATTTTATAAATAAAATTGCTGCACCTGCAGGATGGGACATTCAGCAGGGTGATACAAACGTTGTGATCGGAATTGTTGACTCAGGAACAGACTGGGATCATCCCGATCTTGCAGCGAATATTAAAATTAATTATGCTGATCAGATAGATGGTATTGATAATGACAATGACGGCTATGTAGATAATTACAGAGGATGGGATTTTGGAGGTGTTGATTATAATAATGTAGTTTCGGACAATGATCCTATGATCATGGGTGCAAATAATAATCACGGTTCGCATGTATCAGGTGATGCTTCTGCTGTTACAAATAACGGTATCGGCGTAGCAGGACCCGGATTTAAATGTAAAATAATGGGTGTGAAATGTGCAGCCGATAATGATACAAGAGGACCGGGAGGATTAGGACTTATTATTACCGGTTATGAAGGAATTAAATTTGCGGCTGATATGGGCTGCGACGTAATTAACTGCTCATGGGGCGGCGGTGGCGGCGGTCAGTTCGAACAGGATGTAATTACTTATGCAACTATAAATAAAAATTCCTTAGTCGTCTGTGCCGCAGGTAATGACGGCTCCAGTAATACATTTTATCCTGCAGCTTATAAATATGTCTTAAATATTGCTTCCACTACTTCCACTGATACAAGATCTTCTTTTTCAAATTTCGGAACTTCTATCGATGCATGTGCTCCGGGATCAAGTATTTACAGCACACTTTATAATAATTCTTATGCAAACTTCAGCGGAACATCAATGGCTTCACCGATCACTGCAGGTGTATGCGGAATTGTAAAATCTCAGTTCCCGACTTATACAGCAATGCAGGTTGGTGAAAAAGTCAGAGTTACTTCAGAAAACATCGATGCACAGAATCCATCTTACGTTGGCAGGCTCGGTAAGGGCAGGATCAATATGCACAGAGCTCTAACAGTAAGTTCTCCTTCAGTCAGAATGAATTCATTTTCAGTCACCGACGGAAATAACAATGTGCCTCAGCCAAATGACACTATGAATATCACAGGAAATTTTATAAATTATCTTGATGCAACTTCCAATGTTGCAGCAGATATTACTACAACTTCTACAGCAGTTACAATGATGAACGGAAATTCTTCACTTGGAGCGGTCGGAACTCTAGGTACTGCAAACAACGGCGGAAATCCTTACAGAGTAAGGATAAACGGTAATGCTGCAGCCAATTCAAAAGTAGAGTTTAAAGTAACTTATACAGACGGTTCATATTCAGATTTTGAATATTTTACAGTTGTAGTAAATCCAAGTTACTTTAGCATGAATGCAAATAAAATTACAACGACGATAAACAGCCGTGGTAATTTTGGATTTAATGATTATTCAAGCAATACTCAGGGTGAAGGTTTTAAATATAACAACGGAAGTAATCTTTTATTTGAAGGCGGACTTATCTGCGCTACAGCACCAAATAGAGTCTCAGATTGTGTAAGGTCAGGCGATCAGGCAGTGCAGAGCATGGACTTCACAAACATCATTCCGTTTCAGATCACTGATCCGGGAATTCTTTCTAATCAGGACGGAAGTGCGAAATATAATGACGATGCAGCGGGTTCTAGTAAGATAGGTGTTGAAATTACATTCAACAGTTACGCTTTTAATGATGAGCAGGATGAAGATTATGTTATTGTGAAATATAAAATTAAGAATACTACCGGAGCTGCTATCACGAATTTCTATGCAGGATTATTTGGTGACTGGGATATCGGAGCAAGCGGTGCACTTAACCGAGCAAGCTGGGATGCAGCAAATCAGCTCGGATATTTATGGAGAACAGATAACAACCCTGGAACTTATGTAGGTGTTGCGCTTCTGTCAGCTACGAATCCATCATACTGGGCGATCGATAACGAACAAAACATTGCAGGAAATCCGTGGAATATTTATGACGGTTATTCTGATCCTGAAAAGTTTGAATCACTTTCTTCTGGTATAGGCAGAATGGATGCCGGCGGAACTACAGGAAGAGATGTAGCAAATACAGTCGGCAGCGGTCCTTATACTATTGATGCAAATTCCGAGATCACTATTACTTTTGCGCTTGTAGCAGGAACTAACCTTGCAGATCTTCAGGCAAATACAGTTGCTGCCAAGCTGAAATATAATACAGTTCTTGGTATCACAAATTATAATTCAATAGCTCCTGATAAATATTCTTTATCACAAAATTATCCAAACCCCTTCAATCCAAGCACAAAGATCTCATTCGGATTATCAAAAGCCGGATATACAAGTCTTAAGATCTATGACGCTCTCGGAAAAGAAGTAGCAAATTTAGTAAACTCGAATTTACAGTCAGGTTCTTATGAAGTAGATTTTAATGCAGCTAATCTTAACAGCGGAGTTTATTTTTATAAACTTCAGTCAGAGGGATTTATTGAGACTAAGAAAATGCTGCTCGTCAAGTAAATTTAAAATTAGAAATGTTAATTAATAAATTAATATTTTTAATTTAACAAAATTTGATATACAGTATAAATATTAATCAGCCGGGACAATTGTTTCGGCTGATTTTTTTAAATACATATTTCGCAACAAAATTCTTGTTTTCATTTTGACCTGTTTCAAACTCAGAAATCTCAGAATTACCTTCTGGATCAGTAACAGTTCATTTCGAATATAGAACCGGTTTAGTGGAAGGAGCATCTGTTACTATTAAATTAAACGGATGAGGAAGTAATTTATTTGGAACTCCGATGACAACAAATAGTAATGGAATTATAACTTTCGATAATGGTGGAAGTTATTTTCCTAATGGAAGTTATGAAGTTAAAGCTACTAAATTTGGTTTTGGAGATGGAGTTACAACTTTGAATATTGTAAATGGTGTTCCAGTTTATCCGATTGTCAGTGTTAATATTGGAACTCCCTAATAGTTTAATTTTTAAATTTTATTTTGTATTTTTTTTAAACAGAATAGTTCCAAAAATATTTTTAACAATTAAATTAGAAGGAGTTTTAAAATGAAACGCACATTTTTATTCTTAGCTGCTGTAGTCCTTACAGCATTTATGTTATCAGATATTCAGGGAGTGGAAAACAATCGTTTTCCAAATGATATAAGAAATTACATTCTATATTCACCTGATGATGGGTGGGTTATAACTGCATGGATTGGAACTACACTTTATGGTTCATGCGGACCTACTTTATCAAACGGATTATGTGGTATTACAGGATTACCAGCAGGAACATATACTTTAAAAGCAACAAAAAACGATTGCACCGGTACTCAAATTATTTATCATCCGGGTACAGGATATACTGATGTAGATTGGGGACCTGATAATCCTGCTTTGGATTGTGCCAGATAAGTTAAATATAAAATTCATGAAAACTCTAAGTATTTATATTATAAGTTTCATATTTTTTAATGGAAATCTTTCTGCACAATCACCTGAATATTTAAAAGGTTTTCCAAAAGATCTTGACAGTTATTATCAGCCAATGTTATATGGGGCGACTCCTATAATTGCTAATTTTGATAATCAGGGAGATAAAGAAATTGCTTTCGCTCTTTTTAAGACAAATCATACAAAAATATTTATTCTGAAAAGTGACGGGTCAGACCTTGCCGGATGGCCTGTTACAATTGTTCCTGCTCATTCCTGGCCAGCAATAGCATCAGGAGACATTAATAATGACGGAAATCTGGATATAGTATTAAGAAATAATGACAGTCTGTATGTTTTTAATTATGATGGTACCAGAATGCAGGGATTTCCGCTATTTCTTAAAGATGTTAATCTTGCCTTTGTAAGCTTGTATGATATTAATAATAACGGTTATCTTGAATTAATAATAAAAGGATTTAATTATTTGTATGTGTACGATCATTTAGGAAATATAGTAAATGGCTGGCCTCGTAAAATACCGGGAGACCCGCCAGATGCAGTTAAAACTCCACCTGTTTCCATTGCTGATCTTGATAATGACAATTATGCCGAGATAATAGTAAACTCAACTTTATGTCTTGACGGTTTTAACTGTGATTCGACATATATAAGTATTTTCAGTCATGACGGTACAAATTTACCCGGGTGGCCGCTTAAAATTGATTCGGGATATATATTTTATTCACAGCCTGCTACGATTTATAATGATCCTATGAATGATTCTACATTTTTATATATAAATTCCGCTTATTATTTTCCAAATACTGATTCAGTAAGAACGAAAACTTCAATATATAATACAGGCGGCAATCTCATTTTAAATTACTATTCAACTACTGTAAGCAGTGAATCCAGTTCTATTGCATTAAGTTATGAAAACAATAATTTTTATCAGTCATTTGGAAGTGAACCAGGACCGATATTTTTATTTGATAGAAAAAATTTACTTATGAACAACTGGCCAGTTTTTAGTAATGGTTATTATTTTAATTCTCCTTTAATCATGAAAATGAATAATGATATAATAATAACCTCTCACATTAGAATTATAGATTTTTCATTAAAGGGGTTTGTTTATTTTTATAATAAAAATGGAAGTCAGTTACCATGGTCCCCTTTAAGACCTTCAGGTGTAGTTAGTGCTGCAGGTATTTACGGTGATATAAATAATGATAATCAATTAGATTATTTTATTTTTTCATTAATTGATACAAATAATGTTTCGCATCCGATACTGAATGGATGGACATTTCCCGGTGTTACTTATGATCAAAAAAATATGCACTGGCCTATGTACGGTCACGACCGCTACAGAACCAATCAATACGGCTTCATCCCTCCCGACGAACCTGTCGGCATTCAGCCGATAAATTCTAATGTTCCTACAAGTATTAAACTTCATCAGAATTATCCAAACCCTTTTAATCCTGTCACAAATATCAAATTCGACATTAAGAAATCGGCTGATGTAAGGCTGAATATCTATGATGCACTCGGCAGAAAGATCTCTGAGCTGATAAATGAAAAACTACAGTCCGGCTCATACAACGCAGTATTTGACGGAAGTGATTTTTCGAGCGGTGTATATTTTTATAAGCTTGAGACGGAGGGATTTGTAGAGACGAGGCGGATGATTCTTCTAAAATAAATTGAGAATTAAAAATTAGAAATTAAGAATCTTCCAAACAGCAAAGTCTTGATAAATCAATTGCAATTAAAATTACGAATTACGAATAAAAAGCCTGTAATTTTAATAGCATGATTAAGAATAATTCATAAGTATTCCTCCCTTAAAAGAGTCTGTCTGATAACAGTTAAATAATTTCACCACAAAGACACTAAGTCACAAAGATTAATATTTTTTAACTTTTTTCCTTTGTGTCTTGGTGTCTCAGTGGTAAGAACAGATGTTTTGAGACAGTCTCAAAAAAGGGGGAGCGGAGGGGGTTGTTGCAAGCTGACGCTGGTGAAATCGTCTGAGTCCGAAAAGATTGAATAGACTTCTTTAAGTTCATATATTGTTTTAAAATTTTATATTAAGATTATGCTGCCGATAGAAAATCATTGCACATGGAACATTTAATATTGAAAATTCGAAATTGTTGGTGTACAGAAAGTTTGCAGTGGATTTTAAATCAAGTAATACTTATTTATTCACAAACTTTTTTTAAACATCAACAACAGCTCAAATAAAGTTTCTTAATTATTCTTAAAAGTTTCCACTATTTTCATTGCAAGAAAATCAGCCGGTCCTATTCCTTCCAAGTTGTCCTGCATATTACATAGTATAATTATTGTAATATCAGAATCGGGTATGTAACCCATAAAACTGTTAAAGCCAGGTATTCCTCCGTTATGTCCTATCGCACCTTCAAAATCCGCAAGTGCAAATCCGTATCTAAGATCTTTTCCTTTCCAGGCACCTGATGTGGGAATGAATACCTCTCCCCATTTTTCCCTGTCTGTCTGGGCATTTCTGCTGATAAGACTTCCATCAGCAACTTTTTTTGCATACTTATGAACATCTTCAAGGTTCGAAATGATAGCTCCGGCAGCCCAACCCCAGCCTGGATTTTGTATTGTTACATCTGTTGGTGATGTCTGAAGGGAATCCAAATATATATAACCGTTTGCGTGAGGTTCAGGAAAATAAGTATCATTTGAAAAAATGGTTTTCGTCATATCAAGCGGAATTAAAATTCTGCTGCGGATCTCATCTGCAAGACTATTACCCGTTATCTTTTCAACGATCATTCCAAGCAATACAGTATTGGAATTAGAATAATGAAAACCTGTACCCGGTGAAAAATATGGAGGGTGGGATTTTGCGATATCTATTAATTCATCCGGTGTAAAGGTTCTGTTTAAATTATTAATCAATTCCTTTACAAAATGTTCATCATCGGAATAATTATAAATTCCGCTTGTCATATTTCCGAGCATCGTTATTGTAATACTGTCTCCGTTTGGATAGTCAGGAAAATACAGTGAAAGCTTATCGCTAAGATTTAATTTTCCTTCGTCAAAAAGCTGAAGCACCACAGTACCGGTAAAGGTCTTTGTAATGCTGCCGATTCTCATGTTGTCATCTGCTTTAATCGGCGTACCGGTTTCAAGATCTGAAACTCCAAAGGTCTTTATATATTTTTCATTACCTTTCCAGACACCTATTATAGCACCGGGGATCTTCAGATCCTGAAATGTCTGAGCGACTGTATTGTCTAACAAAGTTTCAAGATCACTGAATGGAACCGGGGAACTTACATTTTCACTGCTAATTATTTTCTGAAATCCGGATACATTTACAGAATTTAAAAAGATCAGGCAGACAAATAGATTTATATATATTTTTTTCATCAAATAATTTAAAAGTTATAATAAACATGAAATTGTTTTATTGATTTAAATTTACCGGAGACTCCGATATGAAGATCATTGGACATTTGCAATATCTGATCAAATAGTTTACACAGGTTTTAAATTCAAATCATACTTATTTATTCGCAAACTTATAGAAACTTAACCGGGGCTCAAAATATTTCGCCGTCCCGGGAAAATCACTGCACATTGAACATTTATAATTGAACATTCACGATTGTTGGTGATAAAAAAGTTTGCATAGTTATTTAATTCAAAACACACTTTTTTATTCGCAAACTTTTTAAACATCAACATCGGCTCAAACGAGATCAACTGCTATTATAAAATTAGTAAGGTCTTACAAAGCCAGTTAATTATTTCAGCTCCAAACATTTAATATTTAAAATTTAATATTTAATATTGATCAGGGTTTATATTGAAAATTAGTCACCACCACTTCCTGCACCTGATTATTGCTCGGTCCCGGATGTTTATTTCCCTGACCATAATTTCCCATCCACAGATTCATATGAAAAAGCTGACAGCCGTCTGCAGGTACGTACTGGTTCTGATCGGCGGCAGTCGTGAATGTATTATTAGGTGTTGCGGGAAGATTATCCAGTGTATAAATTCCGTTGTACTGTGAGAATGTAACCGGCGTTTTTTCATTAGTCCATTTCATAACCAGCGTAATTTCTTTTACATTGTTGCTGATGGTATATCTGTGAAGGTTCTTCTGATTTTTATCCCATTCCTGAATTGCGAACTGGGCATTTCCTGTATAAAGTCTTGTGTCGCTGACATTGCTGTTTGGCGGTGTGCCCCATCTTGAAATCTCCGCAAGGTCGATCTCTCTGTATGGATTGTTTACCGGACCGGTTCTGTCATTTTGAAAAGTAAACAATCCGAATGCAACATTCTTATCAAGCTTATCCCATGAATCAGCACTTTTTACGCGGGCTGAAACAAGGTAGGTTCCGTATCCTGTGCCTGCAAGAGTTTTCTTATCGCTTTTATAAACTGCAACTACTTCAGACGCCATCCAGTCCAGTCCGCCTCCGAGGTCATCTTTTTTTACTCTCAGGTGAAGACCTTCACTGTCAACTGATGCATTGCCCGGACTCCATGCCTGCCCCTGATTCCAGAACCAGTTTGGTGATCCGGTGTATTGATAATTTGTCCACCACCAGTATCCTGCAAATTCTATCAGACAGTCATCTGTTTTGCAGTATTTTCTGTTGATATTGACATCGAGTTTTAAATTCGGCGGTGTACAGTTTCCTCTCATCATTACATTATCATTATCTAAGTCATCATCGTCATCTGTTCTCTCAGCCGGTGCATAAATGGTTTCAGCCTGAGATGCCAAGTTCGATTCATTATCATCCGATCCGCCGCACGAAATTAATAATAGTGATAAAAATAAAATGATAAGACTTTTCATGAGAGTTTTAATTTAATTTTAAATAATATGGGGGTGAGCAAAAGTATAAATTTAGAAAATAAAATTCAATTGTTTAAATTCTAGACGATATATCTTTTCAATAACTGAAGTCAGCTAATCAGGATGGATTTATAAAGATAAAAACGTCAGAAAGAATATTCCTGACGTCTTATTTAAAAAAATTATTTAAGTTGAAAGTGAGCTTTTTAATAATTTACTGCCGCTTAAAATTTGCAAAAAACAGATCACAATAAATTAAAAAATATTAATTCGTTTTATTATAAATGATCTTAATATTTTGTTCGGGTGCTGAAGAATCTGCATCATCAGACATTACGAATTTAACATTGTGAGTCATTGTGTTTCCGTCAATGATTATTTCACGTGAACCTTTACCTACAGGACTTATACCCATGAGTATCAGCTTATCTCCGTCTTTTGAACCGGTATAAGATAAAGCCTTTTCTTTTCCCATAATGTCGTAATACATTCCATTCATATTTCCGTCTGGACTAACAGAAACAATTTCTTTTCCTTCATATGTGAATCCGGTGTTATCAGTTCTTTTAAAATCGATCTCAAGATACTGACTGTTCAGAATTTTGCTGCAAGTTACAACATCTGTGTTAGTATTTCCCATGAACTCGTAAGGCTCTGAGGTCCATGTACCGGTCAGGGCATCAGCATAAACCGATTCGACCGGTTTTGGAAGCCAAGACTGAGAATAAGAATTTTCTGAAAAAATAAAAAAAGTAAGAGCAATAATAATACAGGAGAGAGTTTTCATTAATGATTTTTATTAATTTTATGAATGAGCAAAATTATTGATTTAGAAAATGAGATTCAATTGTTTAAATTATTAAAGAGAACTCTTTTCATAATGTGTATATATTAATATTAAACTGATAAGTATAAATTAAAAACGTCAGAACAAAATATCCTGACGTCTAAAGTAAAAATAAAATTCAAAAAGAAAATTTACATCCCTTTTGGCTGAAGAATTCCGACGAGATTTCCTTCACTGTCTTTAATTGCACAGTAAAGTCCGACTCCCGGAATATCATCAGGCTCTCCCGGATTCATACCTCCTAATACTTCACCGCCTGCATCGGCTACATTTTTCATGGCAGCCTGAATATCCTCGACAGCAATCACAACGGAAGTACTTTTATTGTTTTCAGTCTTTTCAAATAAACCGCCGCCTATCTTACCGGGCTCTTTTGGCATGTGAGTTTTTTCATCAGTTTCAGAAGTTGACACGACCACATAATTCCCCATTTCAGGACCGAGCATCTGCGATCTCCATCCGAATACCTTTTCATAGAAATCAATTGCACGGCTTTTGTCTTCATATGGCATTTCAAAATGAACTACAGGACACATTTTTTTACTCATGATAATTATTTATTTAAATTTTTTTAATTCCGCTGATGATTATTTTAAATTCATTCAGCAGCTTTTACAAAGATACCATTATTTTGATTATTATTCAAAATGCATTTACGCCATTATTAGGGGTTTAATGCGACAAATTTATTTTGATAAGGGAATAATAAATTTATGACTGATTGAATTTTGAAAAAAGATCCTAAAGATTTAAAGTCTGAATTTTAAATTTAATTCAGACACGGTAAACTTATATAGTTGCTGTACAAAAATTATTAAAAATCTTTTTTTTAAATTTAATCATCACGGATAATACCTGAACCCACCACCGTACATGCCAACATTAACCCGGGGTGAATAACCATATGTGCCGTATCCGTATGGTCCGCCGTACATTCCATATCCCACTCCCGAACTAACCGTAACTCCTGCGCATGAATAGACTGTAAAAGCTGTTATTGCAATTAAAATATATAAAATTATTTTGTTCATTTTTTTATTGTTAAAATTTTTTATTCAGTAAATCGTTCTGATCAATTATCTGAGAAATTATATTCTGTTATTTATTCGATCGGCCATTTCTGAATTGCGATCGGTGCACCGGTCGGATCGGTAAAGATCGATACAGTACCTTTTCTGACGGTAGAGTCTGATTTGATTATCATTTTTGCTCCTGCGTCAATTGCTTTCTGCTCAATAGATTTTACATCAGAGACTTTCACGTACTGCATCCAGTGGCTTCTGACATTGTCAACGGGGTTTTTTATTATTCCTGAAATCGGCTGATTATTATTAAGGAGCAAAGTATATGGTCTGTCATCATCTTCTTTCGTCTCTGTCGTTGATCCGAAAGTTGACTTATAAAATTCAACCGATTTATCAATATCATTTGACCAGAGTTCATTCCAGAGAAATTCATAATCCATTGGTTTTGCATCACTGAAATTTCCTTTCTCAGGTTTTAACAATGCAAAATATGCTTTCTGCGGATCTGAAATAAGTGCAACTGTTCCGCGTCCTTCCACTTCCAACGGTGACACTACCAATTCTCCTCCTGCTGTCTTTGATTTTTTGATTACATCTTCGAGTGAACTCACAGAATAATACTGCACCCATTCTCCGCCAGCTCCTTTTCTTGCTTCTGACATCAGATGCATTCCGCCAACTGGTTTTCCGTTGCTTTTAAAAACCCAGTATGGCTGCTCATCAGTGCCGACCTGCGACGAGGTCCATCCGAATACTTTATTATAAAATTCTGCTGCTGCTTTTGGATTTGGCGTGACGAGATCTCTCCATACTACCTGCCCGTATTTATATCCCTCCGGAGATGAACTGTCTGAAGAAACATTTCCCGACCGGCTGCCAAACCAGATCAATGCCAGTGCTGATATAAATAATAATTTTGAAATTACTGAAATCTTTTTTCTCATATTTCTGATTTTATTTTTGATTTTAAATCTAAAATACAATAATAATCTTATTATAAAATTATAAAAATTTATCTTAGATGTCGGATTTAACAAAATAGAATATAGTTACCTCTAAGACACTAAGCCTCAAAGTTAAAAAAAATTAAAAACTCACTCCATTCATCATTCAGATAATAGATTTATTGTTATTCACTTGGAGTCTTTGAGGCAATATTCAAAATTAGAATTAAAACCTCACATTATTAACTTTAATTAGACAGACGATAAATATATTTTGATAAACAATTTTTTATAAATTAAATATTCAGATGCTGATCCGCCTGTTTATTGTTTCCATTATTTTAATTTGCTCAAATATTTCTTTATCCCAATCGGATAAAACAGATTATACTAATCCTGACAAAGATAATGGAATATTAAAAGGGAAGATAATTGACAATGAGACTGAAGCTCCTGTCGAGGGAGCGGTTATTGAAATTTTAAGGACGAAATTTAAGACAGGGACAAATTCCGAAGGTGAATTTTATTTTGATAATCTGAAATATGATTCATATCAGATTCAGATCACTGCTGCCGGATATGAACCGATGGTTAGATCAGATCTCGTTTTATATGCAAGCAAACCTCTTGAACTTACAGTAAAAATAAAACCAAAAGGATATAAAACTTCTGTAATAGATGTTGAAGGAAATTTTTTTATACAAAGCTCGGACGTAAATCTCAGCTCTATTAATCTTGACTACGAGGAGATCCGCCGTGCACCGGGTGCTACGGAAGATATTTCCCGTATGCTGCAGTCTGCTCCGGGCATTGCCATTGGTAATGATCAGAGAAATGATATCATAGTCAGAGGCGGATCACCTGCAGAAAATCTTATTATTATAGACGGCATCGATATTCCGAATATAAATCACTTTGGCACAGAAGGTTCATCAAGCGGCGCAATCGGATTTATAAATTCCAAATTCATTTTCGAAACGACCATGCTGACCGGCGGATTTCCGTCTTTATACGGAGACAGGCTTTCAGGTGTGGTTGATATTAGTTTTCGCGAGGGAAACCGAAAATCATTTTACGGAGATATAAATCTTTCCATTTCCGGATTCGGAGCGATCATCGAAGGACCAGTTACAGAGAACGGTTCATTCCTTTTTTCTGTAAGGAGAAGTTATCTCGAGCTTATTCAGGATGCCATCCGTCTTACGTCTGTCCCGAATTACTGGGACTTTAATCTCAAAGCTGTTTATGACCTGAGTCCGAATGACAGGCTGACACTTATAGGACTTGCAGGAATTGACAAAATTGATTTCTCAGGTGAGTCAGCCGAAAATAATCCGTTTGGAAATTCAGATGACGATCAGAAAATATATGCTCTCGGATTAAATTATAAAAAACTTTTCCGCAATGGTTATCTCGAAACAGTGGTTTCAAATACTTATCTGAATAATTATATAATTCAGATCGATGGACAAACTGCTGACGTGAAATTCCGAAACACTGCAGACAATAATGAGATCACTGTCAGATCAAATCTGAATTATCAGCTTTCTGAAACGCTGCTGCTGAACACCGGTATCGGCACAAAGTTAGCCGGCATAAACAATGAAATTTTTCTCAGGGGTGATACAAGTGCTGCAGGTTATGCTTATGATACAATTAACACAAACACTTCTTTTAATACTTATAAATTATTTGCGCATGGAAATCTTTCTTACAAATTATTTGACGACAGACTGATCCTGAATACAGGTATCAGAGTTGATTACTTTGACTATCTAAGACTGCCGACTTATTTTTCACCGCGCATCGGAGCTTCTTACCTGCTCTCACCGATCACTTCATTAAATGCTGCATGGGGAATTTATTATCAGTCACCTGAATACATCTGGCTCAGTGCCAGCCCTGAAAATTTCCGGCTTAATGATATCAGATGCGAACATTACATTGCAGGCATTGATCACTATTTAGCGAGCGATCTCAAAGCCACTGTCGAATTTTTTTACAAGCAGTATAAAGATTATCCTGTATGGCAGGACATTCCGACTTATATTCTGATTGATGGGGGAGCGGATTTCGGACCTAATATTGTTGGTGAAGCAGTAAGTGCAGGTAACGGTTCGACAGAAGGTTTTGATATTTCATTACAAAAAAAATTATCCAATACCGGACTTTATGGTCTTTTAAGTTATTCATATATACACTCAGGATTTACAGCACTTGCTGGCGGAGAAAAGCCCGGTGCATTCGATCCGGGAAGTCAGTTCACGCTTATCGCCGGATACCAGTTCAATGACGGCTGGCTCGCCGGCTTCAAATTTAAATATTCAGGCGGAAGACCTTACACGCCAATCAATCCCGTTGCTTCAAAACAAGTGAACCGTGCCGTGTATGCTACTGACGATTTTAACAGTGCAAGATATCCGTATTATTTAAGAGTAGATGTCAGAATTGATAAAAAATTTAATTTTAAAAGTTCGACTCTCGTTGCTTATCTTGAGATACAAAATCTATTTGACCGCCAGAATATATATGCATATTATTGGAATGAAGATTATAAAAGTCTTGAGACTATTTATCAATGGGCTTTCTTTCCTGTAGGCGGAATCAGTATGCAGTTCTGATTTATTAATTTGTCTGCCTCTACTTTCCGAAATCGAATTACAAATTTTATCTGCTAAATAAAATAAATTATAGTACATCTGGAAATAATTATTCTAATAATATTATCTGTAATACCGGTTTACACTTTTTTAATAAGCATTATAAATCTTTTTACAGCTCCGTTTCTTAAGAAAAATGTAGTGAAGGATTCGAGTGAACTAGTATCGGTACTGATACCGGCACGCAATGAAGAGAGGTATATAGAAAAATGTATAAGGAATGTTATGATGCAGACATATTCAAATCTCGAAATAGTAATTTATGACGATTCATCAACTGACGGGACAAATTCAATTGTTACAAAAACTTCAAAAGAAGATAAAAGAGTAAAGATAATTAATGGAGAGTCATTACCAGATGGCTGGAGGGGTAAAAATTTCGCATGCTGGAATTTATCAAAACATGCTGAGGGTAATTATTTTTTATTTATAGATGCCGATGTAACAATGGAAAAGGATGCAGTCGGTTCAGCTCTTTATGAAATTCAAAATAAAAATGCAGACATTTTATCTGTATTCCCAAAACAAATAATTTTAAGTTTTGGAGAAAAAGCTGTTGTTCCATTTTTAAACTGGCTGTTAATTTCTTTTATTCCTGTAAAATTTATTTCCTCTCCGAAGTACAAATCCCTTGCCGGCGCTAACGGACAGTTCATTTTATGGAAAAAAGAAACATACGAAAAGTCCGGCGGGCACTCCGCTGTGAAAAATGAAATAGTAGAAGATATTGAGATAGCAAAATATTTAAAGAAAAACGGATATAATACATTACTGCTTTTAAGTAATGATCTTGTTTTCTGCAGAATGTATAATAGTTTTAAAGAAGCAGTATCGGGATTTTCGAAAAATATTTATCCAGCTTCAGCATCGTCTCCCCTTCTGTTTATTTTTAATATACTATTCATTGTTTTATCAAATATACTGCCATTAATATTAATGTTTTACAATGAATATTATATTGGCTTAATATTAATAATTATTCTGCAGAGGGTCATAGTTTCTATTGTTAGTTCTCAGAATATTTTTATGAATATTTTGCTGTATCCTTTGCAAATGCTGATGCTTCTTTATATTAGTATCAGATCAGTAGTTCACTCAAGATCCGGTAGATCGGTATGGAAAGGGAGAACACTTTGAATAACAATTTTAGAGCAGCATAAAAGAATAAATTTCTTACAGACAGAATTAGTCAGTCCGCTTTATTTTAACTTTTAAATCATTTTATTTTAATGTTGTATAAAAACGAAAGTCGGCAACAAATAATTTATTTATTATCGGATTGCAAAGTTTGTTTACTTTCGGAATTTATGCAATTTTTAATAAGAAGGGAGTTCTAAAACTTTATGAAAACTCAATAAAAATAACTACTATACTGACTATGATTGCTAAAATAAAAATTATCGTTAGTAAGGATTTTCTTGATTGTTTTTTATTGGATATTTTTCTTTCATAGGAGACATAACTTTTTGAATAATCTCCCGATGCCGGATCCCATTTATAACTGTTCTTTGTTTTCTCTAAGTCCATTTTATTTTTAACTGTACAAAAATATGATTTTCAAATTTATATATCTATTGCATAAATTTTATTTCTTATAATAATTCTGAAGACTTTTTACACTGGTCTTTCCCCTTTTTATCCTCGAGATTCCTTCAGCAAAAGACTGTGCTGCAGACAAGGTAGTAATGAACGGTATCTTTTGCTGTACTGCTGTCCATCCAATAGCATATTCATCAAATCTTGAATCAGCGCCAAGAGGTGTATTTATCACGATCTGTATCTCGCCGTTTTTAATTCTGTCCACTACATTGGGTCTGCCTTCATTTACTTTAAATACTGCTTCGGATTTAATTCCATTTTCATTTAGAAAAACAGAAGTACCTGAAGTTGCAATTACTCCAAATCCAAGTTTTGTATATTCTTTTATAATCTCAATTGTTTTTGGTTTCTTATCATTTTCATTTACACTGATAAAAATATTTCCCCTGGTCGGTACCGGTGCACCTGTTGATTCCTGTGCCTTTGCCAGTGCCTCTCCGAATGTCGCGCCGATTCCCATAACTTCTCCGGTCGATCTCATTTCAGGTCCGAGAAACATTTTCACTTTTGGAAATTTCTGAAACGGAAATATGGATTCCTTCACTCCGATATATTCTATTTCCTCAAAACTTTTCAGTTTAAAATCTTTCAGCTTTTTACCGGATATAATTTTTGCGGCGATCATTACAACCGGAATACCTGTTGTCTTGCTGACAAACGGTACTGTCCTTGAAGCTCTCGGATTTGCTTCAAGTATATAAACTATTTTATCCTTTACAGCAAACTGAATATTTATAAGTCCGATAACATTTAATGCAAGAGCTAATTTCTTTGTGTATTTTTTTATTTCGTCAAGATTTTTTTTGCTGATCGAGATTGGCGGAAGTATGGAAGTGCTGTCCCCCGAGTGAATACCCGCCTCCTCTATGTGCTGCATTATACCCACAATGTAAACATCTTCGCCGTCACATATCGCATCTACATCAATCTCTCTTGCTTCCTCTAAAAACTTATCAATCAATACCGGATGTTCTTTGGAAATTTCAGCTTCATCACGGAAAAATTTCTCTATCTGCCCATCACTATAAACTATCTGCATTGCCCTGCCTCCTAATACATAAGATGGTCTGAGTAGTACTGGATATCCGATACGATTTGCTGTCTTCAGTGCAGTTTCAGTATTAGTGCATGTACCGTATTCAGGCTTTGGAATGCTGAGCTTATCCAAAAGCTTTCCGAATTTTTCTCTGTCTTCAGCTATGTCAATATTTTTAGAAGATGTGCCGAGGATTTTCAGTCCGTTTTTTTCAAGCTCCCTGGAGATCTTTAGAGGTGTCTGTCCTCCAAAACTTACGACAATTCCCTTCACATTTTTTTCGTAATGAACTATATTCAGTACGTCTTCAGTAGTCAGAGGCTCAAAGAAAAGTTTATCAGTGATATCATAATCTGTAGAGACCGTTTCAGGATTACAGTTGATCATTATAGTTTCAAAACCTTCTTCCCGCAATGCTTTCACACATCTTACACAGCAGTAATCAAATTCAATTCCCTGCCCTATCCTGTTTGGTCCGCCGCCTAATATAATTATTTTTTCTTTGTCTGATGAAAAGTTTTCGTTGTATTTTTCATAAGTGGAATAGTGATACGGAGTACTTGTTTCAAACTCTGCTGCACATGTATCTACAGTTTTATAAACAGGGATAATATCGTTGGCAAATCTATATTTTCTTATATTGTCTTCAGATGTGCCAAGCATTACAGACAACTGCTTATCAGAAAATCCGTTCTTCTTTGCTTTTAATATTATTTCTCTGTTAATTTTTTTCATTACATATATTTAAATATTTCATGCGTTTAAAATTTTATCAAGATAGAAATCATCAATCCCGAATTCTTTTTTAACTGATTCAATATCTTTTGAATTACCTATATCTTTCAATTCATTTTTTACAGCAGTGATCATTGTATTTCTTGCTGTATGCTCTGAAGAAATAAATTCAAATACTTTTACATCATATCCGAGATTTTCAAGTGTCATCGCGCGAAGTCCGTCCGTCAGCATTACTGCCAGACGCTCCTCATGAATGCCGTATCCGAAGATTCCTTTAAGTCTTTCCGGAACTACTATTTTTTTTCTAACATATTTCTGACAGCATGGTGCTAATACAATAATTTCTGCCTTTGCTCTTACTGCTTTTTTTATTGCATCGTCAGTCGCTGTATCGCATGCATGTAATGCCACTGCAATATTTGTATTATTCAGATCGGCTTCTTCAATACTCCCTGTTAGAAATTCCAATCCGTTATTTTCATTGAACCCGCATTTTTTTGCAATGCCGTTTGACAGATCTGTAAGTTCCTGCCTTTGCTCAATACCTCTAATATTTACTTTTTTATTTAATGTATTTTTAAAATGATCATACAATGCAAATGTAAGATAACTTTTACCCGAACCCATGTCAGTGATAATAATTTCATCTTTTTCAGAAAGTGCTGAAGCTCTGAACAGAGAATCCATTGTCTCTATGAATTTATCAACCTGTTTGAATTTATCATACATTCCCGATTTTACTTTACCTTCTTCTGTAGTAATTCCCAACAGATAAAAATATTTTGCTTCAGGATCTATATTTCTTGCCTTCTCTCTGTTATGTACAGATACAGCCGGATTTTTTAAAGAAGGTTTTTTTTTGTGAAATGACGCAACTCTTTTCTTTGAATGGTCTATCGTAAAATCATTCTCTGTTGTAAACAAAGTAGCGCTCAGAAAATCTTTTCCGGTAATTTCATCTGCAAGTGATATTCCTTTTTCAATTTCAAAATTTTTTACAACGTCCTTACTATTGTATTTAAAATTGAATGAAAGATGTTCGCCTTCTTTTAAAATTAATTTCGTAACTATTATCTTTTGAAAATCTTTGTCATCACCTCTGTATTTTCCGAACTGTATTTTTACAAACGTATCTTCATCTAAACTTCTTTTCAGCTCTTTTGCAAAATTTTCTTTTTCTGTCAAAATATAATTTTTTTCATTTTATCCGTGAACTTTTTTATCAACCTTCATTTCAAACTGAATAATTAAAATGATTTGCTTTTCATTTTTGATCTGAACATTGACTTCACTCCGTTACTTTTTATAATATCTCTTACCGCTTCATTATCAGCTATAGCCTGCCATTCTGTAATTTGTTTATCTTTTACCTTTGCGCGCCAGGCACCTGGAATTTCAAAATTATCTGAAATATCTATATCATCCGAATTAAATGTTCCGGAAGCTATTCCAAATATTCCGACTGTATCATCAGTCAAAACAGTATTCATAATTGTAATATTATAGTCAGGAAACCATTTTAAAAACATCTTCCAGGCATTAGACATTTCCTTTTTACCTTTTATCACCATTCCAAGTGAGTCAATGAATATATGATCGTCAGACATAAGTTCACAAATACCTTTAATGTCATGTTCATTTATTTTTTCAATATATGAAATAGCAGTTGTAAATATCTCAATTGGTGAATTATTCTGAACATGTTCAATATCAGATTCCTTTCCTAAATATACTGAATCAAGCGCGGTTTCTACAATTTTATTTTTAACTTTCTTTACGGAATAAGCTGTGACTCCGGGTCTTGAAGTGACGACTCTGATAATTTTATCATCCAGATAATGTACAGCAGCACCGTCTTCAGCACCGATCCCGTCAGCAATTACTCCGTCGAGAATAAGTTTGTGAAATGATCTTTTCAATTCGACCTTGTCATCATAGTGTGGACAGAAGCTTCCCTTTAGCAATCCGAGACAAGGCAGTCTGTTAAGTTTCCCCGGTGACGGATTTGTAATTCCGTCCTGAAACCAGCAGATCGCTCCTGCACTCATTCCTGTAAGTATCACTCCTGATCTCCATGCTTTTCTCATAATTTTATCAACTCCGAATTTTTTCCAGGTATCAATAATTAATGAAGTATTTCCGCCGCCTACATGAATTATATCCTGACTTAAAATAAACTTTTCTATGTTTTTAGGCTGGTCGAGGAATGAGAGATGAGAAGGTTCGCACTTCATCTTATTAAAAAAATTATAGAACATGTCTCTGTATTCTATACCGTCATTGCTTGCCGTTCCCATAAAACAGATCTTCGGCTTTTCTTTCGGGACAAGGTTTAATATATATTTATCAAGCATTCCGTTGTCGGATTCCATTGAAAACATTCCTCCACCAAGGGCAATGATCTGACCGGGTTTTCTCAAGTTTCTGTTTTTAGATTTGAAATAAGATTGGTTTTAAAATAACTATGCTGATCTAAAATTTCAGTATACAATTTTAAGCTAGCTGTTAAATTTCGATATTCGCAATATCTTATCTATAAGATTTATGATCCTCTGATCTTTTCCTTTATAAAGAATTTTTGATCTCTCAAAATCTTGAATAGCATTGGTATAATTTCCGATCATATAATAAACTACTCCCCGGTTAAAATATGCCAGATAACTATTAGGATAATCCGAAATTTTCTCGGTCAGTATCTCGACTACATTTTTAAAACGGTCAGCTATTGTAAATATTAGTGATTTATTCAGGTCTGCCAATAAATAAGTTGAATCCCAGTATAGAGATTGATCAACATTTTCAAAAATATTTAATGTATCACCTAAAAGCATATTAACAATTGCTTTATTCATATATACTCTGGAATTTTTTGGATCAATGGCTGCTGCCTTTTTCAGCTCGATCTCAGCTTTGTTGAATTCCTTGCTATTCATAAAAAGAAGACCAAGCCCGTAATAAATTTCCAGATTTGCTCTGTCAACTTCTTCTGCATCTCTATAATCTCTCAGTGCTGCATCATAATCTCCCTCAAGAGCATTGATATTTGCTCTGTTTACATAACCCTGACTAAATGATTTATTTAGATGTACAGCCGATGTGAAATCATTTTTGGCGTTTTGATAATTCTTCTGAGCCAGATAACACAAACCTCTGTAATTAAATGCTTCATAAGCCTGTGTTTCTATTTTTAAATAATCTGTAAAATAAACGATTGCTTCATCAAAATCCGAATTATAATACTTTTCGATTCCGTTACGATAAATTGATTGAGGATTTTCCTGAGAATAAAGATTTGTTAGTGTTGATATGGAAATGATTAATAAAAGTAATATTTTTTTCAAGATTTTATCCAGTCTGAACTTTTCAAGATTCTGTTATTAGATATGGAAATTGTTTGAATCAAAATAACTGTGCTGGTCATAATTTACAGTATACAATTTTAAGCTAACTGTTAAATTCCGAAATCCGAACTATCTTGTTGATCAGATTAATGATCCTCTGATCTCCACCTTTATAAAGATCTTTTGATCTGTTGAAGTTTGAAATTGCTTCGGAAAAATTTCCCATCATGTAAAAAACCACTCCCCTGTTAAAATATGCAAGATAACTGTTTGGATTGGAGGAAATTACATTAGTCAGTACTTGAATGGCATATTGAAATCTGTCTGCAATTGTGAAAATCAGAGACTTGTTAATGTTTGTATATAAATATGAAGAATCCCAGTAAAGTGCTTCATCGACATTTTCAAATATCTTTAATGTATCTCCTATAAGCATGTTTACAATAGCTGTGTTCATATATACTCTTGCATTTTTTGGATCAATGGCAGCCGCTGTTTTCATTTCTATCAGTGCTTTGTTGAATTCTTTGCTGTTGATATACAGCAAACTCAATCCGTAATAAATTTCGAGATTTGCCCTGTCAGCTAAAATGGCATTATTGTAATCCCTGAGTGCTGCTTCATAATTTCCCTCCAGTGCAAAAATATTTGCCCTGTTTACAAAACCCTGACTATATTTTATATTTAAATGTACTGCAGTAGAGAAATCCTCTTTGGCTTTTGCATAATTTTTCTGAGCAAGATAACATAATCCTCTGTAATTATACGCTTCGTATGCCTGTGTTTCTGTTTTTACATAATCTGTAAAATATGTGATAGCTAAATCAAAATCAGAATTAAAAAACTTTTCGATTCCGTTACGATAAACTTGCTGAGGATTTTCCTGAGAATACAGGTTAATAACAGGTGTAAGTGAAATAAATAAAATAAGTAATGTTTTTTTCATGCTAAGAATTTTATTTTTTTATAAAGATATAAATTTTGTTTATCCAATTTAATTCCTTTTACTTTAAATTAGAATGTATTTTTTTGTAGTGCTGAGAGTTTATCTACAACTTTCTATTTAATTTTGTAAAGATTATTTTGTCTAATCAGAATTTTGTTTGGATGTGCAATAATTAATATAAGTCACAGTATCCAGATAAAAACTTTCAATTAACCAAAAATCACTTATGTTAAAAGAATTTGATATAGATATAAATAAATATTTTGCAAAACCTGATAAGAAAGTAGATCTTTCAAAATGGGATACAGAATATAAAGGTGATAAGCTTGACAAAGAATCATCGCTGGAAATTCTCGAATCCGGAAAGGAAAAGCTGTCAGCGATTCAGGATGTACTTTATGCTGACAACAAATACAGCGTGTTGATCATTTTTCAGGCAATGGATGCTGCCGGTAAGGATGGATCTATAAAACATATTATGTCGGGTTTTAATCCGCAGGGAGTGATTGTACATAGTTATAAAGCACCAAATACACTCGAGCTGGAACATGATTATTTATGGAGACATTATATCGATCTTCCGAGGGCAGGAAACATAACTATTTTCAACAGGTCGCATTATGAAAATGTACTTGTCACAAGAGTTCATCCTGAATATGTCATGAATGAAAAAATTCCGGGAATAAATTCAGTCAAAGATATTGATGATAATTTCTGGAGTCAGCGTTTTGAACAGATAAATCATTTTGAAAAAACGGTCAGGCAAAATGGTACAGTTATCATAAAATTCTATCTGCATTTATCAAAAGAGGAACAGAAAAAAAGATTTTTTAAAAGGATTGATAAGCCTGAAAAGAACTGGAAATTTTCTATGAACGATGTAAATGAAAGAAAATACTGGGATGACTATCAGAAAGCTTATGAAGAAGCTATTTCAAATACTTCAAAAGAAAATTCCCCATGGTATATTATCCCTGCTGATAATAAATGGTATACTAGAATTCTCATCACTGCTGTTATCCATAAATATCTGAGTAATCTTGATCTGAAATATCCGGAAGTAAATGAAGATATGAAAAAAGAACTTATCTCTGCAAAGGAAGAATTGCTTAAAGAATAAAAGTGTATTTTGAAAATTTGATTTACATCAAAACTCAAAGGCTCAAAGAAGAATATTTTAAATCTATCAGTGTTTAATCCTCATTGTGGCGTAAAAATTTATTATCTATTGCAACAAGATATCTCGTTTTTTGCGATGAGGAATTTTATTTTTTTCTTTGAGCCTTTGAGTCTTTGAGTCCAGGAGCCTTCGAGGTAAAGGAAAACCAACTATTTACTCATCTCCAGCATTCTTTCCAATGGCAGCAATGCTTTCTTTAGAATATCCTCATCCATTACAATCTCAGGCTTTCTGTCTCTCATGCAGAGGTATAACTTTTCCAGTGTATTAAGTTTCATATACGGACACTCGTTGCAATTACAACCTGACTCTGACGGTGCAGGTATAAATTTCTTAGATGGGTTTTTTAAAAGCATCTGATGGATGATCCCGGGTTCAGTAGCTACTATGAATTCCGTCTTTTCTGACTCAGTTACGAAATTCAATAATCCGCTCGTCGATCCGATAAAATCTGCATTACTTAAAACAGCTTCCTCACACTCAGGATGAGCAATCAATAATGCATCAGGATTTTCAAATTTTAATTTGTTAATTCTTTTTTCGCTGAATGTCTCATGCACAATACAGGCACCCTGCCAGAGCACCATATCTCTGCCGGATTTTTTAATTACATATCTGCCGAGGTTTCTGTCAGGTGCAAAAATTATTTTCTGTTCAACAGGAATTTGATCGATAATCTTTACAGCATTTGAAGAAGTACAAATTATATCCGAAATTGCTTTGACTTCCGCTGAACAGTTTATATAACTTATGACAATATGGTCAGGATATTTTTCCTTAAATTTCATTAGCATCGGAGCAGGGCAGCCTTCGGCTAACGAACATCCGGCATTCAGATCAGGAAGTATAACAAGTTTGTCAGGATTCAATATCTTTGCAGTCTCCGCCATAAAATGCACTCCGGCAAAGACTATCACATCCGCCTCTGTCTTTGCTGCCTGCTGTGAAAGCTGCAGACTGTCACCAATAAAATCAGCAAGATCCTGTATTTCAGACTCCTGATAATAATGAGCAAGGATGACCGCATTCATTTCACTTTTCAGTTTTGATATTTCTTCCCGCAGATCAAGTGAAAGATCTATCGGTCTCACACCGTCTATTTTTAACCTGCTGACTGTTTTATCTTTTAAAATATTTTCCATATTTAATTTATTATATAAAAATTAATAAATTCAAAAAGTTTATAATAAATGAAAATAATTTCCTTTATAAAAATTGATGCTCGTTTTCAAACTCACAGACTGACAGAAAACAAAATTTATAACTTTGCCTCTAAGTATCCGGATATGTTTTGAACTATGTTTTTTCAATAATAACTTTCAAGTTATATAGAAGACTCGAAGGAAAAAATTTTTACTGAACTTGAACTTCGAGTCTTTGAGACTAAGAGGCTTGAGGCAATTAATGATTACTTTGGAAATATAAAAGTTGCTACTGCTCTGATACCAAAGAAGCCTTTTGCTTCAGGTGAAGCAGTAATTGGAATTCTTGGTCCGACACCAAGTGATACCGGGAATTTTCCTAATTTGGTAATACCTGTAATAAGAATGTTCATAAAAGTCTGTGTCCTCTTGATCTTCCAGTTTTGTGTCATTTCTGCATTCATGGAAATACCGCCGCCGCCTTTCCAGTTATAATTCAGGAACGGCTGCAGATATCCTACAGTCTGATTTCCTCTGTCCGGATTACCGCCGACTGACCAGTATTGATTTATCAAAGCACCGAATGTCCATCCATTTGACTGTTTTAAAATAACGCCTGTTGGTCCGACACTGAATCTTCCCGAACCAGTAAGTTTATTTGTAGCTGTCGGAATAGACATTACAGGACCTATCCCCCAGATTAGTTTTTTTGAGTTAGGAGAAATAAAAATACTGTAAACTATATCTCCAAGAGAATTTTGATTTTGTCCGGGTCCGGTGATGTTATACTGTGTAACCATCGGGACTATGATTCTATTGATTATATTAATGTTTTTTGAAATTGCAATCGGTATCACCGGCTGAAAATTTAAAACATTCTGAGAGCCGTTGTATTCGCCGATTCCCCAGACAGTATTATTCTGAAACGGTACGCTGATCAGATCAGCGACAGGATTGGCAAGTTCTATAGCCAGTTTTTCGGCAGAGGTTTCCACTTTTTGGGAATATGAATAAGTGGAAATAAAAAATGTAAATAAAAGAAAAACTGTAAATTTTCTAAACATGATAGTTAATTATTTTTTGAATGAATGTTGTAAAATTAGATTTATTAATTTTTTGAATCAATTCTTAAATTGACGGAATGTATAGTCTGAACCTGCATTTATTTAAGATTAGAAGATTTCCGGGATTAATAATAATAATAATTTAAATTGCAGAAATACAAATCCTATAAATCCTTTAATTCCGTAAATCATGGTTAAGACAATTATAAAAAAAATGAGACATAACCCTAAAGCCATGTCTCATTAAAAATTTTTAATGTTTTAAAAAACATATTCTTACTTTATCTTTACTCTCTCTGCTCCCATTACTTCCCTGATACCGCTGACTGCAGTTGTCCTCTGTGCGAATACTGTTATGTAAGCATGATCCTGATCGATTGCACTATCGACTGTATAAGTGTGATCATAACTGTTTGTCTGACCTGTAGCAATATTCATCGGCTGACCGCTTGGAGGAGTGACGAGATCTCGGAATGTATTTTCAAATTCCGTCTCGCCGTTTGGGGCGTTATATTGAATTTCACTTTCCGATAAAGCAATGTGATATACGAGGTCATTGTAAGTCGGACCCGAAACCTGTTTGATCTTTACAGTAATATTACCGTTTCTTGAAACTGAATCATAGACATTAGTCAGATTGACAGCAAAAGATCTGGTCTCTGAAAGTTTCTGATTCAATACATTTGTCCATGCGGATGAACTGTAATTATTCATGAATGCACCCAGCAGATATCCTCTCGGATTTGAAGTCGGCGTGCCCGGATATACTATCATTCTCGCATTGTTATCTGCAGTATTATATAAATAAAAAGGATCGCCTGCATATAATGTAGTATGAACTCTGAGAATCAGCACATTCGGATCATTGATCGTAACTCCGAGGTTGCTGTTGATTCCGTCAAGATACTGATTAGCTTCGACGCATGGAATGCAGCTTGTGTTTGTGAAAAGTTCGACTAATACTTTAGTGGTCGGATTTATTGACTCAAGTGAAATTGCAAATCCATATACAATCGACCAGTCTGTTGTGTCAGAGGTATTCAGGCCTTTGACTCTCCAGTAATATGTAGTGCTGTCCTGAAGTGAACTTCCTACCGAAGAAAAAAAAGTAGAAGTGATCCCGTCAACATCTAATACAATACTTGTGAATGTATTATTTTCTGAAACCTGAAGTTTGTAAGTCTCTGCTACATTGACTCCTGCCCAGTTAAATAAAGGTGTAAGAGTAGATACTGTAGAATTATTTTCAGGTGACTGCGGAACAGGAACAGTCGAAGCAGGTGTATTATTTGTAGTCGGTGAATCATTACTTTCACATGACTGAAATAAGAGACCTGAAAAAATTATCAGGGATAAAAATATTAATGATGATGAAAATTTTTTTAATGACATGATATTACTCCTTATATAATTATATAAATATAATTTAGCTATAATTAAAATTGTGTAGCTACAGAAAGTCTGAATCCTGAAAACGGGTTTACAAAACGGCAGATTCCGTTAGCGCATTTAAGTCCACCTCTTTCGGTACCGAATCCAACTCCTACTGTATTTGACTGATTGATCTGATAAGTCGCTTCACCTATAAACCATGAAGATTTACCTGTAGGTTCTTCTTCATCACTTGTAAATTCAGAACCGACAGTCAGGGTAATGTCAGGAGCTCTTATAAAGGATAAAGCAAAATACTGATTAGTAAAATTTTTATCTTCACTCACACGGATAGAATTATGAACCCACTGCATTTCAGCATTGATCTTAAATGTCAGGTTTTTATAAAAACTATATTTAAACTCTGCGGGAACGGTAGATGTAAGTAATTTTTCAGAAGAATTCGGATTAAGTTGATTGTAAAGAACGCTGCTCTGTCTTGCAAATGCAAGTCTGTAGTATAGATCTTCAGTTGCATAATTTTCACCTTCGAGATAAAATTCCCAGAAAGGTGAGAAAGCATCATCAAGATCCGGCAGAAAGCTGTCGCCTCTGTCCACTCTTTCATAAGAAACTGTTGCACCAGAATCTGTATCTGTATATTGATAATGTCTCGATGCAATGCTACCGTTTAAATTAAATGACAACTTATCATTCGGTGCATACACAAGATCGATCTGTCCTCCGACCTCATCATTGAAATCTACGACATGGGGATTTCTGGAAATTAAAACTGAAGTATGTTCCCTTATCGCAGTAGGCGGATTCTGATAAGGAAGCATTCTTGAAGGTCTGGTATTACTTCTGTTATCAGGCAGAGTTACGTCAAATCTGTAATTTTTATAATCTAAAGTAAGTCCGATGTTATTGAAAGAATATGATAAGGAAGAATAAACGCCGTCTCCAAGAGCTGTATTAGGATCGGGATAAATTTCATTCGGAGTAATGATGGAAGATTTAAAAGCATAGCCTGCATAAAATTCAAAATCCTGTGTAGTATATGTTGCGCTGAGCTCAGGTACGTTTGAAGTTACAGTAGTTATGAGATCCTGCTCAGGAAGTTCACCAATAGAATAAATAAAATTAAATCCGACAGTCAGGGGTTTGATAGGTGAAATTTCTGTAAATACTCCTCTGACTTTATATCTTTCTTCTCTGTCCGGATCCAGATAATCAATATATTTTATATCTCCGCCGAGTACCTGCGCTTCGAATTTAAAAGGATTCTTCTTACTTCCGAAATTATGATTGTAAGTTACTCTCACTCCGTCAATTCCTGTATCATAAGCAAGTGGTCTGTCTTCGAATACATTCAGCGAGAGTCCGCGGTAAATGATCTCATAGAAATCACCGGCTCTTAATGAGACTCCGATATCATGCTCGTATTGAATATATCTTTTATCTATTCCGACAAAATTTTGTCCATACTCGATCGGATTACTGACATTATATCTTAATCCGAATACAATTCCGTTTACCTTAAGTCTTGCATCTGTTAGATTTTCAAAATATTCTTTGGCATTTCTTACATTTCCTGAATATTCATAACCGTTTCCGTATCTGAGAAGGTTGCTGACAGATGCATCCACATCGAGGTTTATTTGCCCAAAAGAAATATTTGCACAACAGACAAATAAAGAAATTATAAATACTTTCCTGATCAATTAACTATCCCCGTTAAAATATAAAAAAATTAAAAAGTTTATTTATCACCTTTATAATTACTGCCAGCCATCAGAACTTCTTTTATTTCCTGTTCAATAATTTTATCATCGCCTGTGACATAACCCAAATGTTTTGCGGCAATGTTTTTATTCATATCTATAAGAATCGAGTAAGGCATTCCAATTCCGTTATATGCTTCAAAGACATCATTTTCAGTATCGAGCACTACAGGAAAAGTGTATTTATTTGCGTTGATAAAAGATTTAACTTTTGAAACGGATTTCTGATTGTCCTGATTTATTGCAAGGTAAGTAAAACCCTGATCTTTATATTTTTCATAGATTGGCTGCATTTTTTTCATTTCTTCCTTGCATGGTCCGCACCATAAGGCCCAGAATGAGATTAATACAGGACCTTTTTTAATCAGATCATCAAGTGTAATTTCGTTATTGTCCAGATCCTCAAGTGTGAAATTATTATAAGTCTGTGCACTTAAATTAAATGCAAATACGAAAACCAACAATATTGTTAAAATAATTTTTTTCATTACGTTTTTTTTATTTACTTAAAAAATTTTTATTTCATTAATAATATTACAATTGCAGTGATTACAAGATTAGCAATTCCAAGAGGAAGCATTACCTTCCATCCAAGATTCATAAGCTGATCATATCTGAATCTCGGAATGGTCCATCTGACCCAGATAAAGAAAAATACTAGAGCTACTACTTTAACTACAAATGTAAGAATCTGCAGAATGCTTACAGCCATTGGCGGTAATCCAAAATCCTGAAGGTAAGGGAATTGCCAGCCCCCTAGATAAATAGTCGCTATCATTGCTGAAGATATAATTACATTAGCATATTCTGCGAGGAAAAATAATGCGAATTTCATACTTGAATATTCTGTATGATATCCGCCGACAAGTTCCTGCTCTGCTTCGGGCAGATCAAACGGAGTTCTGTTAGTCTCAGCAAATGCCGAAGTCAGAAAGATTATAAATCCAACCGGCTGTAAAATAATATTCCATTTCCAGCCCGCCTGATTTGATACAATTGTATCAAGCTGCAGCGAACCGTTCATAAGGATTACGGCAATTACAGAAAGCCCCATCGCTAGTTCGTAACTGATCATCTGTGCCGCAGACCTCAATCCACCGAGCAAAGAATATTTACTGTTAGAAGACCATCCGCTTAAAGTAACACCATAGACACCGAGTGAAGTAAGTGCTAAAAAATAAAGCACACCGATATTTACATCTGCAATCTGAAGTTTGATCACTCTGTCTCCAATAGTAATAGTATCTCCAAAAGGAATTACAGCAAATGTAGAAAGTGATACTATAATTGAGATGACAGGTGCGAGAGAGTGAATAAATTTATTCGCTTTTTCAGGTACGATATCCTCTTTCAGCAATAATTTAATTACATCCACTAGCGGCTGAAGAAGTCCCTGCGGTCCTACTCTGTTTGGTCCGTATCGGTTTTGTATAAATGCTGACACTCTTCTTTCAGCATAGACCGAGTATGCGACACCGGTCAGTAACACAGCAAGTACAACACTTATCTTGGAAAGTGTTATAATAAGTTCAATAAGATATTCCGGCATTTCTAATTATAATTAAGTACCAAAATTCTGTAAAATATTTTTAAATTTAAATGCAAATGAAGAAGTTTTTTGAAAAGAAAAATGAGTTGAAATGCAGGGAAATTCAGATGACTTTGATTTCATTCGTAATTGCTTCATTGAAATTTTCAACTTTCTCTTTTATCTCCATTTCAGAAGAAAGTTTTAGAATTTCTTTACAAAGTCTGTATGCTTTTTTGGAATGCAACGATCTTATGATCTGTTTTATTTCAGGAAATTTCGAAGGGGAAACGCTGAGCTCATCTACACCAAGTCCAATAAACACTGGGACTGCTAAAGGGTTTGAAGCCATTTCACCGCATACGCTGATCTTAATTTTATTTTTATGAGCAGCGTCTGCTATAATTTTTATGGTGCGTATCACGGCGGGATGAAACTCCTTATACAGACTGGAAATAAGTTCATTGCCTCTGTCAACTGCCAGTAAATATTGTATAAGATCATTTGTTCCGATACTAAAAAAATCAACTTCTTTTGCCAGTTCTTCTGCCATAATACTTGCTGATGGTACCTCGATCATAATTCCAATCTTCAGATTCTTATCAATTGGAATATCATTTTTTTCACATTCTTCTATAACTTCTTTTATTATCAGCTTGGTTTTTCTTACCTCTTCCAGAGAAGAGATCATGGGAATAAGTATCCTGATATTTTTATTAACTGAAGATCTGTATAATGCTCTTAGCTGTTCTTTGAAAATATCTTCCCTGTCCAGACATATCCTGATCCCTCTCCAGCCAAGAAACGGATTATCTTCTTTTTCAGAACGCGGAAGAAGTTTATCACCGCCGATATCATAAGTCCTGATAGTAACTGCCTTGGGATAAACTACATTTGAAATGTGTGAATATTCTTCGAGCTGTTTTTCTTCAGATGGGAATCCGCCTTCTTCAAGAAATAAATGCTCAGTCCTGTATAGTCCGATTCCGCAATGTCCTGTATTTACTATAAAATCTATCTCTTCATCAAAATCAATGTTTGCGCTGAGTTCAATTTTTTTTCCGTCAAGAGTAACACATGGAAGATCAATTATCTCTTTAAGTTTCTCTTCATGTTCTTTGAGTTTTATTATCTTTACATCGTATTCTTTGAGTGTATCTTCTGAAGGATTTTTTATTATTATGCCGGCAGATCCGTCTATGATAATATTGTCGCCGCTTCTCAGAGATTTTGTAATATCTTTCATCCCCACTACAGCAGGAATTCTCAGTGCTCTCGAAATAATAGCTGCGTGGGAAGTATTGCCTCCCTTATCTACCGCATACCCGAGAACTTTTCTTTTACTGAAAAGAATTGTATCAGCAGGTGTAAGCTCATGTGATACTATTATTAAATTTTCTTCAATCTTTGATACAAGTTTTTCCCTTTTCAGATTTCGCAGTACTCTGTTCTTAATGTCTTTTATATCTTCAAATCTTTCCTTTAAATATGTATCCTTCGAATCCATAAGTGCAAACTCGAGCTTGGAGATCTCATCATTAAATATATAACCTGCCGTTCTTTTTTCAGTTTGAATTCTGTGTATGACCTGGCTTAGAAAAAATTTATCCTGAAGAAATTCCAATTGGGCATCAAAGATAAGTGAGTTTACTTCACCTATTTTTTCGATAGAATAATTTCTGATCTTGGAAAGTTCTTTGACAGATATCTCTACTGACCTTTGAAAATCATCTAATTCTTTTTCTATCTCTTCAGGAATAAGGTCCCGTGAATTGACTTCAAAATTATTGCGAACATATAAATAAACTTCCCCGACAGATATACCGGGTGAAACAGGAATGCCTTTGTATATTATATCTTTATCCAAAAAAATAAAATTTTCATAAAATAAACCTTTGATATATTAAAAGTAAGGATTAAAAATTAATTTACCAATATGGTTATATAAGTTGTATTTACAGATTGATATAGCTAAATTGTAACCGTAAAAAAACAGTACAGCGTTTTTGTTCCGGGAGACCGGAATTGTTCTACCAAAATAAGAAAGTAGTAACAAGCTTTTAATATTTTGCTGATGTAAGATTAAATCCTTTTTTGGAGTGAGATTCGCAGCAATTAACCCAGAGGTAATAAAGTACCAAACGGTTAAAAAGTTTTAAGAGCCAAAAGTTGCAGCAGTACATTTTCACTAACACAAAAAAGAAATCAGCAATGGAAAAAGGAACTGTTAAATGGTTCAACGCTACTAAAGGTTATGGCTTCATAACCAGAGCAGACGGACAAGACGTTTTCGTTCATTTCAAAGCTATCAACTCTGAAGGTTATAAAAAACTTGACGAAGGTGATGAAGTTGAATTTGAAGTAGAAGACGGAGCAAAAGGTCCTCAGGCAGCCAACGTTTCTAAAGTTATGTAATTTTAACTTAAGAATTAAAAAGCCCGTGAATTAATTCACGGGCTTTTTTTTTGCACAAAATTCATTTGTATATCAAAAATATATAGCTTGCCTCAAAGTCTCGAAGGCTCAAAGGAAAATAATTTTAATCTATTTGAATTTAATTCCCCACCACTTGTGACGTAAAGATTTGTTTTAAGCATAAAATAAGATACAACGCTGCAGGATAGTTCATTATTTTTGTTAACTTTGAATCTTAGAGACTTTGAGGCGATTCAAAAGTTTTCTTCAAAAATTATTAATTACACTTTTTTAAATGAATAACTATTTCCCCTCAAGTTCTTTAAGCATATTCTTCGCGTTTTCATTCTCAGGATTCAGTTCAAGAGATTTATTGTAATTTACAATTGCAAGTTCATTGTTTCCCGAAACCTTATAAGCCTCACCAAGACTGTCATATACATTTGATGAATTTGGAAACATTTCAACATTCAGTTTTAAAATTTCAAGTGCATCCGGAATTTTCCCGATCTGAAAAAGCTGATAACCGAGTTTATTAAGTTCGCTTTCTTTAAAATTATAAATATCCGGTTCATTAGCTTTTAATTCTTTGTACTGACTTATAGCAGCTTGTACATTCACATCTACGATAGTAGATAATAATACTTCAGCAATAGAAGTTTTCGGATCGCCGACACTTACAAGCTCAACGTCAAATACAAGAGTCGCATCCGGAGGAATGATATCGCCTGCACCTTTATTTCCATATGCAAGTTCTGATGGAATTATAAGACGCATTTTATCTCCGACATTCATTAGTGAAATACCTTCGTCCCAGCCCTTGATCACCTGACCTGCGCCGAGTACAAACATTATTGGTTCATTTCTGTCGAGTGATGAATCGAATTTTTTTCCATCGAGAAGATAGCCGGTATAATGAACTTCAACAGCTTTGCCTGATTCTGCATCCGGTCCGTCTCCCTCCTCTAGGATTAAATATTTCAATCCGCTTAATGCAGTATTTGTATCACTTTGTGAAAATGAATTTCCGCAGAAAGCAAAAAATACAATTAGTGTTAAAAAAATTTTTTTCATTTTTTAGGTTTTGATTATTTAATTTATATAATATTTTTAATTTAATTTCATCATTTTCATAATTTCCTGAAGACCATCTTCAGCTTCGTCTTTTGAAAAGTTTCCGCTTGCAAGCTTTTCTTCATCCATGCTAAGCAGATCATTATAAAAAGCTACAGCTCTCTTTCTTAATTTTCTTTTATTTTCTTCATCATCTTCCGAAGACAGTTCAGATCCGGATTCAAGAATATTAAACAGAATATCTTCTGCCTTTGAATAATTTCCTGATAAATTATAAAACTCAAACAAGGTCAGATTATTAGAATAGTAATCATACTGAATATTAAAATATCCTGAGTTACTCAGTACAGGTAAAATGCTTTCGGCTTTTTCAATATATTCAGTGGGCTCAAGAATTTCCTTTGTCAGTAAAGCTTCTGTATAAAGGCGAAAAGATTTATTGTAAAAATCATATTTAAGATCTGTGTCAGTTCCTTTTTCTTCAAGTATCTTAGCATATTCTAAAAGAAGCTCAGCAGAGATCAGACATCTGCCGGCAAAGACATCGGACGTTTTCATAAGTCCTGTGAAGTCATCTATCTTCAGTATCTTTACCATTCCAATATCCAGACCGATAATATTCTTACCGGCATTTTCTATTTCAGTAAGAGCTTCATCATACTTCTTCTGCTCTTTATTAAAGATCACCTTTGCCATAACAGCCGTAAGCATCTCTACCATTTTCATTAAGTAATCTCTTTGCAGCATATTTATATTTTAAAAATTTAGTTTTTCTCTAAGTCTCTAAGTTTCTAAGACGTTTAATTAAAAGCTTTTTAACTTTGAGTCTTTGATACTTTGAGGCATTGTAATGTATTAAGAGAAGCTGTCTGTATGGAGAAATAATTCTCCTGCTGTAACAGTAACAGCATTTCCAGAAATTAATACTCTTTCGTCTTTTAATTCAACACTTAATACCCCGCCTCTTTCGGAAGCCTGAAAAGCATTCATTTTTTTCTTCCCGAGCTTTTCTGACCAAAACGGTGCAAGTACACAATGTGCAGAACCTGTGACCGGATCTTCCTTTACTCCTTTTGATGGAGCAAAGAATCTTGATACGAAATCAAATTCAGGATCATCGGATTTTGAAGTTATAATTACTCCGTATTTTGGTAAAGTTTCAAGCAGACTGAAATCAGGTTTTACATTTTTTAAATTCTCTTCGGAATTTAATTCGACAATATAATGATGTTCTGTCGTAAAAATAGTATTCAGTGAAACAGAATTTACACCTAATGCTTTTTCGAGAATTTCATTTCTATCTGACGGTAATGGTTTGTTTACAGGAAAGTTCAGAGTGATCTCGCTGCCTGACTTTTTTGCTTTGAGAATTCCTTTATACTTTGAATAAAAAACTGCTTCTTCATTTTCGGAAATCATTTTTTCCTGCCATAGTATATGTGCGCTGGCAAGAGTAGCGTGACCGCACAATTCAACTTCAGCTTTCGGAGTAAACCATCTGAGACTGAATCCGTCATCAAGTTTTGTGACAAAGGCGGTTTCGGAAAGATTCATTTCGAAAGCGATCTTTTGCATGACTTCCTCACTAAGCTCAACGTTCGGAAGGCATACTGCCGCCGGGTTTCCAGAGAATGGTCTGTCGGTAAAAGCATCAACTGTGAAAATTTTTATCATAACAAAAAAATAAATATTAAAAAAATTTTTAAATAATTTAATTAATTTAAAAGTGTGATAGTATTAATTTAAAAATCATTTAACGATTTCAAACTTTTTAAAACACAAAATATTGAAAAATTACATCAAAATATTTTTCATTAAAAAAATAATTTAAAATCAATAGGTATATTTTATAAAAGCGATTGCATTTAAAAAAGGATTCTCATAATTTTACAAATAAAATCTTACAAAATACCTCCAACTAATACTTGTAATATTTTAAAACTGAATTAATAAAAATGTCTGATTAACTAATTCATTTTAAAAATTATTTATCAAAATTCTTATATATATATGTAAATGAAAATATCCCGACTCCTAGTAAACAAAGGCATTTCAGCTTATGATCAAATTGAATTTGATTCCCGATCTTCTGTAATACGTAACCCTGATGGTTCTATAGTTTTCGAAATGAACGATATCAAAGTACCTGACCACTGGACTCAGGTAGCTACAGATATTCTTGCTCAGAAATATTTCAGAAAAGCAGGAGTCCCTGTCTATATGAAAAAAGTGGAAGAGGAGGGAGTTCCGGGCTGGCTTCAGAGATCTGAACCTGATCATGAAAAACTTAAAGACGTGATCGAAGAAGAAAGATATACTTCGGAAAATGATTCGAGACAGGTATTCAACAGGCTTGCAGGTTGCTGGACATACTGGGGATGGAAGCACAATTATTTTGATCATGAAGAAGATGCTGCGAATTTTTTCGAAGAGCTTTGTTATATGCTGGCTATGCAGTATGCAGCTCCGAATTCTCCGCAGTGGTTTAACACAGGACTTAACTGGGCTTACGGAATTACCGGACCATCGCAGGGACATTTTTATGTAGATCCGATCTCCGGAAAACTTACTACTTCAAAAGACGCTTATACACATCCACAGCCGCATGCTTGTTTTATACAATCACTTTCTGATGATCTCGTTAATGACGGAGGCATAATGGATCTGTGGGTACGCGAAGCGAGATTATTTAAATATGGTTCAGGTACGGGTTCAAATTTTTCAAATGTAAGAGGAGTGAACGAACCACTCAGCGGTGGCGGCAGATCTTCAGGGCTGATGTCATTTCTAAAAATTGGAGACCGAAGCGCAGGTGCAATTAAATCCGGCGGTACTACAAGACGCGCTGCTAAAATGGTAACTCTCGATATGGATCATCCTGATATAGAAGAGTATATAAACTGGAAAGGAATGGAAGAGCAGAAAGTCGCAGCTCTTGTAACAGGTTCAAAACTTCTAAATGTTTACCTTAATAAGATCATGAAAGCATGTCACAGTGTTCATCCTGAAAATGACGGCTTTGACAAAAACACAAATAAACAATTAGCGCAGGCAATTCACGATGCAAGAAAAATTCATATCCCCGAAAATTATATAGAGCGTGTTATTCAGCTTGGAAAACTTGGATATAAAGAAATGGAAATTCCGGAATATAATACAGACTGGAATTCTGAAGCATACCTTACTGTATCCGGACAAAATTCAAACAACAGCGTGAGAGTTACAAATGCATTCATGGAATCAGTTGTAGCAGACGGTGACTGGAATACATACTGGAGGACGGAATTAAAAAAAGCTTCCGCAGAAAACCGCGAGCCAAAGCCATATAAAAGTTATAAGTCACGGGATCTTTGGGAACAGATAGCTTATGCTGCCTGGTCATGTGCAGATCCCGGAATTCAGTATCACGATATTATCAACGACTGGCACACATGTCCCGAAGGCGGAAAAATCATTGCATCAAATCCGTGTTCGGAATATATGTTCCTCGATGATACAGCATGTAATCTTGCATCTCTGAATCTGATGAAATTTTATAATAATGAAACGACAGGTTTTGAAATTGACAGATACAGACATGCATCAAGACTATGGACAATTGTACTAGAGATCAGCGTTCTCATGGCTCAGTTTCCGAGTAAAAATATTGCAAAACTTTCTTATGAATACAGGACACTTGGACTTGGCTATGCAAACCTCGGCGCATTGCTGATGGTAAAGGGAATTCCTTATGATTCTCCTGAAGCACTTTCTATAACCGGCGCACTTACTGCAATTCTTCACATGACATCTTATTCCACTTCAGCTGAAATGGCAAAAGAGCTTGGACCGTTTCAGAGATATAAAGAGAATGAACAGAACATGCTTCGCGTGATCCGAAATCACAGAAGAGCTGTATACAATGTAGGCGCAAGTGAATACGAAGATCTGTCGATCACTCCGATGGGAATAAATAAAAATCATTGTCCCGAGCCTTTAATAAAAGCTGCGATCGAAGATGCAGACAAAGCTCTCGAGCTTGGCGAAAAACACGGATTCAGAAATGCACAGGTAACGGTAATAGCTCCGACAGGAACTATCGGACTTCTAATGGACTGTGACACTACAGGTGTAGAGCCGGATTTTGCTTTGGTAAAATTTAAGAAACTTGCCGGCGGCGGATATTTTAAAATTATAAATCAGTCTGTTCCGCCCGCTCTGAGAAATCTCGGATACAACGAAAAAGAAATTGACGAAATAATTAAATATACAAAAGGTCACGGCTCGCTGATCGGATGTCCGCACATAAATGCACAGTCATTATCTGAAAAAGGATTTACAAAAGAGATCATTTCTAAAGTTGAGAAATCTCTTCCGTCAGTTTTTGATATTAATTTTGCATTTAATAAATGGACGCTCGGCTCAGGCTTTTGTAAAAATGCACTTGGCTTTTCAGAAGATCAAACAGATGACCCGTCATTCAATATACTTAAGGAACTCGGCTTTTCAAAAGAGCAGATCGAAGAAGCTAATGATTTTGTCTGCGGTACTATGACTGTAGAAGGTGCGCCATATCTTAAGAAAGAAGAGTATGCAATTTTTGACTGCGCAAATAAATGCGGTAAAAAAGGAACGAGATATATTTTAGCTGATGCACATATAAAAATAATGGCAGCAGCTCAGCCGTTTATTTCAGGTGCTATTTCAAAGACGATCAATCTTCCTGATCATGCTACTATTGAAGATATGAAAAATGCATATCTGAATTCATGGAGACTTGGAATTAAAGCCAATGCACTTTACAGAGACGGATCGAAATTATCTCAGCCGCTGAACAGTATAAAAGATGACGATATTATTGATTACAATAATTCAGTTGATATAAATACTGAAGCATCCAGATCTCATGACATTGTAAAAATTGCCGAGAGGATAATTCACAGATATATTGCAAAGAGAAGAAAGCTTCCGTTCAGACGAAAAGGTTATACACAAAAAGCAAAGATCGGAACACACTCTGTCTATCTGAGAACCGGTGAATATGAAAACGGACAGCTAGGGGAGATCTTCATCGACATGCATAAAGAAGGTGCAGCATTCAGAAGTCTGATGAACTGTTTTGCAATTGCAATATCGCTCGGACTTCAGCACGGCGTACCGTTGGATGAATTTGTAGATGCGTTTGTATATACAAGATTTGAGCCGAACGGAATAGTCGTTGGTAATCCGAATATTAAAATGAGTACTTCAATAATTGATTATATATTCAGAGAGCTGGCTGTAACTTATCTTAGCAGAAATGATCTTTCACATATTGAAAATAATACCGAGTATCAGAGATCACCTATTGATGCTTTGAGTAAACTTGATAATGATACTGACTTTGATGAAGAGGAAGTTTACAGTGAAAGGATAATTGATGAACCGGGCATAGATTTTAATAAGCCTGATAAATCAACAGCTGCTGCATCAAATAAAATTAAACTTGCAAAAACTCAGGAGCAGTCTCAGACCCGATCTATGGAAAAAATAAGAGAGGCAAAGCTGAAAGGTTACACAGGTGACATTTGTCAGCAATGCCACAGCGTGACGATGGTAAGAAACGGTACGTGTCTGAAGTGTATTACCTGTGGTGAAACTAGCGGATGCAGTTGATTCAATTTCAAATTACAAATTAAAAATTTCAAATAAATAATTTTTAAGTATTTCTATCCCGCAGAGATGATTGACTTCTTTGCGGGTTTTTTTTATGTTTTTGCGAACCCGAATTCATTCGTGGAAGCAATTCGAAAAAAAAATGTCTTTACGAGCCTGTGATCTTCAGGCGAAGCAATCTCCGAATTTGCGAAATGAATACTAAAAAAAGTGAGGCAGGTCGAAATCTGAAGTACCGGATTTCATATTGGTTCTTCCTCTATTGTTATAATTGTTATACAAGTTAAAATGTTTAAAGGACAAACAATGTCCTTTGTAAAAAGTAAAACGTAATTATTAAATTTTTATATAATCTAAAGTGATAAAGAATTTTTATCAGGAATAATTTTTGAGAGTGGATTTAAGATCACTTTTGATTTCATCGACGAGAGTTTTTGGAGAAAGCAAAGTGCAGGATCTACCCCAGCTTAGTACCCAGTGCTTTATTTCGTCTGAACTGTTTACAGTCATCTCCAATATAACGCTGCCGTCCTTTTTATTTTCTTTTATGATCTGAGATCTGTGCCATGTTTTTTCCTTTATATAACCTGCAGACCTTTTTTCAAATCTCATCCTTACTTTAATTTTTTTGTCATCATTAAAAACTCCAAAACTGTCCTCAAAAAATTTCTCAACATTAAAATCATCAACCGGTGAGAATTGTTTTCCCGACGGATGTACTTCCTTAAATCTGCTGATGGAAAATAGTTTTATTTTATTATCTCTGTGACAAAATGCAATTAAATACCATTCACCTTTATCGTTGACAATATGATATGGATCGAGTTCTCTGTCAGTAGTCTGTCCTGAATACCCTGAATAATACCGGCACTTTAAAGTTTCTGAATTTATGATCGCAGTTTTTATTATCTCAAAAAATTTAGTATCTACAGACCTTGAATTCCTGATCCTGAAGCTGATAATATTTTCTATGTCTTTGAGCTGTATGCTGTACTTGTCATTATAGATATAGTAAATTTTATTAAAAAAAGAATTCAGATCACTTGAAAAAGGTTTACCGCCGTAAATTTTAAAGGCATTGCTTATCAAAGCAAGTGAGCGCAGGTCTTCATCATTCAGATCGAATTTAACCAGTTTGAAATTTTTGTCTGAATAAAAATATCCCTTTATACTTTTGTCATATTCGATGGGAGCATTATAAAAACTTTTCATGAATTCAATTGTACGGATAATAGTCTTCGAACTGACTTCATATTCTTTTGAAAGTTTTATTGCTGACGGATAATTATTCATCGAGATCTGTCTGTCGATATATGCAATCCGCATTATTGTTGGAATGTTGATGCTGTTGGTTTCTTTAACGTTCGTTTTTTTCATATAGACAATATAATAATCTTAAAAAAAAATTGGAATGTTAAACTGTTGAATTCTAAAAATATTTTCTAAGATTAACGATCATGATATTCAAAATATTGAAAACAATTGTATAAAATTCTGATAATGTTTAAATTGGTAAAAACACTTATCTGTAATATATGGATCAATGAAAATAATTCTCACTGTATTTATTCTAAATTTGTTTATCTGCACTGCAATTTCTCAAAGCAAATATGATACACTCTATATTGCAAATCATAAAGTAAGCTGTATAGGTGTAGCTCCGCAGGAATGTTTCCTAATCAAAAATTCTGAATCTGAGGAATGGAAATTTCACTTTAACGACATCAAAGGTTTTGAATTTATACCGGGAAATGAATACATTATTGAAGTTGAAAAATTGTTTGTTGCAACGCAGGCTGCAGATGATGCTTCATTTTATTATAATCTGATTAATATTTTAAAGGCCGAACCTACAATGGTAATATCAGATACTGACAGAGTGAAATTGGATAAAAGATCATATATCATGAAGGGAATGAAAACCGAAGAAAACTTTGACAGAGAATCTGACTTTAGCAAAGTATATATTAAGTTTGATCTGGATGAAAACAGAATAAACGGACGGGACGGATGCAATAGTATAAACGGTAAAATTAAAATTGATTCGGGGAAGATCGAATTTTTACCAATGATTACTACAAAAATGATGTGCGAAAATGTAAAAGTATTTTCTTCATTTCATAAAAATATCCATCTGATAAATAATTTTAAACTTGAAGAAGAAAAACTTATGTTTTACAAGGACGATGAATTTCTTATGGAGTTTGAAATTCAAAACTGATTTTTAAAATAAATAAATTATCATGAAAGTAGATCTCGGCAGGGCAGTAATTCTTGTAGAAGATTACGATGAAGCATTTGAATTTTACAAAGATAATTTCGGATGCAAAAAATTTTTTGACATTACAAATGACGACGGAGAAAGATTTCTTCACATTTCTTTTGACAGTGAGACCCGTGCAGGAGTATGGTTTTTAAAAGCAAATACAACTGAACAGCAAAGTTTAGTCGGCAGACAGACAGGTGGAGCACCTGTATTGGTTTTATATACTGATGATTTCGATGTGCTGAATGAAAAAATATCAGATAATGGAATTGAATATAAAAGTGAACCGGAAATTACTGAAGAATTTAAATCTGTCAGCGTATTTGATCTTTATGGAAATGAAATTGTAATTGTACAGCTTCTCACGACACAATAAACAGTTAAATTTCTGTTATTCTATTCTAATATTTTAACATTTAATTCAGAATCCGTAGTGTACGTGACTCTGCGGGTACAAAAAGTTTCCACATAGTCCGAAAAGTAAGTGAAAAGTAAGTGACTCAGCGAAGATACTATCTTTCCGAATTTTATATTCGTTTATTTTATCAATTTATAATATAATTTATAATGATCATTGGAGTTGCAGGTCCTTTTTCTGCCGATACTGAAGCTGCTCGAAAAGCAAATCTTGATGCAATGAATGAAGCGGCAGCGAAAATACTTGAACTTGGGCACATTCCTCTGATCGGTGTAAATGCTGCATTGCCAGTCATAGAAAAATCGAATATTGAAAATAAGTATGAAGCTATAATGGAAATCTCAATGGCTGTGATCGACAGGTGTGAAGCTATACTTATGATCGGCAGCAGTCCTGGAGCCGACAGAGAAAGAGATTTCATAAAATCTAAAGGACTTCCGGTTTATTATTCGATAGATGAAATTCCTATAATAAAAAATAAAATATGTTAACTGAATATAATGACTGAAGAAAATTTCAACAAAGAAAGTTTTTCACACGGAATATTATTGAAGGCATCTCCTGAAAAAGTATATGAATATATTTCAACAGGGTCGGGATTGTCAAAATGGTTTATCGGCAGTGCTGATTATTTTTATAATGACAAAAGTATCCGGCTTGGAGATGAACCTGCACAAAAAGGTGATTCATTTTTATGGAAATGGCTGAAGAAAGATCTGGAACTGAAAGGAATCATTACTGAATCTGACGGAAAGAATGAGTTTGGATTTACATTCGGATCTTCGTTTTTTGTGAATATTAAATTGTCTGAATCAGGAGACAGAACTAAGCTTGTACTTACTCAATGCTATCAGGATTCTGCTACTGAAAATGAGTTTGGATTTATAAATTGTTGTGTGTGTTGGGTTTTCTTTCTTACAAATCTGAAATCGGTATTAGAACACGGTATTGATCTGAGGGAAACGGAAGCGGATATTGAAATGCTTGTTAACAGATAATTTTTAATGTTCAGTGTTCAATTTTTAATGTTCAATGATCTATGTTTTATGATCAAAATAAATTTCTCAAAGCCATTCAACATTTATTTTATCAGATAAGGGTTCAAATTCTTTATCACCTGTCAAAAGTGTTGCATCCAGCATTTTAGCCAGACCGGCAGCAAATGCCTCTGCATAACTGAGTTTTACTTTTGATTTGATATTTGCAGCATTCAATCTTAATTCTTTATCAGAATTTATTAACTCAATCGGATAATTTGATATAATTGATTTATACATTTCTGCTCTTTCTATTCCTCCTTCCCGCAATGATATAATATACTTCTCCCCAATTGATTACACTCATAAACAAATCAACCTTATTTTCCTTATTTTCTAAAGCTTATTCTAAAATTGAGATTATCTTTTTGCCTGATTCCACTCCTTCCAGATAAGCTATAATTGCAAAACTATCGAGTACATATTTTTTCATAATTCACGTTCAGATTTTTTTTTCCTTCTTGAGCGCTTTTAATACTTTACCTTTTGTTCCGAATATTCCAAAGTTAGTGCTTATGGTTTCTTTTGTAACCTGTACAATTTTTATTTCGCCATTACTATAAATAAAATGTATTACTGTTCCGCTTTTTATACCAAAATGCTTTCTGACTTTTGGAGGAATTACTAACTGATCCAATTCAATTTCTGAATTTTTGATTTAGCGAAAGCTTATCGTTATTCTATTTTCTTCTTATTTTAAAAAGATTTATACAAATTCCAATTTATTTAACATTGTAATTATAGCTCAATGTCAGTAATTTACAAAAATTTCAATCTTAAGTAATTTAATCACATATTTATATAAATGAGCGATAAATCCCACCTTTTAGGTAAATTTAATAATATACTCGTATCGGAAATTGAAAATCCCAAAGGACTGAAAGTCGGTCTGATACAATTGAACAGACCTGATGTACTCAATGCTTTGAACAATGATCTGATGAAAGAAGTAGTGGAAACACTTGAAGCTTTTGACAAAGACAGTGAAACGGGTTGCATGGTACTGACAGGAAATGCGAAAGCATTTGCAGCGGGTGCAGATATTAAAGAGATGGCAGAAGCGACTGCGATAGAAATGCTGATCAGAGATCAGTTTGCAAGATGGGACAGGATAAGAAAGATCAAGAAGCCGGTAATAGCTGCTGTCAGCGGGTTTGCTCTGGGCGGCGGATGTGAACTTGCGATGAGCTGTGATATGATAGTTGCGTCGAAGAGCGCAAAGTTCGGACAGCCGGAGATCAATCTCGCGGTGATACCGGGAGCAGGTGGTACGCAGAGACTTACAAAAGCTATAGGAAAAGCGCGTGCGATGGAGATGATACTAACGGGAAAAATGTATACAGCAGATGAAATGTATGATGCAGGACTTGTGACTAAAGTAGTGGAAAATGAAATTTATTTGGATGAAGCTCTTGAGCTGGCAAAAGAAATTTCCTCAAAGCCGGCTATTGCAGTTCAGCTGGCGAAAGAATGCATATTGAAATCATTTGATTCGACGATAGAAGCCGGATTAGAATTTGAAAGAAAGAATTTTTATCTGTTGTTTGCAACAGAAGATAAGTTTGAAGGAATGAAAGCATTTGTAGAAAAAAGAAAAGCTGAATGGAAAGGCAAATGATCTTAAATATAATAAAGGAAAATAAATTTTTTGATTTACGTTATTTTTTAAATCTGTTAAAACTTCTTACATCAGTATTTATTATTTTTATTTCCTGTGAAAATGTCTCTGCGCAGGATAAAACTGTCAGCCCTGATAATTATCTTTCTGATGATGATTTTAATGCTGAGCAGATCATAGATAATAATAAAGAGTCACTGATCTCGATATGGAAATCGCAGACAGATTATTATTCCTATGGAGAGGACAAATACATTGATACTTCTTTACTTAATGGCAGTGGATTTATACTTAATGAAGAGGGTCTTATAGGTACAAACAACCATGTCATAGAAGGTATAGACAGTTTGATCATCAAGACCAGCAACGGAAATTTCTTTTATGCAGAAGTCGTAATGTCTGATGCAGAAAAAGATTTTGCATTGATAAGGATAGTAAATTCCAACGGCATTACATTTAAGCCTGTAAAGCTTGGAAATTCAGATGATTTAAAAGCAGGGCAGGAAGTATTTGCAATAGGAAGTCCTCTCGGATTTGAATATACGATCTCATCAGGTATAGTAGCAGCGGTTCGAGAAAATGAAAAAGTAAATTTTGGTGATCCATATTCTTACACAGGCAATGAAAAATTATTTGAAAAAGTAATACAGATCACAGCAGCTATCTCACCCGGTAACAGCGGCGGAGCTTTATTTAACAGAAAAGGTGAAGTTATCGGTATTACAACTTACACTTATTTAGGATACGGTAATCTGAATTTTGCAATAGCAATTAATTCATTTAAGAAATTCATGGATTTTGCTCTTCTGAATGAATCTGAAATTACAGATGATATGCTTATAAAAAAGGAAGAGAATATTTTTAATACAACATTCAAGAATGCAGTTAATCAGAAATGGGAACTTGCTGCGGACTGGTATTATACAAAATTAAAAGATTCGCTGGACAGCAAAGATGAATTTACATTAAGACAGGACTCTATAAATAAAGTCAGGTTTGTTAAGGTTGAAGAACTTTTTAATAATTGTCTGACTTTGCAGCCGGATTCTTTCTTTGTGTATGAAGAGCTGCTGGACCTTTATGTAAATACAGACAACCCTGAAAAAACTGAAGTGCTTTACGAAACTATATTAAAAAGATTTGATTCAGACAGTTTGCTGAATCTGATATCATCCAAACTGGCTGCTGCATATTCAAGTACCGGTAATTATGAAAAAGCTTTAAAGTTTTATTATAAAATGCTCGATGAAGACAGCAGACTGTACTATGTGAATTTTCAGATCGCAGCTATTTATGAAGAGAAAAAAGATTATAAAAATGCTGTTGCTGAATATAAGAATCTTCTTGTTAAAGATCCGACCTACATTCAGGCATATACACGTTTGGGAAAAATATACTATGAGCAGATCAAGGATATTAACAAAGCAAAATATTATCTTGAAAAAGGGTATAACAAAGAGCTTGAACAAACCGGTTATACAACTTATGATACTGACATGCTATATTACCTTGGAATGATAGCAGTGAAGGAAGAAAAAAAGTTAGAGGCGATTCTTTATTTTATGGATCTCAAAAGCAACGCCGGATATTATGAAGATGCTGTCAAGAAAAAAACAAAACTTCTGAAAGAAATAAAAAAACTTGATGAGTAAAATCATAAATATTTTTATAAGTAACAAAATTTTGTGATTGATATATAGATGATAAAAAAGTTTGATGTAGTTATAGTCGGTGCAGTCGGTGCAGGTCTCAGGGCTGCCGTTGAAATTCCAAAAGAATATTCATGTGCTGTAATATCAAAAGTTTTTCCATCACGATCTCATACCGGAACGGCTCAGGGCGGTGTCTGTGCAGCACTTGCAAATATGGAAGAAGACAGCTGGGAAAATCATGCATTCGATACTGTAAAAGGAAGTGACTATCTCGGTGATCAGGACTGTATAGAAGTATTGTGTAAAGATGCGATCCGCGCTATCATTGAGCATGAACATATGGGAATGCCTTTCAGCAGAAATGAAGACGGCAAGATCGCTCAGAGACAATTCGGTGGACATACAAAACCTGCTGATAAAAATGATCCTTATGGAAAAAGACTTCCTATAAAGAGAGCGTGTTATTCTGCAGACAGAACAGGTCATGTTATGCTTCAGACTTTATTTGATAATACAATTAAAAATCAGGTAACTTTCTTTTCAGAATATTTTGTAACTGAGCTGCTGACAAAAGATGGTGTATGTAAAGGTGTAGTGGCTTTTGATATTGCGACAAGTGAGATACATATTTTTCAGGCAAAGGCAGTACTATTTGCGACAGGCGGAAACGGTAGAATATGCAGGATCACTTCCAATGCACATGTCGGTACTGGTGACGGAATGACACTTGCTTACAGAGCCGGTCTTCCTTTAGAGGACATGGAGTTTTACCAGTTCCATCCGACCGGTTTATGGAAGCTTGGAATTCTTGTAAGTGAAGCTGCAAGAGGCGAAGGCGGAATTTTAAAAAATAAGGACGGCGAAAGATTCATGGCAAGATATGCTCCAACTGTGATGGACCTTGCTCCGAAAGAAAAGATCGTCAGCATCAGAACTGAATTACAGAATACCATGATGGAAGACTGCGGTGTATTCAGGACTGAAGAAGGTTTGAGAAAAATGATTGAGAAACTTAAAGAGCTGAGAGAGAGATATAAAAATATTGCAGTTCAGGATAAGAGTAAAGTATTTAATACAGATTTAGTCGAAGCACTTGAGCTTGATAATTTGCTGCTGAATGCGGAAGCAACTGTGTACGGCGCATATGCAAGACAGGAAAGCCGCGGCGCTCATACGAGAGAGGATTTTCCAGAGAGAGATGATCAGAATTGGATGAAGCATACCTTTGCTTTTAGCAGAGGACAAGAAGTACCTGATCTGAAATTCAAACCGGTAATAGTGACAAGATTTCAGCCAATGGAAAAGAAAGTATTGATTTGATAAACATTAAATTTAAAAACTGCTTCAGTTTAATTTTGCTTTGCGTAATATTTGTACTTTTTTTTAATGAAAGAAATTTTGCACAGGTAAAAGATCTGAATTTAAAATTCGGAAAGAATATTTTTAAGACGAAATTTAATTCAGAAGAATATACAACTACTCTCAGCATTTACAGAGAGGATGAGAAAATTTTTGAAGAGATTTATTATGATCTGATACCTGAGATCGCAAGGATGGATCTGGATAACGACGGCAAAAAAGAATATCTGATTGCAATGTACAGCGGAGGTGCTCACTGCTGTACGAGCTTATTCACGGGAAAGATCAGCAAGGGGAAGTTTAATTTTACTGATACCATTATCTGGGGGAATTCTTTTTTCAAAGCTGAAGATCTAAACGCTGACGGAAAGACAGAGATAGTTGGATTTAATGATGTGTATGCATATATGTTTACAAATTATGCACAGTCGAAATTTCCGTTGCTAATTTATGGATATGAGAATAAAAAGTTTGTGAATGTAACTGCAAAATTTCCAAAGCAGATTAATGATAATCTGACTGAGCTTAAAAAAGAACTTGATGAATATAAAAATTTTAAATGTGAAGAGGCAGGGACTGAAACATTTAATACTGATGCAGGTGCAGTAAAGGCAATACTGGCAGCAGCTACGGAAGATTATATGCTGCTTGGCAAAGTAGATGAAGGATATAAATTAATAGATGAATTTTACAAATGTCCTGACAGGGACGGATTTAAAGATTCATTAAGAATTAATTTTTTACTGAAATAAAATTTCATTTTTCAAAAATTCATTATGGACATACAGGTAAAAATTTTAAGATACAATCCGGAGAAAGATGAAGAGCCGTACTATCAGGATTTCAACTTAAAGAATGTCAGTTAAGACTGGCGGCTGCTTGATGTGTTGCATGAAATAAAATGGAATTATGACAGCTCTCTTTCATTCAGAAGATCCTGTGCTCACGGTATCTGCGGAAGCGACGGCATGAAGGTCAATGGTAAGAACATGCTTGCATGTGCTCTGCTGTTAAAATACATTAACACAAAAAAGCCGATAGTGATAGATCCGCTGCCTGCACTTCCGATCATTAAGGATTTAGTAGTTGAAATGACAGACTTCTTCGATAAATATGAAGTTATAAAACCTTATCTCATAAATAATTCACCGCCACCGCCTGACATCGAGAGACTTCAGTCAAACGAGGACGCGGAGAAACTTTTCGAATCAGCAAAATGCATACTGTGTGCATGCTGCACGACAAGTTGTCCTTCTACCAGAACAAATGAAAATTATCTCGGACCTGCTGCGATGCTCAGAGCTTACTGATATATAAATGATACAAGAGATGAAGGAGCTGATGAGAGACTTGATATACTTGATACCCCTGACGGTATCTGAAGATGTCATACTATCTTTAACTGTATAGAGGCTTGTCCAAAAGAGATCAATATCACATGGCATTTGTCACAGCTGAAGAAGAGGATCTCGGCGAGAGAGATGTGATTGTAAAACAAGATCGTTGTAGGCGCAGGCTTTAGACTGCGGGAATGATACACATGGTATCGCAACAGTAATATTAAATATATTTTATTAAAGGAACGATTTGTAGCCGCAGTCTTTAGACTGCGGGAATGAAACACAAGGAACACAATAGTAATACTAGATTTTATTTTTAAAAGAAACGATTCGTTAGCGCAGACTTTAGACTGCGTGAAACTAATAAATACAAAGTAATCATCTATTTAATATAATGTCAATCACATCCTCTTTAAAGTATCTAGTTGTTTTTCTTTATTGATTCAAATCCCACTTATCAAAGTCAAATACTGTCGAGCCTTTAAACTCATAATCTTTCCAGTTACTTACTATGCCTGCTCTAACAGGATTGTTTAAAATGTAATAAATATGGCTTCTCAGGTCTTCATTATCTCTTAGAATATGATCATAGTAATCCTTTTGCCATTTTGAATAAAGCATATTCTGTGAAAACCAATATCCGGTTTTTTGTTTAAATAAATCTATCGCTTTAATAACATTTGAATCATTATTTTTACCTTTCAGGATTAAATGCAGATGATCCGGCATGAATAAATAAATTAATGCCTCACAACCATATTTTTTTATTGATTCAATTAATTTATCTCTGAAAATTGAAAAAATAAAATTGTTGGTAAATACTTTTTCTTCTTTTTTAATACAAGCTGTAAAGGAAACTGTTTTTACTCCAATATAAAATTCTTTCTCTAATCTGTGCTTTTTTTCTCTGATCAAATTCATCAACTCCTTTCATTTCGCACGTTAAAACATGCGGTTACATATATTTTATCTGAATTATTGAAAATCGGATACCCATCATCCCTCAGGCTAAAGCCTGAGCCTACAATAAATTTACTTTAAAATTGAACTTCACTTCTAAACTACACCTCAGGCTAAAGCCTGAGCCTACAAATGTTTTTTAAAATTAATAATTTAAATAAGTCAGAACCCGTAAATAGACAATCCTATTGTAAATATTTTTAAAATAAAATTCTTCAAAGGTTTTATTAGAAATTTTTTAATCTGTTCATTCTACTATTTTTCTCCTTTAATATATTTAAAAAATCCTTTAAAACATTTCACAGAATTCAGTTTAGATTTTATGAATTCTTATTTCCAAAACTATTTTCAAATTAAATTTCCTGTCCGATTATTTCAATGTTTATTTTTACTGAAAAATTTAATCCTACTCCACGACCACATCCTCAACCACATCCCCAATCATAATAATATCAACAACATCCAGTCCTTCTGTAACTTTTCCGAAGACAGTATATCTGCCGTCAAGATGCGGAGTGGCTGAATGCGTGATAAAGAACTGGCTGCTTTCTGTGTCTTTACCGCTGGAAGCCATTCCAAGATATCCAGTACCAAAATCGACCGGTGAGAATTCACTTCTTATAGAATAGCCGGGTCCGCCGTATCCTGTACCTGTCGGATCTCCGCCCTGTATCACAAAATTCGGAACGACTCTGTGAAAGATAGTACCGTCAAAATAATTCTTTTCAGATAGCTTTAAAAAATTTAGCACTGTAAGAGGAGCAGCATCGGGAAATAATTCTATTCTGATATTTCCTTTATTGGTTTTGATTACAATATTCTTTTTCCCGTCCATCAATTCTAAGTAAGCTTTATCAAGATCAGACCTCTGCGTAAAGTGAACAGGGTATCTTTTGAATTTGATCTTTTCAAGTGCATCTGCAGATGCTTTTGCAATATCATAATTTCCATAGCTCAGATTTTTTTCAAGTACTTCAATAGTATTTTTATTATTAAGATCTTTCATAGCGTCAATGAAAACCATTATGACAGCTTCGTCCTGCGGATACTCAAGTTCATTATAATCAAATAAAATTATAGAAGCAGTTTCATCTTTGTATTCACTAAATATTGTATCCTTCAGAGCCGTGAGACAAATTTCCGTTATAACAGGATCTTTCGATCCGACAAACTCTGTGAACATCAGCCTGAAAAGATTTCTGTCTTCGCCTTTCGTTTTTGACATCTGAGCAGACAGCATTTCCACAAAGCCTCTGTATATCTTCGCAAGTTCTTTACCGGAAATCATATCTCCCATTGTAATATTATTTCTGTCGTTATATCTTTTCACTTCAGCGCTGACACTGTCACGCACTTCATCATAAATTTTATAATCGTCAAAATTTCCAAATGCCCTGACAACGCCGCCTTTCAGACCATAGTCATTAGTTTCATAAAAAGTTTTGAAAAGATCATCTTTGATTTCATCTCTGTACATTAAGGATAATGTATTTGCAATTTCAGTTCTTTGAACTGAAGAAAGTGAATCTTCTGTATTCATTGCATTGATAAGTTCGTCCTTCATTAATTCAGATAATGCAGTTGCAGTTTCATTCTTTGAGTTTTTAATATCTTTAAACAACTGTCCTGTAACTGTTACAGCTGTGAGTGACACGTTTGGATTTATGTCGTCCATAGCAGTTCCAAGTGTGGTAATGATCTGCGGAAAGAGTTCTGCTGTTGAATCAATATTATAATTTCTGAGTGAGTTCAGCATGTTTACTTTTACACGCCAGTCAATTTCAGAAGTGAATGATTCTAGAGTGTATAGAAGAAGTAAATTATCTTTAAGTTTTCCGAGTGCATTGTATGCCCACATTCTCGTCTGTGCATCTTTTGATTCAACGAGATCATAAATTTCCTGTCGGGCATTTAGGAGTAAATTTTTATCACCTGTTCTCCAGAATGCATATGCTGCATTTCTTAAAGTGATTGTATCTGAAGAATTGCTAACGATCTTTTTTAAAAATTCAACAGACATTTCATTTGAGATCCTTCGAAGTGCAAACCCGGCGATTGCCATAGCAGCAGCAGAGCGGGTTTGTTCATCTGAAGAATAGATGAGGTCCTCTCTCTGAATGAGTTCCTGAAGACTATTTTCATTCCCAATCTTTCCAACAGCTTCGATAACATATTTTCCCGATTCAAGCATTTCATTTTCATAATTAGATCTGTTCTTTAAAATAGTGCTAAGCATATTTCTACTTGCATCACAGTTGATCTGTCCGAGCATGAAAGCTGCAGCTTTGATATCACTCTTCTTTGGATAATCACTGAACGGACCTGCAAAAAGAAAATCGAGATAACTGACTGTATTACTATCACCAATATTAGCAAGAGCGTAAATTGATTTTTCACGGATAAGCGAATCGAGAGAATGTAGATAAGTTTTTAGTTTATCATTTATACTAAGTGACCTTTTATCCTGCAGTTCAATTATTTCAAACACCTGATTGGAAATGGTCTGAGAATTTACATCAAATATTTGTATTAAAAATATAATTGAAGTAAGTATTAAAAATTTCAAGTTGAATACTTTCATTTTGTATTTAAAACTTTGATTAAAAACAACTTATTTTTATAAGAAGGTCAGATAATAAATCCTTTAGTCACAGCGACTTAAAGGCAATCAAATCCCCAAAACTTCTTTCCAGTTTTGCCAGGTAAGTCTTCTTTTATCTTTTATGTTTCTGTTATATGGCTGATCATAAATCACGTGTTCCCATTCAGGCTCGGCGGACCCTTTAATATCAGGTTTGTCATCTATTAATACATCGCCTCTCACAATGGTTTTATCTCTTGTAAGGACAATATTGTTTACCCATTCGGTGCCGAGATGTTCATATACCCAGTGAAATTTTTCAAGGACACAGTTCTCATATTTAGGAAGCATGGGACTTGTGCAGAGAAAGACATTATTCAAAGAATTTTTTATTTCTCGGAGTGCTTCAAGTGCACCGGGTATAGGTGGGAGGTTTTGATAGAAGCCGGGGCTGAGATAGATCTCCTGAACGTGATCTCTGTGATCTTCCTCATATTGTTCTTTTACATAAAATCCTTTTCTTTCTTCAAGCGGTACATAATTTTTTTCAGGATGAAGATCTTTCCATCTCTTCAGAAAATCTCCTTCAAAGTCTGCAATGACGCCGTCCATGTCAATAAGTAGTCTCATTAATAAATATTAAAATTAGAGTTATAAAAATTTTTCTTTCAATATAATTAATTTACTAATTTCATATAATTATAATATTTATCTTTACAGAATCAAAACTTAATGTATTAAATAAAATTTTTTAAATTTATATAAATGAAATTTCACTTCACAAGCGGTAAGATTTTAAATACTAAATAGGAATTAATTAAAGCAATTTAATAGTCTGGAAATATCAGACAAAATTTAATTTAAAACTAATAAACTTATTTGAACAATCCAGATCCGGTAAGTAATAAAAACGCAGAGATATTTAAACTTTTTAATGTTGATCTATCGGTCATGAAACAGGAATGGCAATGGCACAGGTTAATTCGTTTAACAAAAGATTTCCGAGTGCTTTATACGGAAAAGATTCAGGTTGGGAAGATGTACTTGCAGGAATGGACCCAAAAATAGATCTCGATACTTATT
>DAORRV010000007.1:0-3651 GCA_035443185.1 Ignavibacteria bacterium | reverse complement strand
TTAAAATTTAAAATTTAAAATTTAAAATTTTTAAATATGGCATACAACGAAAAAACATCAAAGAGAATCAGCAATGCATTAATGAAAAAAGGAATAGAATTTGAAGAGAAAAAAATGTTCGGTGGAATCGCTTTTATGATAAAAGGTAAAATGTCAGTTGGAGTAATGAAAGATGATCTGACAGTAAGAGTGATTGAAGAGAAATATGAAAAAGCTTTGTCTGATCAGGCAGCACGTGAAATGGATTTTACAGGAAGACCTTTAAAAGGATTTTTATATGTGAATGAATCCGGATTCAAAACTGAAAAAACACTATCTAAATGGATCGATCTTGGAATAGATTTTGTGAACTGTCTGAAAATCAATAAAAAGAAAAAGTGATTTATTTCTTAAACACCCTCTCTTGAAAAAATCATTGCATTAAAGAGTTTCGCTTAAAAATTTCATTTCCAGACAGACTGTAAGTCCTATCTGATACTCAGGCAAACTCAATGTTTTTGTTCTCAGGTGAATTCATGTTTTTTCACAAATGCCTAAATTTTAATTTTTTTTCACGGCTGGGATTAATTATTTTTATGTGGAAAATATGATGAGCCATGACACGAAAATTATTTGGAAGACTTTGCTTAACAGCAATTATGTACTTAATGTACTCTGCAGCAACATCACCGCTGTTTTCTCAGGACACTTTGAAAACAGGTGACACGACCGACCTGAGAAATTTTTACCGTGAGGAAATGCTGCTCGAAAGTTTCGATCCCGAAGCTGAAGAACCGGCAGTATTAGACAATCTCGAAAACCTCCGGCGAAATCCTCTTGACTTAAATATGATCACCTATGAAGAACTGGATCTGATACCTTTTGTGAGTTCCGTCATTGCCCGTAAAATAATTGACTACAGAAATGAAATTGGTAAGTTCAAATCCAAACGTGAACTTCTGAAGATCGAAGGCATGTCAATCGAACTTTATGATATGATAAAAATTTATATCATTGTCAGGAGATCAAAGACTGACGTAATTATAGATGAGACGGGAATCAGATATAACACATCTGAAATTACATTTTTTGATAAATTAAATACACGTGTAAGATCAAGATTTCTGCAGGATCTGCAGACCAAAGCGGGTTACATTTCCCAAAAGTATGAAGGTACAAAACCCAAACTCTATACTTCTGTAAATTCAAAATTTGGAAAATCGGGAAAAACTATTAATTCAGATAAATATCTTGAAATAAATCTCACACTTGAAAAAGATCCGGGTGAAAAATACATAAATGATTTTACATCGGGATACATTGAAGGAGGAGGTTTTGGGATCCTGAAAAAATTCATTGCAGGGGATTATTCTTTGAATTTCGGACAGGGACTTACATTGTCAAACTCCAGCTATTTCTCAAAAGGTATTGACGCAGTGAGTCCGCTGAAAAGAAAAGGTAAGGGAATAGACGGTTATTCCTCTGTGAATGAATCTCAATTTTTCAGAGGCGCATCTGTAAGTCTTGAGCAGAATAATTTTTATCTGGATCTGTTTTATTCTTATAATTATTTAGATGCTGCTGTAGATGAATTTTCAGAAGAAGCATCTACCATTTATATCGACGGATATCACAGGACTTCTTCTGAGATAAACAGGAAAAACTCACTTAAAGAAAATTTATTTGGCGGAAGATTTTCTTACACCAAAGGTCTGCTGAGAACTGGCATTACTTACTGGTCGGGAAAATATTCAAGGTCTGTAATTAAAGATACAGTCAGGGAATTATACGATTTCAGCGGAGATAAAGCATCTTCACTTGGAGGTGATTATGATGTACTTTATAAAAATATGAATGCATTCGGCGAATGGACTTATTCAAATTCTGGTGCAGTTGCATCGATCAATTCAGTATCATTTTCATTTCCCGGATTGGTTCAGCTTGTCATGTCATACAGAAATTATCCATATGATTTTATTTCTGTCCATTCATCCGGATTCGGTGAAAGAGGCGGAGAGACGAGAAATGAAAGAGGATTTTATACCGGGCTGACTCTGAAGCCTTTGAAAGGACTTGTATTGAATGCGTATTTTGATCAGTTCAAAATTCCGTACAGGACGTATTTAAATCCGCTGCCTGTTTCGGGAAATGATCTTCTTTTCAACGCGGACTGGCGTGCACAAAAAGGATTTGTAATTAATCTGAAAATTAAGAGTGAGACAAAAGAAGACTTACAGACCATACAGAATTTAAATCTTCAGGATATAAAGATCACCGACAGAAGAAGTCAGTTCAATGCAAGACTGGGTTTTATTTATCAGCTTACAGATGCGCTTAGATTCAGGAGCAGATTTGAATTTGTAAATGTGAAGTATGATATGTCCGGAGCGAGTAGTAAAGGAAGATTGTTTTATTCTGATATGAGACTGATGCCTTTTCGGGGAATTATCTTTGACATGAGAATAATTTATTTTGATACAGAAAATTATGACAGCAGAATTTATGAATATGAAAATGATATAAAAGGGATCATGACAAATATAGCTCTTTATGGAAAAGGCAGAAGATGGTATGCAGTCATGCGGTATAAACCATTTCCGCTTTTTGAAATATCAGCAAAGTATTCAGAGACTTATACAGACGGAGTGAAAACCATCGGCAGCGGAAATGACATGATAGAAGGTGATATAGTTAACAGGTTAAATGTTGGAGTGGAAATTAATTTTTGAGACGTGAGTCCAATATGAACGACTCTCTACTGAAAGCAGACTGTCCGAAAACGTTGGAATTGCCTCAAAGGCTCTAAGACCCTAAGTTTAAAAAACTTTAAAAAAAATCTTCTTTGAGCATTCGAGTCTTGGAAGCAACCTTTTAAGCAAACTTTAATTTTTGTTTTCGGACAGCGTGAAGCATGCGGGGTCAGGCTCTAAAAGTAATCTGCAGGTATAAATGGCAGGAGGAGTGATTGAAACGGTGTTTCAAGTTCATTGGCGTATCTAAACCGGAGTATGGATACGGGCGAACATTTTTTCAGACAGTTTCAAGATATTTATGAACCATACCAATTGCAGCCGATCCTTCACCGACAGCAGCTGCTACACGCTTACCTGAACCTGACCGGATATCACCGGCAGCAAAAACTCCGGGTATGTTTGTTTCAAGAAGAAATGGGTCACGTTCAAGTGTCCATTCGTTTGTTACATTTTTTTTATTAAGCAGATCCGGACCAGTTAAAATAAATCCCTTCTCATCGGTCTCAATAATTCCTTTGCATATTTCTGTTCTGGGAGCAGCCCCAATAAAAATAAATATAGCAGAAGTATCCATCTCTTTGATCTTATCTTCATTTTTACACCGAAGAAATATTTTTTCAAGTTTATTACTGCCGGATACAGAATCAACTTCCGTATCAGTTAATACTGTAATATTTTGTGTTGCATTAATTCTTTCAACCAGATAACTCGACATTGCTTTACCAAGTGAATCAGCTCTGATTATAATAGTAACTGATTTAGCATATCTCGAAAAAAACAATGCGCCCTGACCTGCAGAGTTAGCACCGCCGAGGACGCATACATTCTGATCTTTATACAGAGCAGCTTCAGTCATTGCAGCTCCGTAGTAAACACCTGCACCAATAAATTTTTCAATGCCATCTTTTTCGAACATTCG
>DAORRV010000006.1:52143-84435 GCA_035443185.1 Ignavibacteria bacterium | reverse complement strand
TGGAATAATTTCCATTTTGCAAAATATTTTACTTTCCAGGTATCTGAGTATAGTTGTACCATTTTTGTTAATCACAATTATGTTTTTTTCAGACAAATATTTGAAAAGAAAATTAACTGTAACTCTGTTTATTTTTCTTTTTAGTATTTCGAGTTTAGGGGTTTATATAAATTACCGGAATGAATTCAAGAATAATGATTACAGAAAAATAATTAACTATATAGAAGAAAATTTTACTGACGGCGATCAAATACTCACAGAGCCTCATTTTATGGGATGGAGTATTGAATACTATAAAGAACATTCTCAAACAAAACTACCTGTACCTGTAATATTCGGATGGAATATTGATATGCAGCTTGATTCAATAAACAACAGGAACGATTTAAAAAACTTGTGGATTATACAGGACTACAGTTCATTAGAAAATGAGAAATATGATTCAACAATTTCAAGAATGGAAAACATGGGTTATATCAAATCAAAAGATAAAACTTTTTACCCTGTACCCTCAAAAGTAAATGTATCCAAATTTATAAGACCTGAAATAAAAAATGAGAGGAAATATTAAGAAATAGTTATTAAATACCACTTTTCTTTATCTTTACTTTTACTGATAATTAACTTAATTTAAATCAAATTTCACTCTAAATATTAATAAAATTAATGTCCCAAAGAATACTCTATTTATTTTTTTTTTCACTTAAAAAAATAAAATCCCACAGATCAAAACTTCTTTTTCTATTTGTTTTAACAGTACTATTTTCATCATACTATTATCCGGGTGACATTCAGGATGACGTAAATAATAAATTTACAAATGTCGGAAATATTTCCATGACTATTACAAATTATGGTACAATTGGAAATGGATTCGTTAATTTTCCAAATCAGCCTTCTTGTCAATACCCTAAAGGTTCTGGAATAGAAAATATATTCGTTGGCGGAATTTGGGTAGGCGGCGCAAAAGGTGGACAGATAAGGGTTTCAACAGGAGCAATTGATGTTTCAAGCGCAAACCGCGGAGAAGGATTCGAATTTTCAAATTCACCGGGTCAGGGAATTTTAGAAAGATCTTCACTTCAGAATTCACCTAATTACAGACCGGACGCAGTCTCACACCAGGATTTTGTCTGTGAATTTCTTGATACAAATACTTCAATTGGCGGTACACCGATTGTAAATCATGTTCCGCTCGGTGTGAAAGTACTGCTCGAATCTTACTGCTATGATTTTAATTTTGCAAACAACTGGGTAATATTAAATTATAAATTAGTTAATATTGGCTACAATGGTGACACTTCACCTATTGACAGTATTTATGTAGGATTATGGGCTGACGCTGTCGTCAGGAATACCAACATTAGTCCACCGGGGGGTACTTCATTTTACAATAAAGGAGCAGACGGATATGACAGTTCTTTAAGAATGTGGTATGAATATGATTACAATGGAGATCCGGGATTTACAGATACTTATGTTGCATTTAAGCTTCTTGGATTGACACCAAAGCCGGCTATTGAAAATATTAACAGCAAAACTCATTTTTCTATTTGGCAATTTAGAAATGCTACCGGAATTTTGTATTTATCTCCTATTGAGGATCAAAGTAATCAGGCAGGAGGAGGAAAATTTGAAAAGATGAACGGATATTTAAGTGTATCCCCTCTTGATTCATTAAGTAATCCATTTGTACCTTCGAGAAATGATGAGCTCAGACATTCACCGAATAACAGATCTACAATCATTTCATATGGTCCATTTCATAAAGATAACGGAGATAAACTTTCACTAAGATATCTTCAGGATACAATTAATATTGTATTTGCAGTAGTATGTTCAAAAAAATCAGGTACAGAACCTACGACATGGGATTCTGCATCACAGAGACAAAATTTAAATGTCTCAGCCGGCTGGGCACAAAGTGCTTATGACAATGGATACAGACTTCCATCTCCGCCGGACATTCCTCAGCTTAAGACAGTCATCGCAGATAAGAATGTGACATTATACTGGGCAGCAAATTCCGAAAATTCAATTGATCCGATATCAAATAAGAAAGACTTTGAAGGGTACAAAATATACAGAACCAATCCGGGTTCGGATCTTAGTCAGACAATTGATCTTACAGATCAGCTAAAACTTGTCGGTGAGTTTGATAGCGCTTATAATAATATTAGTAATAACACCGGATTTAATTTTATAAAACTTGATGCCCCCAAATATTTCGAAGGAGATGCAACGCCTTATTATTACAGATTTGATTTTCCAAATCAGCTTAATGGTTTTCAGTATGTCTACTCTGTAACAGCTTTTGATAAAGGGGATATTACACAGAACCTTGGTTCACTTGAAAGTAGTATCTTAGGAAATTCACAACGGATAATAGTCGGTACTCCTGCAAATAATGATGTTTCTGCTGAAGTAGGTGTCTATCCTAATCCATATTACGGTAGTGCTGTATGGGACGGCACCGGAAATAAAAAAGAGCTACTGAGGAAAATGTATTTTTACAATCTGCCATCGAAGTGTGATATTTCTATATGGACATTATCAGGTGATCTCGTTGATCAGTTTCAGCATGATGCTGCCACCTATAATGGCAGTGACATTGCATGGTTTACTACTTATTCAGACGGTACTCAGAAATTTGCCGGTGGTGAGCATGCATGGGATATGATCACTAACAGCGAACAGGCATTAGCATCAGGAATGTATTTCTTTACAGTCAAAGATCAGAATACAGGTGAAGTGAAGAAAGGTAAATTTGTGATAGTAAAATAATCTTAATTTTATATGAGTTTAAAAATTGATAAAACATTCAAACTAAATTAAAAAATATATTTAAATAAAATAAAATCATCATGAAAAAATTAAAACACTTACCGGTTTTTTTAATAACTGCTTACATTATGTATTCTTTAGGATTTAACATAATGTCCGGTCTTTATACACCTGTTACATTACAGGAGGTTCAGACGAAATCTGCAGACTCACTTGCACTCGGCAGAGACAGGTCAAATCTCGAAGGAGATTCTGTGCAGTTTGTTTTGAGAGTAGTTGCACCTCCAAGAGTATCCCCTGCAAATAACGATTTCAGGACAATGATGAGAGGCACAACCAGCTGGACTTGTTACGGTCAGGATACAGCAAATGGCGTATTCGGTGGAATTGTAATAAGACAAAACGGAAGGGAATCACAGACGGCTATTGACCTTATTGATTCAGGTTCAATAATCAGAGTTCGCGGACAAATTCAGGAATTTGGTGCGACAAGTGGTGCTCCATTTGCTAATATGCTAACACAGTGTGCTCTTGATATAGAAACAGGCTATACTATCGATATACTTGAATCTGGAAGTAACTCAAAAAGACCGGCACCAATCCCGGTTACTATTCCAACCTTTGCAAACGGTGATTATCCAAACGGAGGTTCGATAAATTATATAGATGGAGAAAAATATGAAGGCATGTATATTGAGATAAGAAACGTAACTACTGCCGGCGGTATTGGAAACAGACAACCCTGGAGTATAATTGATGAAAACGGAAACAGAATGTACATCAGAGATTTTTCAAACTTCTTTTCAACTCAACCTTCAGGTGATACATTGAGATCATGGACACATCCTTCACCCGGAACTTTCGTGGAATATATCAGAGGAGTTGTCATCAATGCAAACAATGAAGGAGCTTTCGGAAGTCAGCTTCCTTATGTAATAGTCCCAATTTATCCAAATGATCTTAGTCTTGGAAATGCACCGCCGCAGCTTTCAAGTCCGACAAGAAGCCCCGGCGTGCCTACTCCTCCGGACAGTGTGACAGTGAGTGTAACTGCAATTGATCCTGCGAATTCCGCAACTATCACAGACATGAAAGTTTTTTTCAGGTTAAACAACGGCGCTTTTCAAAGCAAGAATATGCCTCTTATAACGGGAAATATTTATTCCACAAAAATGCCTCCGGCTAATCTCGGAACATTAATAGAATATTACTTCAGAGCAGAAGATAATTCAGGAGGTGTAAAATTACTGCCGTCAGACACTAACAGATCAACATTATTTTATGAAGTAAGATCAAACGATTCTATGGGAATCCGTGACGTACAGTTCTGTCCGAATAACGGCGGAAGGTCTGCATTTGAAGGATTTGACGTAAGAGGAGTGGAAGGAATTGTTACAGCAGATACTTCGGACATTCCGGGAATAAATTTTTCAAGCGCAGGCGGTAATCAGACCGCTCCGAGAAGAGTATATATTCAGGACGGCATTGGACCAAACAGCGGATTATGGATCTCAGGAAATCCGACTGATGCTTTGAGAAAAGGTGACAAAGTAAGAATCTCCGGAACGGTCGAAGAAAATTTCAGCGTAACGAGAATAAACGTTGCCTCAGCATCAGGTATTACATTGATATCGCAGGGAAATACTCTTCCGGCGGCAGCAATTCTTACAACAAGTCAGATAAATAATGCAACGCAAGACGGAGATATGGAAGTAGAAATATGGGAAAGCGTACTGCTGAGACTGAATGCGCCTGTAACGATCAATTGTGTAAACGCAGCTACAGGTGTCGCCTGCGCTACGGTTGATCCTCTTCCGGATACTACATTCAGACGTAACTTCGGGGAAATACTCGTATCGGATGGTTCCAATGTAAACGCAAGGATCGAACTTCAGGATGGTAATCATACATTCACAAATAACTGGGACGGACTTCATAATCCGCCTCAGTCTGGATATACTCTTCTTACAAAGAATGATATTATTGATTATGTAGAAGGTGTATTGTATTATTCTTTCAGCAACTACAAACTTACTCCAAGACTGAATCCTGATTTTGGAGCAGTCACAACAGTTGGAATTGTAAGCAATGTCGAGAATGTTGAAAGTTATTATCTGTCACAAAATTATCCAAACCCGTTCAACCCTTCGACTAAGATAACATTTAACATTCCTGTATCAGGAAATATCTCTTTCAAGATTTATGATATAATCGGACGTGAAGTAAAGTCCTTAGTAAATGAATTTAGAAATGCAGGAACATATAATGTAGAATTTAACGGAGCTGATCTCTCGAGCGGTGTGTATTTTTATAGGCTTGATGCAATCGGAAGAGATGGAAATAATTTTGTAATGACAAAGAGAATGGTTTTACTTAAATAAAATTTAGCTTTCCGCAGAGTCAGGAAATTGAGTGGCTCTGCGGAAATATTTTTATTCGCAGTTATCAATTTGAACGGTTGCTGGTCTTAACAGAGCGGAGCGAGCATTAACAGCAACAAACGGAAACTTGAATTCGACAGTCATTGCATAACAGAGATTGATATCAAATGGAGTTTCAATTCAAAGTACATTCCCAAACTGAGTTTAGGAAAGAGCAGAAAGCTCAGAGTTCAAGATACACTTGACTCTGCGAATAGATATAGAACATTCAAGTTTTAGATTTACAATATAAAAGTTTTAATTAATCTTAATTTTTATGAAGAGATATTTCTCTTACTTTTTAATTTTCATAACCTGTGTTTTAATTTATTCCTGCAGCGAAACAATCACAGGCACATTAGAAAATCAGCCGCCTGATACTTATTTGTCTCTGCGTCCCGACAGCATTATTGCGCCGGGTACAACGATAAAAACCATCAACTGGTGGGGCGATGATCCGGACGGTTATATCTCGGGTTATCGAATTTCTTTTGACTCCGTGAACTGGGGCTTTACTCCAAGAAATGACAGCACTTTCATTTTATCCATTACAGGAAATGACAGTACGTTCAGATTTTTTGTAGCGGCAGTAGATAATAAAGGTTTTATTGATCCTACTCCTGCGACTAATCTTTATCCTGTGGTCAATTCACCTCCTTCGGTTAATTTTGATGCAGGTACGGAAATTCCGGATACGACTTTTCCACTTGCTACATTTAAATGGACAGGCTCGGATCCTGATGGTGAATTAAATCTTGCTTATTATTACTGGTCATTAAATGACACAACAAATTTCAAAAGAGTACCTGCTACTACTAATCTTATTACATTAACAAAAGACAGCGGCCTTGCACTAAACTCAGATAATATTTTATATCTCAAAGCTCAAGATGACGCGGGAGCTTTCAGTCCGATAGTACAGATGCCTGATACCGGACAGACATGGCATGTGAGGGAACAGACAGGCAGAATACTATTAGTCAAAGACATGCCGTTAAGTGAATTTGCTGCTGCTGAAAGTTATTTCAACATTGTAATGGATACACTTACATATGATGTACTTGATATAAAATCAAACGATGGAGCACTTGTACCAAAGATCATTAATCCAATGTTCATTGAGACACTGAAATTATATGACATTGTGATCTGGAGTGCAAACAGAGGGAATGTCGCTACAGATAATGCAAGTTTCGATCTGGCTCAAAACTCACTTCCTTTTTATCTTCAGTCCGGCAGAAAATTATTTTTTACAACCGGTCTGCCAAATGCTGAAGTGCAGGGACAGGGAGATCTGATAAACTTTGCTCCGATAGACAGTATTTCAAATTGTACAATTGCACTTGTACCGGGAAATGTATCTCTTATTAATATTGATCAGGGCTATCCGGTTATTACATCAAATACATTACTTCAGAGGATCAGAGGTTTAAAAGTGACAGAGCCGTCAAAGGTAATATACAGACTTCCTATTAGTACAAACTGTGAAGTAAATACAATTGTCGCTGTGAAGGATGCCCAGAATTCACCTAAGAATATTTTCATGTCAATGCCTGTTTATAAATTGAACAGCAATATAAATGCATCGATAGAATTATTCAAAAAAATAATCATTAGTGAATTTGGATACCAGTAGAAGCAGCCTATAGGCTGCTTCATGAATTAAAAATTAGGAATTAAGAATTAGGAATTTCCACCGGTGTTGGTCTTTAGAGAGCAAGGCGTACGTGACCAGCTACAAACGGAAACGTCACTTCGGCAGATGCAAGTTATTTGGAGACCAAAAAGTTTGTTTTAGATGTACAGTGGATTATAAAATAAAAGAGCAAACTTTTTGGAACACCAACATCGGCGAATAAATAGAAATAAAAAATTTGAAATATTTTAATATTATATATTCATAGTTTTAAAAATCCATTATCGGATTTATTTAGATTTAAAAATTACAATTGACATAAGTTTATGAAAAAAACACTACTCATTTTTTTATTTATACTGTTTGCAGGAGACGGTTTTTCGCAAGAGCTTTACGGCACCATCCGCGGAACTGTAACCGATTCACTGAAGATTCCGCTTGACGGTGTTGTGATCAAGCTTAAGGGAACTTACCTTGGATCTGTAACTGACATTGAAGGGAAATATACCATACTTGATGTATCACCCGGAAATTACACCATGCAGGTGTCAGCAGAAGGATTCAGAACTGTCGAATATACAGATCTGCAGGTTGAGTCTGCACCTGAATTTGTTTATGATATTATTTTAAAGTCCAGTTCATATTCAGTAGATCAGGAGATTGAAGTCGTAGGAGACAGACCGCTTATGGACATTGAGCAAACGAGCAGCAGTCACATAATTACAAGTGATGATATTTCTAAGGCTATTGTAAATGATGTTACTGATATTATTACACAGCAGGCAGGTGTTGTCAAAGATGATAACGAGATTCATATACGGGGCGGACGAAGTTATGAGAATTCATATATTATAGATGGAGTATCAGTTCAGGATCCCCTTTCAGGTACAGGCTACGGACTTCAGTTATCTGCTAATTCTCTAGAGGAAGTGGAAGTTATTACCGGAGGTTATAATGCTGAATATGGTCAGGCAACCAGTGGTGTTGTAAATGTAAGAACAAAAGAGGGCCGGTATGATGAAGTTAATTTTTATTTATCTTATAAGAGAGATAATTTTGGTGTAGAAAAAAATTCAGGATGGAGTTTTAATACAGACATTCTTGAAATGAATGTCAGCGGTCCCGAACCGATTACTAAATATTTATTTAATGCATTAGGTATAAAAACACTAGGTGAGATCACTTTATTTGGAAATTTATACATGGGTCTATCTGATGGATTTTATGTGAATGAAGGCGGTGATGTTGCAAATCAGTTGAACTCTTCAATTTTTGGCGGTACAAAATTTGCACCGCGTCAGGACAATAACTGGTACTGGAATGCTAAAGCTACATGGAGACTGACAGAAACTATGAAGCTTAATTACTCTTTCAATCAGTCAGTTGCTATAAATCAGAATTCAAGTTCGCTGCAGACCAATCTTGAATATATCGAACCAACTCCCGGCTATCAGTATGAATATCAGGAAATTCTTGACAACGCAGGTACATACACACAGAACAGTATGTTTAATACTATAAGCTGGACACATACTACCAGTCCCAAATCTTTTTATGAAATAAAATTAAATAATTTTTTTACACAGCTCAGACAGGATGCTAACGGAGTAAACTGGACTGATTACACTGAACCGTTTGATGTTACAAAGCCGCCGTTTCAGTATTATTATATTGACAGTCTGAGGACAGGACTCATACCCGGAAATGGATTTTATGATGTCGGAAGTCCTTATACATGGCATGACCATTTTGTGAATGAGTATTCTGCGAAGTTTGACTACGTATATAATTTTACTCCGAAGAGTAAACTCAAAGCCGGTGTCGAAGCGAGTTTTCAGGAGATGCAGTTAGTCGATATCTATCAGCCATGGATAAAACCTTTTGGTTTGAATAACGACGCATATCAGGTGTATCCTTCTTTTGGAGATATATACGGTCAGCACAGCATTACTTTTAAAGGCATGATCCTGAATTACGGTCTGAGACTTGATTACTGGCTGCCGGGAAAATATGTTGACGATGCAGTAAATGATACTTCTGTTACAAACATTACTCCGCAGATCAGAGCAGCTTACTATGATGACTCTTATACAATTTTCGGAAGACAGGTGAAGTTCAGACTTGCGCCGCGAGTTGGTATTTCACATCCCATTACAAACAATCAGACACTGTTTTTTTCTTACGGACATTTTTCCAAAAGACCAAAGCCGCAGTTTGTATATGCAAAGATCAATCCTCAGTCTTCGCAGTCCACTTTTCAAAAATACGGAAATCCTAATCTGAATCCCGAGACGACGGTTGCTTATGAACTCGGTATAAGAAATCAGTTTACAAATGATGATGTGTTTACTGTAACTGCTTATTATAAAAATATTTATGATTATGTGGCAACTAAGAGTATCCGAATAAACAGCGGCAGACTTCTCGGGCAGTCATTCATTACTTACTTTAATCAGGATTATGCAAGGTCAAGAGGTATTGAGATCGAATATAAGAAAAGAGTCGGAAGCTGGTTCAATGGCAGATTTAATTTTGCTTATTCTGTTGCAACAGGAAAAAGTGCTTCTTCAGATCAGGGATTTGTAGTTGCTACTACCGGTGGTGCAGAAACAATTTCCGAAACTTATTTACCCTGGGACAGACCGGTTCAGGCGAGCGCAAATCTTTATTTTAACGTGCAGAAAGGTCAGGGACTTTTTGGAGTGGGAAGGAATATTTTAGATGATATAATATTTAAGGCAAGGATGTTTTTCCAGTCAGGAAAGAGATATACGGAGCAGATCTATATTGGTGAACTAGAAAGCGGAAGACCGGAGTACGAAGCAGATGTTGACAACATATATGGTAAAGTCGGTGCAAACTGGTTTTGGGTGGATCTGGATATAGAGAAATATTTCCCGATATATTCTATGGAGATGGTGGTTGGAATTTCGATAAAGAATGTATTCAATACTCAGAATTCAACGATCATAAATCCGGTAACAGGCGAAGCCTATGAATACGGACAGCCGACACCGAATTTTTATAATGATCCATTGTATCCGGATCTTCAGGCACCTCTGATCCCCTATCCATATAATCCTTCGAGATATCTTACTCCAAGGAATATATTGTTTACAGTGTCTTTAAAGATGTAAAATGATTTACCGCCGTAGTTGTAAATAGAAAGCGCAGTTAGCGTGACCAACAACAAAGGAAATGTGACTTCGGCAGATGAAATTTCAAGCAAGAAATTTTACCAGATAAAAAAATGATTTTAATAAAATAGATGAATACAAAATTAATTTTAATATTTCTGTTTCTCTTCAGCGTCATTTCGGAAATGACATATGCACAGCTTTTTCCGAATCTCGGCGGGCAAAGGACAGGAACGACTTCGCTGCAGTTCCTAAAGATCGGTACAGGCGCGCGGGCTACAGGTATGGGTGAAAGTTTTGTCGCAGTGTCGGACGACATAAGCTCTCTTCATTATAATCCTGCAGGACTTGTCTCATTTAAGGAGAATGGAATTACTGCAAGTTATACACAGTGGTTCGTGGATACAAAGCTTGCTAACTTCGGCGGTGTATATCACTTCGGCGGAAGTAATGCAATTGGTATAAACGTTACATCTTTGCAGACTGAAGACATGAAGGTCACTACAGAATTTCAGCCGGGAGGTACAGGCGAGTACTTTAATTTTTCTGACCTGAGCGTTGGACTATCTTATGCGAGACAGATGACAGAGCAGTTCTCATTTGGTGCAACTTTAAAGTATGTCCGTGAAGATCTCGGACAGGTCAGTATTGACGGAGTACTTGGAGACATTGCTACTTTTTACTGGACAGGACTCGGTACATCGAGATTTGCAATTATGATCTCAAACTTCGGCGGTCAGATCAATCCTTCCGGAGACGTCACTCAGGTAAACGGAGTCGTATTAAATACATATCAGAAATTTCCTCCGCCGACATCATTTCAGCTTGGATTTGCAATTGAGCCCATCATGGATGGAGAAAATATGCTGACCACTTCGATACAGCTTAACAGTCCGACTGACAATGCTGAGAATATTAGTATAGGCGCTGAGTATTCTTTTAAGAAATTTCTTTATCTCAGAGGCGGCTATAAAATAAATGTAGATGCTGAAAGTTTTTCAGCAGGTGTGGGATTCAAATCAAATATTTCGTTTGCTCATACCGAGCTGGATTATTCAATTGCAAGTTATGATCAGCTTGGCATTACACAAAGATTTTCTCTGAACATATTATTCCCGAATTTTAAATGATTTTAATTTATATTATAAAAGTATGAAATATTTCTTTATCAGTTTATTTTTAACGTCTGTAATTTATCTGTCTTCATGTGGTGTCGAAACAAATCTTTCCCAATTCCCTATTTCAAATGAAGGCGGACCGATCGTTTCAGAGACGACTTATGTACAGCAGTCTCCTGTCTGGGCTCAGTTCAATAAACCTCAGGCAGTAATGGTTGGAAGAGAACCTCTTATCTATGTATGCGATACAAAAAATAACAGGATAGTTCAGCTTGATATTTCAGGAGGGGAAATTGGTTTCATCTCTGTTTTTAATCCGAGAGCTATTGCGCAGGATTACAATTTTGATTTGCTGGTCATTGCAGATACTACTACTACTATTTTCCCTGATACACTTAGCATGTTGTACAGAATAAATCTTGTGGAAGCAGGAGGCGTTTTATCCAATGCTTCACTTATTCCTCTTATGCGTTCCGATTATGCAACTCCTCTTTCGAGCAGAAGCAGGAAGTTTACCGGTGTTGGTGTCTTTTCTGATAACACATACATTCTTACCAGAAGAGGCCCGAATAATACAAGTTCACTCGATCCTGATAATGCTCTGCTTAAAGTCGCTGGGGAAAATTCGGTTACATCAGTAAGTGTACTCGGTGGTTTTCAGCCTACAGGTAATGGGATTTATTCAATAGATCAGATGTCAGGCATTACAACTTTTACAAACGGACCTACAAATTTTATCATAACCAGAAACACTCCCGAGTTTGGATTTAAAGTAGAATGGTTCGTGTATGAAGATGTTAAAGGAACATATGATCCAAGATTCCTTCCAATAGAAAATGTGGATATTCTTAATTATCAGCTCGGCACACCTGAATCAGTTGCTCTTGATCCATCTAATAATATTTATGTGGTCGATAATACAAAGGATTCATTATACAAATTTACAAACCTGGGTGAATATAAAAAGGAATCTTTCGGCGGTGAAGGAAACGGTGTAAATCAGCTCAACGGTCCGATGGGAGTTTCATTTTATAATAAAGTACTTTATATAGCAGATACAGAAAACAACAGAATAGTAAGATACAAACTTTCAACCGATCTGTTTTAATTTGGCAAAAAAGCAAAAAAAGGCTCAGGTAAAAATTCAGGAAAAACACCCGTTGATCAGAGACAATCCTCTGTACAATTACGGAATGATGCTGATCTTTACTGTATTTTTAATTTTTTTCACAACATTCAAAATATCCGGAGATGATGATGTATTCTGGCATCTTGCTACCGGTAAACATATTGTAGAGACCGGTCACGTTCCATCTGAAGATATATTCGGATTTGTAACCGAAGGTCAGGAATGGATGCCTTTCGAATGGGGATGGGACGTAATCACATTCGGTCTGTATAATATCGGCGGATATACTGCGATATCAATTTTCAGAACAATAATTTTCCTACTGATATTTTTTATTTTTTTCCGGATAATGCGGAAATTCAATGTCAGCTATACACTCATCTTTCTCATACTTACTCTGACTGCATTCGGGATCATAGACAGACTCACTCCCCGTCCGCATATAATGTCTTTACTGTTTCTCGCTGTTCTTTTATTTATCATATCCGATTTTAAATATTTCAACAGAAAGAATTCAAAAATACTGTACTTCATTCCTCTTCTTTTTTTATTATGGGCAAATATTCATATGGGAGTTTTGGCAGGTGCATTACTGCTGTTCATTTTTCTGTTAAGTGAGATAATCATTTACATAAAGCCCGTAAAATTTTCATCAAAAGATATACCTGCATTATCACTTTCTGAAATAAAATTACTTGGCATAATTTTTATTATCTCAATGATCGTGATGCTGATAAATCCAAACGGCATTGCAACATATTTTTATGCTTACGGACATACCAAGATGAAACTGCTTGAGACGATAAATGAATGGAGATCTCCGTTTGATGAAATGTTCAGCTCGGGATTTGTGACAATGATCTACAAAGTATTTCTCTTCGGAGGATTACTGGTTCTATATTATTCCTTTAAGAAAAAGGATCTTTTTACGGGAATGCTCTTTATCGTTTTTGCAGTTTATTCTGTCAGAGCTGTAAGGTTTACTGTTGATTATATAATTATTATAACTGTCTTTATCGGACTGGCATTATTTTTTATTTTAAATAATTTAAAGAGCAAAGGTATAAAAAATTTCATCAATGAAAGTCCTTTGCCAAAAGTAATACTGGAAGTTATTTTACTGTTCTTTATTTTTAATATCCCAAATGATAAACTTTATCTGGAGCATCTAAAATATTACAGAGTATCAGGATTTGGAATTAATTCAGATTTCATTCCCGTTCAGATGTTTGATTTTATGAAGGAGAATAAAATTCCTGAAATTGGTAAACGGCCATTGAATCATTTCGGCAGTGGTGGTTATCTGGTATGGAATTTTCCTGAAAGTAAAAATTTTATCGACAGCAGAAATCTGAACGACGAGATATTCAATGAGTACAATACGCTGATAGGAAAAGGACCCGGCTTTGAAAAGAAACTTAATGAATTTGATTTTGATTACTCACTGTATCTTGCACCTGACCTGGTAAGAGCTCCAAATGAAATGGAATCTACAATTATTTCTTATTACAGTAAAAATCCGGATCAGTGGAAACTGGTATTCTGGGATGATAAGTCTTTTTTATATCTGAAAAATGATCCGAAGTTTCAGGATATTATAGATAAATATGAATATAAATATATTACACCTTATAATTACATGTATCAGAAGAAATCAATTGAAAATGCAGTGATAAATGATCCTGACAGAGTAAAAAATGAGATAGACAGGAAATTAAAAGAAGAGCAAAATGGATTGATAATTAATACTATAAATAACACTTTTTCAAAGAGCCTGAATAAATAATAATATAAAAATTAACTTAAAAAATATATAAATGAAAACATTATTAACTTTGTTATTAACGATTCTGTCATTTTCAATATCAGAATCACAGATAGTACCTATTTCAGATCTAAAAATGAACGATGCCAATGGATTGCCATTACTTAACGGACAATTTAAAACTGTAACCGGAATTGTAACAGTAGCAAATGAATTTGGAGGTCCTTCTTATATACAGGATGTCACAGGTGGTCTAGGAGTTTTTTATACTGAATTTTCTTCCGCAATTTCAATTGGTGACAGTATAATAGTAACTGCCAAAATGGGACATTTCAGCGGACTTTCGGAACTTGTCTATTCTACTGACGGAGGAACACCTTCATTCTCGGTAATAAGTAACGGAAATGCAGTTCCTGAGCCGGTTGTAGCGACAATTTCACAGTTCAATAATCAGTCATTTGCAAGTGTTGAAGAATATGAAGGAAAACTGGTCAGAATAAACGGAATTACAATTACAGGATCCGGTACATTTGCGGCAAATACTAATTATACTATTACAGACGCAACGGGAACCGGACAACTTAGAATTGATAATAATTCAAACTTAGTTGGCACGATAATCCCAACTGGTGAAGTTGACTGTATTGGAGCTTGCGGACAGTTTGATTCATCTCCTCCATACAGTTCAGGATATCAACTGCTGCCGAGATTTACTGCTGATATACTTCAGTCCGGCGGACCTATTATTCTCACACTTCCTGCAGAGACGAATATAACTCCAAACAGTGTAACACTTTCATGGACTACTCAGACCGCAGGCGACAGTAAATTAAAATATTTCCGATCTGATTCTATTAATCAACCAATGGTTTTTACAGATTCAATGTACAGTGCAACACTTTCTACAAATCACAGCTTTAATCTGAGCAATCTTTCAGCAGGAAAGATCTATTGCGCAGTTGTTACTTCTACAAATGGTTCAGGTACAAGTGTCAGTTCAACAAAATATTTTTCAACTGCTTCTAATATTGCTTCAACAGGAAAATGGGAAATTTATTTTAATAAGGCAGTTGATAATTCTTATGCTATGCCAAACAATGTTGCCGTCGGTAATGCAGATCTAAAAATCAGACTTGGTCAGAGAATAGACTCAGCAGTATATTCTATTGATTTTGCAATGTATTCTTTTAATGAAGTGACTCAGGTAAAAGACAAACTGATCAACGCCTTAATAAGAGGTGTAAAGATCAGAATGGTTTATGATCACAGAGATGGAAATACACAGGCACTTGTTCAGGATCTTATCAATGCCGGAATAAGCGTTTCCCAGAGACCTCAGAGTACAAATATTATGCACAATAAATTTTTTATATTTGACGCACGAAACGACAATTCATTTTCCGACGACTGGCTTTGGACAGGTTCAGCAAATATAACTAATGCGCAGTTCTATGATGACGCTCAGAATGTGATCTTCATTCAGGATCAGGCATTATGCAATACATACACAAGAGAGTTTGAAGAAATGTTCGGTTCACATGGAAATACAGCCAATCCTTCACAAGCAAAATTCGGAGTTGAGAAAAATGATAATACACCTCATTTATTTATCATTAATGGTAAAAATGTAGAATGTTATTTTTCACCTTCTGATAATACTGCAAATGTATTTGATAACTTGATTGGAAATAACACAGATAATTCTATTTTCTTTTGTGCATTTGCATTTACAAGATTTCAGATTGCAAATAAAATGAAAACTCAATTCAATCCACCGAACAAAATGGTAAGAGGAGTTTTTGATGATGGAAACGGAACCGACCCATCCAGTGTGTATCCTGAGATGAAAGGTATTGGCGGTAATTTCCCATGGAATCCTCCTGCTCCGGTATATTTGGATAATCAACCCGGTACAATGCATAGTAAATATATGCTTATTGATGCTGATATGCCTTCAAGTGATCCAATTGTTGAAACGGGATCATATAATTATTCAACAGCAGCAACTACCGGCAACGATGAGAACTTCCTGCTACTTTTTGATTCATTAATTGCAAATCAATATCTGCAGGATTTTACAAAGAGATATTCACTGGCAGGTGGAACGATTAGTGTAGAACAGATCTCTTCAGTAATACCAGGTGGATTTACATTAAGTCAGAATTATCCGAACCCATTCAATCCAAAGACCGTAATCGAATACTCTATTCCGGCATCGGATTTCATAAATCTGAAAATTTACAATATTCTTGGACACGAGATAAAAACATTAGTAAACGAGAATCAGACTCCCGGGTCTTACAAGGTAACATTTGATGGAAGTAATCTTCCAAGTGGAGTTTATTATTACAGATTAGAAACAAAAGGTAATATTTCTACAAAGAGTATGCTTTTGATAAAGTAATAATAAATTATATTAATTTATTAAAGTGTGAAACTATTTAAATTTGATGATGTTCAAAAAACAGACACATTTCAAGTTTAAATAAATCAGGAGATTATGAAGAAAATTAAAATTCCTGTATGTGTATTTATTTTTTTAGGTTTGATTTTTCTTATAACCGGAAAAACATTTTCACAGGCAAATGCAGTGTTTGGTCAGAATAAAGTTCAATACAAAACTTTCGACTGGAGCTATATTCAGACAAAGCATTTTGATATATATTTCAGCAAAGGTGGATTCATGCTTGCTGAATTTACTGCACATACTATAGAAGAAGCACTAAGAAACATGACGGATAATATAGATTATAATATTTCCAACAGAATACCTGTAATAGTTTACAATTCACATATTGACTTTCAGCAAAACAATGTAGTTGACGAATTTCTTTCCGAAGGAATTGGCGGTGTTACTGAATTGTTTAAAAACAGGATCAACATTCCATTTGAAGGTGATTACGAAAAGTTCAGACATGTTATTCACCATGAACTTTTGCATGCATTTATGAATGATATGTATTACGGAGGTTCTATTCAGAATATTATTTCGAAAAATATTTCCCTTCAGTTTCCATTGTGGTTTAGTGAAGGTATGGCTGAAGTTCAGTCAAGATACGGACTTGACCTTGAGACTGATATGTTTATGAGGGATGCTACAATAAATAATTATGTTCCAGAACTAGCATATCTTGGCGGATATTTTGCTTACAGAGGCGGGCAAAGTTTTTTTGCTTTTCTAGCAGATACTTATGGCGAAGATAAGTTAGGTGTGTTAATGAATAATATAAAAGCTTATGGTGATGTAGATAAAGGCTTTTTAAAGACTTATCAGGTACCATTACCAGAACTTGGTGAAAAATGGCATAAGTATCTAAAAAAAATGTATTGGACTGAATTAAACATAAGAGAAGATGTATCTGACTTTGCAAAACAACTTACCGATCATGAAAGAGATGGTGGAAATTATAATATTTCACCTGTTATTTCTCCTAAAGGAGATAAGTTTGCTTTCATTTCAAACAAGGATGATCATTTTGATGTTTATATAGCAAGTACAAAATCCGGTAAAATTCTTAAAAAATTGATTGAAGGAAATTTATCAACTGAATTTGAAGAGCTGCATATTTTAACACCCGGACTTGCCTGGTCACCAGACGGCAGAAAAATTGCTATCAGCGTAAAATCAGGTGGTTCAGATGTAATTTATGTAATTGATATTTTCAGTGATGATAAAGTAGAATATCCAATAGATTTTGACGGAATAAATTATATTGGCTGGTCACCTAAAGGTGACAAAGTTGCTTTCATTGGTATAAAAGAAGCATATGCTGATCTTTATGTGTACGATATAAAAACAAAAAAACTTGAAGCACTAACCAGTGATATATTTACTGATGCTAATCCAACCTGGGCACACGACGGAAAATCTCTATTTTTTACCTCAGACAGAGGTAGTTATACAAATCCTTCTGAAATACCTCATGACTTTAAAATGTGGGAATATGATTATTCCAGAAGTGATTATTATAGTATAGATATTTCAACTAAAGAAATCAAAAGATTAAGTCACTCAAAATATGCTAAGGAAAGTTATGCTCAGGTAAATCAAGACGGAAATAAGATCCTTTATGTCTCTGATAAGAATGGTATTAAAAATTTATATGTAAGAGAAAGAGATTCTTCAGGAAATGTAACAGACAGACCTGTAACAAATTCTCTTAATCCGATTGATCAGCTTAGTTTATCTAAAGATGGTAAGAAAGCATTATTTGTATCTTTATATAATGGAGGTTATAATGTTTTCTCTTTAGATAATCCATTTGATATTGACCTGAATTTAGATGAACTAAAGCCAACCGATTATTCATTAAGACTTGAAGAATTTGATACACGTTTTGGAATGAGACAGGAATTCAAATTTATCGACAGTGCAGATCTTGCTGTGAATGATACTATTGATGCTTTTGATACATTATTTATAGCCCGGGATTCTGCAGACTTTCAAAATGATACAATGGCAGTTGGAGAAATAGTTGAAGATTCTCTTAGTTTAGATAGAGTAGATTCATTAAAGAATGAAATTGAAAAAGTTATACAAAAAGACACCTCATTTCTTTCTTTAAATGAAAAAGAAAAAAACGAAAACGATAGCATTAAGACTTATGGAGACGATGTAAAAGTTAGTTTTGAAACTCCAAAGAATATGTCTTCAAGCAAAAAAGATTCTTCTTATTTTGGAAACTCAAATTTCAAAATATCCAATAATGTAAATGAAGATGGATCATACAAGATAAAAAACTACAAGATCAAATTCACACCTGACCTGGTATATGGTAATGCCGATTACACGACATTTTATGGTCTAAGAGGAGTGGCTCAGATCGCTCTTAGTGATGTCTTGGGAAACCATAGAATTTATATTCAAACTTCACTTATTATAGATCTTAAAAACAGTGATTATGCTGTTGCTTATCTATATTTACCAAAACGAATTGATTATGGATTCCAGTTATATCATACTGCAAGATTTGTTGAATTTGGAAATCAGTTTGTGAATTTCTTGTATAGATATCGTACAGTTGGTGGAACGGTTTCAGCATCATTACCAATTTCAAGATTCAAAAGAATTGAAGGTAATTTAGGTTTGCAGTACATAACCCGAGAAAATCTGGATTTAACAATAGAGCCGGTAGAAACACAAACACTTTTACTTCCCTATTTCAGTTTTATTCACGACAATACAACTTTTGGTTATACAGCTCCTGTTTCTGGAACAAGATACAATATTACTTTTGGAGGTTCACCAAATCTAGGTGAAGATGGAATTGGATTTGCCAGTACATTACTTGATTTCAGACATTACCTAAAATTGAATAATGATTATTCATTTGCAATGAGACTTTCGGGTGGAGTAAGTTATGGAAAAAATCCTCAGCGTTTTTTCATTGGAGGAACAGAGAACTGGATAGATCCGACTTATGAAAATTATTATCTGCCTGTTTCCGATATACAGGATTTTGCTTTCTCTTCACCCGGTTTACCATTAAGAGGATTTAATTATGACAGATTATCAGGATCTAAATATTCTATTCTAAACCTTGAACTTAGATTTCCATTATTCAGATATTTGATTTTTGGTGCTTTACCACTTGGGTTTGCAAATATAGAAGGGGTAACTTTCATAGATGCAGGCACTGCCTGGTCGGAAAATGAAGCTCTGAAATTGACAACTACAGAAAATGGGAAAACCGTTACTAATGATCTCTTACTTGGAACTGGATTTGGAGCTCGGGCAAATATTTTCGGATTCCCTCTTAAATTTGACCTTGCCTGGAATTATAATTTTGATAAATTTTCAAGTCCTAAATATTATATCTCATTAGGTTATAATTTTTAAAGAATGAAATATTCAATTTAAACACAAAAAACCCGGCAAGTACCGGGTTTTTTTTTTATAAAATATTTAATTATTTTTTATTCAGTTTCTTGTTTTGTTTCTTCATTGATTTCATCTTGATTTTCATCAGGTATATTCACTTCATCAGCTTTTACTTCTGAGTTATTTTCAGTTTGGATTTCTCCATTTACTTCTTGATTCTTTTCAGTCTCAGTAATCATTTCTTCAGAAACTTTCTCTTCCTGATCTGAACCTTCTTTTACAACATTAATTTTTATTTTTGCAATTACAGACTGTGGAAGCTTAATCTCGACTTCATGTTCACCTAAAGATTTTATAGGTTCTTTTAAAAGAATTTTTTTTCTTTCTACAGTAACAAAACCTTTCTCTTCAAGAAGTTCATGAATTGTTTGTGAAGTGATTGATCCAAAGAGTCTATCATCTTCTCCGGCTTTAACTTTAAATTCAAATGAATGAGTACTTAATACATCAGCCAGTTTGTTTGAATCAGCTGCAACTTTGTCAGTTTTTCTACTTTTCTGTCTTGTTATTTCTTCGTGACTTTTCAGATTTGATTTATTTGCCATTATAGCAATTCCATTTGGGATCAAATAATTTCTCGCATATCCGTTTTTTACATCAATTATCTGACCGTCATCACCTAAAAGATCATGATCTTGTTTTAATATAACTTTCATTTTATTATTTATTTATAAAGAAAAGGGTGAAAAATTTTCTCACCCCAATATTTTATTACAAAAAACTTATTTTATTTATCTTTAAGTAAATCAGAATCTTCAGGAGAGAGTAATGAATCAAATGAATCATCAGTAAAAGATGTAACATCTTCTTCTCTTTCTGTATGAACTTCTGAATCTTGGTAATCAGATTCAGATCCCTTTTTATTTAAAAATTGAATTCTTCTGGCTTTGATCTCAACTATTGTTCTGTTAGATCCGTCATCTGTTTTAAAAGTTCTGCTCTGTAATTCTCCATCAACTAAAACTGCATTACCTTTCCTTAGTCTGTCTTTACAACTTTCAGCTAAACGGTTCCACGCTACAATCCCAACATAGCAAACATCTTCTTTCCACTCATCATTTTTGTCTTTAAATCTTCTGTTACTCGCAATTGAAAAATTTACAACAGGAGTACCTGAGTTTGTTTGTCTGAAAATAGGGTCTTTCGTTAAGTTTCCTGCAATCACTACTGCATTCAGTTCCGGCATCTTATAGTCAGCCATAATTTCCCTCTACTGTTAATTAGATTTTAAAATCTTTATAGTTAATTGTTTTCTAACACTTTTTTATTTACTTCCTGAACTTCTTCTTTTTTTGATTCGGATTTTTCAGAAGCTTTCTCCTCTTCCTCTTTTAACTCTTTAGCTTTAGTATCTTCAAATTTTTGCTGCATAATAGCTTTAAACTTAAAATGTTCATCCTTTTCTTTTCTTGTCTTATCAGATACAAAAATTGTGAGATATCTGAGAATACTTTCATCCAGGACATATGCTCTTTCAAACTTGGTAATTAGATCGGAAGGAGAATAAATTTCAAAACAAACATAAAATCCATTTTGCTTTTTTTCAATTTCATATGCTAATCTTTTTCTGCCGATTCTCACAACATTATGAATCTCAATTTCATTTTTGGCAAATAGTGATTCATATTTTTTAATTAAATCTTCAATTGCAGAATCATCTAAATTACCATCAAAGATAACATAGGATTCATAAAACTTTTTTGACAAAATTTCCTAAGTATTAATTTATAAAGCTACAAATATATCACGATTAAAGCTAATAATCAAGATATTTAAAATAGCTTTAATCCTAAAAAATGTAGTTACAATAATTTTAAAAAGTGCGGAAGGCGGGACTTGAACCCGCATGCCTTGTGAGCGCCACCCCCTCAAGATGGTGTGTCTGCCAGTTCCACCACTTCCGCTAAGAAGTGCAAAATTAAATGATATTGAGATAAATTTAAATACTAATTTTTTACTTTTTGAAAATAATTTGCAGTTTCAAAAAAAATCAGATCAGTTAAAACTTCTCATTTAATCTCGCTTTTGCATTTCTTAATATTGCAAAAAGTGAAATAATCAAAACTATAATAAATAAAAAAGCAATTAGAGGGAAAAGAATAGATAAAATAGATAGCATAATTGATATTAATAATTCTAATCCGGATATGACGGGATTTCCAAATCCACTTGAAAAAACCGAAGAAACAGACCTGGCTTTTACAGAAAGAAATTGAAAATTCGCTGTAATACCACCACCTATTATGATTGCGATTGCCCAATGAATTATTGGATCAAATCCTGTAATAACTGATAATGATAAAATTATACCTGCAATAATTGATAGCGGAGTAGCTACAGTATCAAGCATATTATCAATCCAAGGATTAAAATATCCGATAATTTCTGCAAGAGAAAATGCTGCAAATATTATTATAAACAATGTTGAAGATATCCATTCGAAATTAGGATCTAAATCCAGTAAGCCCATAGAACTTGTAATTCCAAGTATCAGAAACGGAATAAAGATTCTAAAGCCACAGGCAGCACTTAAACCAATTCCTAAAAATATACTTAGTAAATTTTCCAATTTTAAAGCGTATCCGTTTTATAATTTTTAATATTAAAAATTTCGGTCAAACATTCAGTTGATAAAATAATATTACATAAGAAATTTTTATGAAATTTCAAAAATAATGATAAGCAGATAAAACTTTATTTATTGTATTGAGATTATTTTTTTATTTGAAATTTTTCAGGGGTAAAACCAATATGATTTTTTTAATTAACAAACTAAAAATGTTCGGTTCAATTCAATTTATTTAAATACAATCAATTCTGTAAACCATTTGCGTTTACATGTCATTATTATCAATTTTTCAAGCAAGTTATAAAAATCAATACTAGTTTAGGCTTATTTATAGATCATCAGGAGAATTTAATGAATTGCAACTTTTCGCAATTAGTTATAACTTGCAAATCATTTGCTTTTTATGTTAAAAAATATTAATCACAAATTATCGTTAAGACTTGACCTGATTGGCACTATTGCTTCGGCTGCCTGTGCCATACATTGTTTCCTGATGCCATTTATTATCATCACACTCACTTATTATGGAATGACATTTTTTAATGAACCATTAGTAGAAATTATTTTTATTTCAGTAAGTCTGCTAATTGGAATATTTACTTTTCGTCATGGATATGTAAATCATCATCGAAGTCTTTTGCCTGCATGTTTATTTATTTCCGGATTAATTATTATTGTAATAAGTCATTTTCTTTTACACGAACATCAAGAATTTCATTATGATATGGAGAGTATATTACTCTTTATTTTTACACCTATAGGTGCTGTTATTATCGCTTTTAGCCATTACTTAAACAGGAAATTATCCAAAAACAAGCATGTACCTTCATGCGATTGCTGAAATATTATATAAATAAAAAAGTGGCTTAAAATAGTTAAGCCACTTTTAAATTTCAAAAACTAATTCATTTAATTTCTTTAAATTGAATTTTTTAAAGTAAAATATATTCTAATAAAATTTAGAACGGAGATGATTCAATTTTTTAAATTGGTAAATATAATCATACTTACTTAAATCTTGTTACTTTTTCTTATATGAAATTTTCTTTGGCACAGTAAACTGTTTTACTCCTTCAACAGAACCAAGAAACCCAAAACCACTTTGCTTAATTCCAACCCACGGAGTACCTGAAACACCTCCTATTCCCTGATTTACCCCTATCATTCCGGATTCGATTTGTTCTGCTATCTTTCTTCCTTTTTCTGTACTTTTAGTCCAAACAGTTGCGCCTAAACCAAATACAGAATCATTTGCTTTTTCGACAGCTTCTTCTACATTTTTAACTTTCTGCAGACATACCACCGGTCCAAAAGTCTCATTCATCATTATATCATGTTTGTGATTTAAATTGCTGATCACAGTAGGTTCAATAAAAAATCCGTCTCCATCTATAATACTTCCACCAAATAATATTTTCGCACCTTTTTTCTTTGCTTCTTCGATCTGACCAATTACATGACTTCTTTGAGCTTCGCTAACCATTGGTCCCATATCGACTTCATCAAAACCATCACCTACTTTATATGTTTTAACTTTTTCCAGTACAAGCTTTTCAAATTTTCCAAATATACTTTGATCAACATAAATTCTTTCTACTGACACACAAACCTGACCTGAATTTCTAAGAGATCCATTTACTGCATAATTTACCGCCTTCTCTAAATCTGCATCTTTCATTACTATCATAGGGTCTTTTCCACCTAATTCAAGCACAAGTCTGTTTAACTTTTTTGAACAAGCTTCCATAATTTTCTTACCAACAGCCTGCGATCCTACAAATGAAACCATATCAATGTCTGTTGACAACAGAGCTTCCCCAACTTCTTCAGCTCCCTGCAGGAGATTGATCACTCCTTTAGGTAAGTATCTGTTGAAAATATTATAAATTGCTTTACCTGTTAGTGGTGTATTTTCAGATGGCTTAAATACAACTGTATTTCCCATCAATATAGCCGGTGTAAGTAATGATTCAGGCATTCCAACCGGAAAATTCCATGGAGTGATTACTGCAACAACACCTAATGGCATTCTATGAACTTCAGTAATGAGCAGACCTTCTTTATGAATTTCTGTTACTGCAGCTTTTTCTACTAATTTTATATTTTCTTCAATTGCATAGGCTGTTCCTGCTACTTCACCAACTGCCGATGAATAAACTTTTCCCATCTCTTTGGTAATAAGTTCTCCGATATGTTTTTTTTCTTTTTCAAGATCCCTTGCTATTTTTTTAAATAACAAAATTCTTTTTTTCAATGGAGTTTTACTCCAGACTTTAAAAGCTTTTCTAGCTAACTTTACTCCTGATGCAATTTCACCCGGCGAAGAGCATTTAATCTTTTCAATTAACTCACCGGTTGAAGGATTAATATCCATTATAAATTTTCTCATGAAATTAAATATATATATTTATTTATAAAAACTTTTTAAAAAAAGATAAAACACCTTGCTTCCATGCAATTCTATGAGTGACTCCAGTGCCTTGCTGTATCTTGTGTTTATTGTCCAGATACCACTGATAAGATCTTATTAAAGCTTCTGAATTTGAATATTTCGGATTCCATTCCAATTGTTTCATGGCTTTATCAATTGAGACAAATGAATCAGTATCAGCAGTTCCATATATCCATTTATATAATGGGGATACATTTAAGATTTCAAAAAATCTCAAAAGAGGTTTAATAAGTGAAGCCGGAGTTTTCATAACTTTCGAACCTGTGCCTGCATAGACACACATTGCCCCTACATCTTCATTTACAGTATTAAATTCTTTCGCACCTACATTAAATGTATCATTGATCTTGTCCAGCGGTAATGAAGCTGCCTGTAAGATAGCATCGACAAGGTCTTCCACTTCAAAAAGCTGATATCGGTTTGTACCGTTTCCAATAATAGGAATTTTTACGCCTGATTCAACCCAGTCATATAGAATCTGAAACACGCCTAATCTTGCAGTTCCAATAAAACTTTTAGGTCTCAAGATACAAATCGGTTGACCTTTTTTTCTAATCTCTTCACATACTTCTTCTGCAAGTACTTTACTTGTACCATAGGGTCCGACTCCTTCTCTCTGATGATCTTCAAACAAAGGATGTACATCAGGTACGCCGTAAACTGCAGTTGATGAAATATGTATAACTCTGTTCACTTTATTTTTGAGTGCACTTTCCAATACATTCCTTGTACCATCTACGTTTGTCTCAAAAATATCTTTCTTTTTCCAAAGTGGTAATGCGGCAGCACAATGAATTATAACATCGACATTTTTCATCATTTCATCCATCTGCGCCTTGTCTCTTACATCTCCATAAATACATTTAATCGCCGGATCATATTCATCTTTCTCAAACTCAGCAATATCAAAAAATGTACAGTCTTTAAAATCAGTTATCCTTTTTATTTTTTGAGAAATATGATATCCAAGAAATCCTGCACCTCCTGTTACAACTATTTTCATTTACTTTAAATTGATTAATTAATTAAAACGAATTATATAGTTTCAATTCGCTGTTTCTTAGTGAAATATATTTATCAGATATAACATCTGAAATTATCTCGGCAATGTCTCCGGGTTTTGTCCAGCTTTTTACATCTTCAGCCGTCCCCCATTCTCTGTTTGAAGGTGTATCAATGATTCCGGGGATTATCGTATTGCACCTTATATTATTTTTTTTATACTCTTCACCTAAAATATTCATCAACTGAATAACCCCAAGTTTGGAATAAGAATATGCAAATTTTTTTGGAGTTAATTCAGTAGCAGATTTACTTCCAAATGATATTATTCTTCCGTAATTATTTTTTAACATAACATTTAAAACTTCTCTTGAGAAATAAAATGCAGTCATAAAATTCAGATCAAGCATTTTCATAAAAGCTGAAGTTGAAAGTTCACCCGTATTCACAGGACTGTCAATTCCGCCTGCTGTATTTATAAGAAAATCTATTTTCCCTTTTTCCTGAACAGCAACATTTTTTACAAACTCAATAACAGAAGCTTCATTTGTTATATCACATTCAAATGAAAATATTTTTTTTAAATTAAAATCTTCTGAATTTTCGTTTTGAGAATTATCGAATACTTTGTTAAAAGTGTCAAGACTTCTGGAAGGTATATAAATCTTAATCCCTAAATGAGCTAATTTTTCTGAGACAACTCTCCCTAATGCACCTGTACCACCCGTCACTATTGCTACTCTGTCAGTCATTTAATTTAAGCTATACAAATTTTCCCTAAAAAAACATTTTTATCTGCCCCTGTCACCGAAATTATATTAGTCTTATTTCCGGAAATTAATTCATTTGCAAGTACTGCAAAAAGTACAGCTTCTTTATTAGATGAATTAATACCGTTTAGATTCAGGATCTCTAAATCAGTTCCTTCAAATAAATTTCTGAGATTCTTCATCAGAGTTAGATTGTTTGATCCACCGCCACTCACAAATATTTTATCAGTTTTAAATTTCTTAATATTATAGTTGACTGCATATGCTGTAAAAAAATTAAATGTTGCCATCAGATCATAAGGGTCATACGAATTCTTTTTTACAATACTTTCAATAAATTCTTCATTATAATATTCCCTTCCTGTTGATTTTGGAGATGGTTTTTTAACAAATTTATCCTTTGTAACAATTTTTTCTAACAAGCTTGAATCAATATTCCCTTTGCCAGCTATTTTCCCGTCTTTATCAAATTTTTTATTGAAATATTTTTTAGAGATCAGATCAATAAGTAAATTTCCAGGACCTGTATCAAATGCTATCACTTCATTTAATTTACAGTTCTTTTTTATATATGTAATATTTGAAATGCCGCCTATATTCAGAAATACTGAACTGCAGTTTATTTTTCTGCTTAGAATGTAATCCAGATAAGGAACAAGCGGCGCACCATCTCCATTTACAGAAACATCTGCTGTTCTGAAATCACCAATAGTTGTAACGCCTGTAATATTGGCAATCACAGAAAGATCTCCTATCTGCATTGTTGATTTGGAATCGTATCCGTATTGATTATTTTTTACCGGATAATGAAATATTGTTTGCCCGTGGGAGCCTGTCAAATCTATTTCGTTAGGTGAGATTTTATTTTTTTTTAAAAATTCATTAATTTTAATTCCGAATAACCTGCCAATTATAAAATTTAATTTACAAATATCAGCAGTGTTTCCAGTCTTTTCGGAAGAACAACGTAATATTAAATTCCTTACTTTTTTATCTATAGGAAAAGAATCAAACTCCAATATTCTGATTTCTGATTCAATTCCCGACCCGTAAATTTCAGTTAATACCACATCAACTGCATCAATTGAAGTACCTGATAAAATCCCGATTACTTTTCTGCGGGACTTATTTACAATTCCTTTTAAAATGTTCATTAATGTAACAAATATAATTTAATTACGAATTATAATCTATGTTATTTGGTATACAAAATTAATATTTAAAACTAATTTTCATATTTAAGACTTAAAGCAATTTTTAGAAATACTGAACATATTAAATAATTCAAACAACATAATTAATTATATCTTTAATAAATCTGATGGAATATAAATTAAAATAATACCATTTATTTTAATTATAATTTTATTGATTTTGGCTCAAATTAAACTATATATATAATGGAAGAGTTTTCAATAAAAACAAAGCAGCATGATAACGTTTCAATTTTAGATCTTGAAGGTTATCTCGATGCTCACACTTCTGTTGAATTAGAGAAGTGTTTAGAGAAAATAATTTCGGAAAATAAATTCAAAATTATTGTAAATTTTGAAAAATTATCCTATATCAGCAGTGCAGGATTGGGAGTTTTTATGGCATTTATTGAAACTGCAAGAAATAATGCCGGGGATATAAAACTTTGTGCTATGAGTGACAAAATTTACAACATATTTGATATGTTAGGTTTTCCGATATTGTTTGAAATTTATAAAGAAGAAAATAGTGCTCTTGAAAAATTCAGCTGATTGATATAAATGGACAACACAAATAAAATATTGTTCAAAAGTTCAACAAAGAATTTATCCTTACTAAGGAAATTTATAGAGGATAAAGCACTTGCATTTGGATTTGATGAAAGTTCAATAAATCAGATTATTTTATCAGTTGATGAAGCATGCACTAACATTATAAAACATGCACATAAATATAATGAAAAAGAGATTATTGAAGTAGATCTAGATTCAAATGAAAATCAGTTTATAATAAAACTTAATTATAAAGGAAAAGCATTCGATCCAAATAATATCAGTAACCCGGACATGAATGATTACTTTAATAAATTTAAAGTAGGTGGTCTCGGAGTACCTATCATGAAAAAATTTATGAATAAAATTGAGTTCCTTCACTTAAATCCCGATTCGAACCGGCTTACTTTAATAAAAAATCTTTGATTAAAATATTATGAGAAATTAAATAACTCATAATAATTCAAATTAAAATGGAAAATAATGATCCCGCCAAGAAACAACTCGTTCTAAATTCATTAATTGAATTCTCTCAGCTCATCACCAGTAAACTTGACCTGAATTATATTTTAAACAATATACTCCTGAGTGTAATGGGGAAAATGCTCATCTCTAAAGGTGTTGTTCTTTTAAAGACTGAGGGTACAGATAATATATATAAAGTAAAAGCTGCAAAAGGAATCAACCTTTCTTTGATCGATACATTTATTGAAGCCAAATTTCCAAAATTATCTGTTTTTTCATTTAATGAAATTCCAGAGAATGATGTATTTGTAAATGAACATAAATTTGAATATTATTTCAAAATATATTTTCAGAATAAATATCTTGGAATACTTTGTTTAGGAAAAAAACTTAACACTTCAGATCTTTCTAATAATGATATAATTTTTATTGAAACAATGCTGAATATTTCAGCATCAGCTATTGAAAACACAATCAAGTTTGAAGAAGTAAGTAATCTTAACAACTCATTAAACAATAAAGTAAGACAACTCAATTCATTATTTGAGCTCGGCAAAGAATTTAACTCAAGCTTTATTGATAAAGAAAATATTATAAAATTACTTAATTTTTCTTTACTGGGTAATTTTGGAATAAAAGATTTTGTGATATTATCCAGAGACAATAAAGATAAGTTTGTTATTGTTAAAGACAACAAAAATCTTGAGATTGAAAAATTCGATCTGTATAATTTACTCTCGGGAGATGATATTCCTAAAATTCTGAAAAAAACTATTGTAATAAACGAGGATTCTACTATTCCTTTTATTAAATATCTTTTTGAAAAAGATTTTGAATTATTTATTCCGACCATTATTAATAATAAAATCGACAGCATAATTTGTCTTGGAAAAAAACTTAATAAAAAACCTTTCTCTGAAGAAGACATTGAGTTTTTGGAATCTATTATGAATCTGTCATTAATCTCAATTCACAATTATTTCCTGTTTCAGGAATATCTAAGTAAACAAAAGATCGATAGTGAATTAATAATCGCCAGAGAAATACAGGAGGCACTTCTGCCGGATAAAATTCCTGAAATTGAAAATTACGAAATAGCAGGTATGAACGATCCAGCACTTCAGATTGGTGGTGATTATTTTGATTTCATAAAAATCGCTGAAGATAAATTAGTTATTGTAATTGCTGATGTTTCCGGTAAAGGTACACCGGCGTCTTTATTGATGGCAAGTATTCAATCCGCCGTTCATTCTTATTTAAAGTTATATGAAGAAGGGAATTTTGATTTTGCCAAAGTAACAGAAAAAATTAATGAATTGATATATGAAAACACTTCATCTGAAAAGTTCATAACTTTTTTCTGGGGTATTCTGGACTCAAAAGAAAATACATTTGAATATATTAATGCAGGTCACAATCCACCGCAAATGTTGAAAGGCAATAAATTTATAGAACTTACTGAAGGTGGATTTATTATTGGAATATTAGATATCCCAATGAATTACGAAATAGGAAAAGTTGAAATGGGAAAAGATGATATTATTGTCTTTTATACTGACGGAGTCACGGAAGCTTTAAACATAAAGGATGAAGAATACGGAGAGACAAATTTAAAGAATGTTATATTAAATGAAAAAAACAATTCCCCTGCAGTGATATTGGATTCAATAAAAAATTCTGTTCTGGAATTCAGTAAAAACATGCCTCAGTATGATGACATTACCTTAATCGTTTTAAAGAAAACAACATAATTACCAGATAAAATTATTCAACCCAGATCTGTTCTTTGTCAGTAAGTTCAATCTGATATCTTCCTTTATATTCTTTAAGTGTACCTTTTATATAAGTGTAATAATCCTTTTTAGAATCTATATCGATTTCATCTAAAATATTTATATTTTCCTCAAATACAACTACTTCAAAAGTTTCATTTTTAGTATGAGGAATCCTTAAAAGATATGGAAACTTTTTTGTAAGTACGTCACTGATATTTCCAAATACAACTATTTCTTTACCAACATTTTCACTTAATCTTTTATAATCACTATCATCAGCCAGATTAAAATAATTTTCAGTTCCTGAATATTTTGAATTAAAGTTTTCAAGCTGCTCAGCTCTTTTATTCCACCATACAATTCTTTCTTCATAATCGGGATAATGCTTTTTCTCCGGATCCCAGATGCCAAGTTTATTATTCATAGCATATTCCTGAGCTTCCAGAAAATCATTATGATATTTTTTACTGTTACCATATTTATTAAAATAAGGACTGTAGCCAAGTCTGACAATCTCGACATTATAATTTATTTGTTTACCGTCCTTTTCTATGAACATATAGACAAGATACCTACCAAAAATATCCAGTGATCTGTTTTCATCTTCCTTTTCTAGTCTGGCAAACTCAACATTTTTAAGATAATCCTGCGCCCATACCATTGCTTCATATCCGAGAGGTGAATTTGTTTTAACAGGCATTTTATTGTCACCTTTTTCAAATTTATAATATTCATCCCAGTTTGCTTCGATCTCTGCAGTTTTCCTTTCGGCGTCGTCAGTTTTAAATGTTTCTTCTGTATCAATGCCCAGCAATCTGGAAGATCCATCCATATTCTCAAACTTAAAAGTATCTCCATCTACTACTTTGGTTATTCTAAATGTTCCCAAAGTAAGAGGATCTTCTGAAGTTTGTGAGCATGCTATTCCTGAAAAAAGAAATAGGTTGATGAGAATTGTAAATAATATTTTTTGCATATTCTTAAATTAAAAAAACTCTAACGCCAAAGCGAAAGAGTTTATAAAAATTAAATAAAAATTATTTTAAAAGATCGTATAATTTAATATCGCGTACCTTCACTAACAAATGGAATGATGGCAAGATGTCTGGCTCTTTTAATTGCAGTATTAAGTTTTCTCTGCATTTTGGAAGTAGCTCCGGTGATCCTTGCAGGTAATAACTTTCCCTGCTCATTTAGAAATCTGGTAAGTAGTCTAGCATCGAAAATATCAATATAATCTTTTACGCCTTTTTCTTTGAACGGATCTCTTTTTTTAGGCTGATTCTTTTTGGCAGTTATCTGCTGTGTTAACTTATAATTTGATTTTTTGAAAGTACTTCTTTTCATTGAAAAATTTATTTTTTAAAAAGGTCGTCTAATTTATTGATTTTAATGAGGAATTACAATTCTAATTTAGGGTATTTTAGAAAAATTTATTATATCCATATTTATTAACATAAATAATTTAATAAGAACCTTTACTTATCCTGTCAGTGATCTGAATTTAAAAAATGAAATCTCCTTCATAAGATTTAAAATTCATAGTAAATATGAAAGAATCTTGTATATACTTTTAAAATTAAAACTTTATAATCATTGAAACAAAAATAATATTATGTCAAAAGAAGAGATCAATCTTACTCA
>DAORRV010000006.1:46953-52043 GCA_035443185.1 Ignavibacteria bacterium | reverse complement strand
CCGGAAGGAAATGTCAGACACGAATACGGACCGGTATGTAAAAAAAAGTCATTGAAAATAATACAGGTGATTTTATTTTTATTGAATCAGGTGACCCTCACGAAGTATTTAAAATGAGTGTTTCAGAACCTGTCGTTGCAGTAGTTGCAAGATCCAGCGCTGATGAATGGCATATGATCATTCCTTTGATAGTAACTTAGGTCAATCAATTCTCTAAATGATTCATAAAAAAATTGGTATAAGAATTAATCTCATACCAATTAAATTTTTTAATTAAATTTCAGAACTATTTGATCAACAGCATCCGCTTTGTATCAAAATTATTTCCTGATTCGAGTCTGTAAAAATAAACCCCGCTTGAAAAACCGCTGCCGTTAAATTCAACAGAATAGCTGCCGGCAATTTGCTTTTCATTTACCAGCTCTGCTACTTCATTTCCAAGAATATCATAAACCTTTAAACTAACATTGTCAGAATTTGTGATCTTATACCTGATAACTGTTTTTGGATTAAATGGATTTGGATAATTCTGATTTAGTGAAAATGATTCAGGTAAAATATTATTTTCATTTACTACACCGGTAATACCTCTGTTTTCGGTCTTAAGAATTGAAGCACCAAAGCCTGCAGCATATCCTATATTTTCAGATGAAAAGAAAATAGAATTGTAACTCGAGTATCCGGGTAAAGTTGACTTATACCAGTCCTGACCTGCATTGGTTGTTTTCAAAATATGATTTTCATAAGTAGAAATGTATGCTGTGTTAGCATCATCAACTGCAATTTGAATTTCACTTAATTTCAAACTATTGCTTTGAATTCCACTGCTTTGCCTTATCCATGTTGCTCCGCCATTTGTAGTTCTTATAATTGTATTATAATCACCGACTGCCCATCCGTTATTTTCATCGGAAAATTTTATTGAATAATATGTAGCACCTGTACCGCCTTGCTGATCCGTCCATGTATTTCCGCCATCAGTTGTTTTTATCAATTTACCAAATCTGCCACCTGCCCAACCGGTATTTTGATCAACAAAATAAACAGAATACATCCAATCATAACTTAAACATACCTCCCAGTTTAATCCGTTGTTTGTAGTTTTTAAAACACCTTTGTCACCTGCAATCCATCCAACAAAATTATTATAGAAAAAAACATTGAACAAATTATCTTGTGTGCCAGAGTTTTGATTTTCCCAATTAAGTCCGTTATTTGAAGTTCTTAATATTCTACCATTATGTCCTACTACCCAGCCATGTTTATCACTTGTAAAAAAAATATCGATCAGTAGATCATTTACAAATCCCTGAGCTGATTGATTCCACTGCAATCCGCCATTTGTAGTCTTATATATTGATCCATTACTCCCGGCAGTCCAGCCAACATCATTACTTGTAAAGAATATAGACCAAAGATCTATATTTGTTGGAATGGTGGAGATTGAAAAATTAAAATAATTATTCCAGTTAGTACCACCGTTTTCAGTCTTTAATATAGTACTATTAAATCCTACTATAAAACAGACATTCCCTGATATATCATAACTATCTATCCTGCTGAATTTTGCAAAACTGTTTTCAACTCCACTGTTTTCTAATACCCAGTTTAATCCACTGTTTGTAGTTTTTATAATTGTATTATAATCTCCTACTGCATAGCCAGTATTTTCATCCAAAAATTTCATCGAATAATAAGTTGCGCTGGTACCGCTGTTTTGTTCAGTCCAGGATTCGCCGCCGTTATTAGTCCTGAACATTTTTCCATATCTGACACCAGCCCAGCCGGTGTTTGCGTTTACAAAATCCACTGAATAAACCCAGGGCTCATTTAAATTATTTGTCCAGCTATCTCCACCATTTGTAGTTTTAAAAACTCCAGCATCACCTGAGAGATATCCTGTCAGAGAGTTTATAAATTTGATATTAAAAATATTTTCCATACTACCTGATGTCTGAGTGATCCAGTTCATTCCGCCATTTATAGTTTTTAATATAATGCCGTTATGTCCGATTACCCATCCTGTCATTTGATCAAGAAACTGAACATCCAGCAAAGCTGAGTAAGTACCTGAATTCTGAATCTGCCATGATGTACCTCCGTTTACTGTCTTAACAATAGTCCCTCCATACCCTACAGCCCAGCCTGTTTGCTCATCTGCAAATGATACTGACCATAGATATTGACTTGTAGCATTATTCACAATCTTATCCCAATTAATACCGGCATCGACTGACTTATAAATAAATCCACCTCCGCCTACAGCATAGATAACATTTGAATTTACAATATCAAGTCCGTTAATATCTTGAGTGCTGCTTTGAGAACCATTGATGGAATACCAGGAATTTTGAGATAGAATTGATTTTGGAAAAAGATAAACTGACAAAAAAACAAATGATAAAACCGTTAAACAAATTTTGATTCTCATAATTATTTACCTCCGTGGGGGGTTACCTTTTTTATCAAATTTACAATTATTAATCTTAAATTACAATATACCAAGAACATTTATAATTTTAAAAATCGGACAGAAATTCCATTTGAAAATGAATTTGAATTACTCAAAAAGTTTTTCAATATATTCAAATAAATATCAACAGAAAATTTTGTTTGTATAAAAAAAATTAACTTTAAAAAAACAAAGTTTTAACATATTTTTTTCCATACAAAATTTTAATTAATTTAATTTTTATTATGAGCAAAAGTGATATTGATCATCACGAAGAGGACACACATTTCTTTAAAGATGTCTGCAGTTATTTTGACAAAGCTGCCGGATTCACAACGCATCATGCAGGGCTTTTGAATCAGATCAGGCAATGCAATTGTATTTACAAATTCAATTTTCCTTTGAGATTGGATAACGGAGATATTGAAGTTTTAGATGCATGGAGGATAGAACATTCTCATCACAAGAATCCTGTAAAAGGAGGTATCAGATACAGCCTGATGGTAAATGAAGATGAAGTAAAAGCTCTTGCTGCACTTATGACATATAAATGTGCTGTTGTTGACGTTCCTTTTGGCGGAGCAAAAGGAGGAATTAAAATTGATCCAAAAAAATACACTGAAAGACAACTTGAAAATATAACCCGAAGATATACTTCTGAGCTGATCAAAAAAAATCTGATCGGTCCGGGTATTGACGTACCTGCTCCGGATTATGGTACAGGTGAAAGAGAAATGTCCTGGATAGCAGATACTTATGCAACTTTTAATACCGGACAGATCGATGCATTTGCATGCGTTACAGGAAAACCTCTGAGTCAGCACGGAATAAAAGGAAGAAGAGAAGCCACCGGAAGAGGTGTATTTTTTGGACTTCGTGAAGCTGTAAGTATAAAAGAAGATATGGATAAGATTGGACTTTCAACAGGAATGGAAGGAAAAACAGTGGTATTACAAGGACTTGGAAATGTTGGATATTATGCCGGAAAATACTGCCAGGAAGCCGGGTCAGTATTAATTGCAATTGCAGAATATGAAGGAGCAATTTATGATCCAAAAGGATTAGATCTTGATGAAGTATTCCACCACAGAAAAACTACAGGAAGTATTCTCAATTTCAAAAATGCAATAAACCTAAGTTTCACATCTGAAGCTCTTGAATTAGAGTGTGACATTCTTATCCCTGCTGCTCTTGAAAATCAAATTACCTCTGCCAATGCAGGAAGGATCAAAGCAAAAATAGTTGGTGAAGGTGCAAACGGACCTGTTACTCCTGAAGCAGAAAAAATCATGCTTGACAAAAATATTTTAATTATCCCAGACTTGTATCTTAATGCAGGCGGCGTTACAGTTTCATATTTTGAATGGTTAAAAAATCTTTCACATGTATCTTTTGGTAGAATGGATAAAAGATATGAAGAACTGGCAAATCTAAATTTTGTAAATGTACTTGATGCTACAAGCAGCATACCATTATCAAAACTACAGAGAGATACTCTTATCAGAGGTGCAAGTGAAAAGGAACTCGTGGACTCCGGACTTGAAGAAACAATGATGTCTGCTTATAATGAAATCAGAGAAATTAAAATGAATGACAGCAAAGTAGATTCACTCAGAACTGCTGCTTTCATAAGTGCTATAAATAAAATTGCAATATCCTATGCTAACTTAGGAATATTTCCTTAATGGATTAATTAATTTTAGTCTAATGTTTATTCGTCAATAAAATTTTTTTGAATTCATTTTTTTTACATCATTAATAACAGAGTTATATATTTTGAAATGCAAAGTGATGAACCCGGGAGGTTAATGAATTTTTTTGAAAAAGTGTTTGGATATGAGTATGAACAATTTGCTGATGATTATTGGACTGCCTTTTCAGGCAATGAAGAAACACAGTGAATAAACGGAGCTATTATGAAAAAGCGAGATGAGAATCAACCTGTTGTAATTGCGATTTCTGAAAATAATATTGAAGAATATATTCAGAAGATAGAATCTAACGGAGGGAAAATTGCCGTTCCTAAATTTCCTGTGTTGTCAAATAGACTGGTTCTATACTTTAATGATCCTGACGGAAATTTACACGGGAAACGGCAGGAAGACCGCGCTTTAAAATAAATATTTTGATTATTTAAATTATTTTTATGATTATAAATTTTTCAAATTAATTATATAATCTTTACCCTTTCAGACATTCCTTATTTTATTCAATTTTGAGTAATATGATTGAATGGATAATACTTTGAAAATTTCGAGAATATATTTATCAATAATTCAAGTTAATGACATATCTAAACGAATTATTTAATCTTCAAAAAGGCGAAGACGATAAAGGTAAAACTTTAGAAAGCGTAAAAAATAATATTACTTTTACAGGAGCCAACCTTTGGATACTTGCATGTGCTATACTTGTGGCTTCGATTGGGTTAAATGTAAACTCTACTGCTGTTATAATCGGTGCTATGCTTATATCTCCGTTAATGGGTCCAATAGTAGGTTCGGGATTTGCACTAGGCATTTATGATTTCGCATTATTAAGAAAATCACTTAGAAATTTATTTATTGCTACATTAGCAGGATTGATAGTTTCTTTCATTTACTTTTATATCAGTCCTTTTAAAGAAGCTCAGTCTGAA
>DAORRV010000006.1:19290-46853 GCA_035443185.1 Ignavibacteria bacterium | reverse complement strand
AAAACAAATGAAATACAATTCAGTGAAAAAGAGTCAAGAATAAAATTACTTGAAGATTCGATTGCGCAGAATAGATATGACCATGAGCAGTTATTAAAAGAAGTTAATTCTCTTTACCCTGAAATAAATTCAATATCAATTGCCAATCATACATTTTATACAGAAAATGATAAAGCAGAATTTAATATCCCGGTTTTTATTTATGATGTTGAAAAAGATCTAATACCTGCTGATAAAAATAAACTTCAGGGTTGGCTTAAGAGCAGACTTAAACTGGATAGTCTTGAGATGTATAAAAAAGATTAAAATTCTTCACTGAATAATGCGAGATATATTTATAAATATAAATGATTAAAAATGAAAAAATTTACAATCTCTTTGATTCTTTTGTTTTCGATGTTTAGTTTTACTAAAATTAGTAAAGCGCAAGGTATCGACACATTGAATGGAGCATCACCTTTTACATCAGGTCATTACGTTCCGGGAATCTGGGATATAAGGGACTATGCAACTCCTCCACCAGGATTGTATGTGTTGGATTATAATTTGTTTATCAGCGGGAAAAAATTTTTCAACAGTGAAGGTAATCAGGTTACTGAAATAGTTCGACAGAACAGTAAGACGACATTAGATATAGATATTAACGGATATGTAAACATTCCGACTTTTTTTTATGCATCATCCTTTAAATTACTTGGCGGGACCTATATCGCTGCAATTACTCCTCCTTATTCTACAGTAAATCTTGATCTTGCTTATGATGCAGTTGCAAAAGTATTAAGGGATACGATAACCAAAGATGGAACTATTAATGGAAATGTCAGCGGATTCAGTGATATGACATTTCTCCCATTTGGTTTAAGCTGGGCTTCGGAAAATATGAATTTAACAATGGCATATTCTATAGTTGCCCCTACCGGAAGATATACTCCTAGCGGCAGTGACAATGTAGGACTCGGATACTGGACAAACATGTTTCAGGCATTTGGATATGTGTATCCGATGAAGATCAAGGGAAAGTCAAGTCAGGCAATGGCAATTATGGCTTCACTAACATATGAGATGAACAGTAAAATTAAAGATGTAAATGTATCACCGGGTAACAGACTGACTGTCGAATACGGAATAAGCCAGTATCTGAGTCCGAGATTTGAGATCGGAATTATGGGCGGATATAATTTTCAGATCACAGATGATACGGGAACTGATGTCTGGTGGGACTCATCTGTTCACGACCAGCTCGGATATGTTAGTTTTCAGATCGGAGCATGGCCTGTGACAAATAAACTTTATACTGCCATTAAGTATAATGTAGATTATGGAATGAAACAGAGAATTAAACAGCATAACTTTTTATTAAATATTATTTATGCAACAGGATGGCTGACAGGTAAATGAAGAGATTTATTTAATAGTAATTTATAAAAACTTAATATAAAAATTGGATGACAGAAAGATTCAGTCATCCAATTTTTTAATTACTAAATGAATATTAAATTTTATTCAACTAATTTTTTATATCTAACTCTCTTCGGCTCGACATATCCATACTTCTTCTTTTTATATTCTTCATATTCTGAATAGCCGCCTTCGAAATAATCAACAACAGAATCTCCTTCAAACGCAAGTATATGTGTAGCCACTCTGTCAAGGAACCATCTGTCGTGAGAAATTATAACAGCACATCCTGCAAAATTTTCAAGACCTTCTTCCAGTGCCCGAAGTGTATTCACATCAATGTCGTTTGTAGGTTCGTCAAGCAGCAATACATTAGCTTCTGATTTTAAAGTAAGTGCAAGATGCAGTCTATTCCTTTCTCCACCTGAAAGTGAGCTTACTTTCTTTCCCTGATCTGCACCGGCAAAATTAAATCTTGCGACGTACGCCCTTGAGTTATACTGCTTTCCGCCGAGTTCAATAAATTCATTTCCTTCTGAGATCACTTCCCATACAGTTTTTTCCGGATCGATATTCGCATGTGCCTGATCTACATAACCGATATTTACAGTTTCACCGACATCAAATTTACCGTTGTCGGGCGTTTCTGTGCCGAGTATCATTCTGAACAATGTCGTCTTACCTGTACCGTTAGCTCCAATGATACCGACAATTCCCGCAGGTGGAAGTGAAAAATTCAGTTTCTCATATAAAAGTTTTTCACCAAAAGACTTACTGACATCCAGAGATTCGATCACTTTATTTCCAAGCCTCGGACCATTCGGGATAAATATCTCAAGCTGTTCCTCTTTTTTCTTTGTATCTTCATTGAGCATTTTATCATAAGCCTGCAATCTCGCTTTAGATTTTGCATGTCTTGCCTTTGCAGACATTCTCACCCATTCGAGTTCATGCAGCAAAGTCTTCTGTCTTTTACTTTCCTGTTTCTCTTCCATTGCAAGACGTTTGGTTTTCTGATCAAGCCATGAGGAATAATTACCTTCCCACGGAATCCCCTCTCCCCTGTCCAGCTCGAGTATCCATCCTGCAACATTGTCTAGGAAATATCTGTCGTGAGTAATCGCAATGACAGTACCTTTATATTGTTTAAGATGCTGTTCAAGCCAGTCGATAGATTCTGCATCGAGATGGTTTGTCGGCTCATCGAGTAAAAGAATATCCGGTTCTTTAAGCAACAGTCTGCATAGTGCAACTCTTCTTCTCTCACCACCTGAAAGATTTTTCACAGGAGTATCTCCTTCGGGAGTTCTTAGTGCATCCATTGCTCTTTCGAGTTTTGCGTCGAGTTCCCAACCGTTCATGTGTTCGATCTTTTCAGTAAGTTCACCCTGCTTTTCGATAAGCTTAGTCATTTCATCATCTTCCATCGGCTCGGCGAATTTATTATTTACTTCTTCATACTCTTTTAATACATCAACAACTTCCTGAACGCCTTCCTGTACTATTTCTTTTACTGTTTTAGTTTCATCAAGCTCGGGATCCTGTGAAAGATATCCGATTGAATATTCTTTTGTGAAATGAACTTCACCTTCGAATTTTTCTTCAATCCCTGCAATGATCTTTAGCAGCGTAGATTTTCCCGAACCGTTTAGACCGATGATGCCGATCTTCGCTCCATAAAAAAATGAAAGGTAAATATTTTTTAACACCTGCTTCTGCGGTGGGAAAGTCTTGCTTACTCCCACCATTGAGAATATAATTTTGTTATCTGACAATTTATTATTTTAATTTAATTTTTGGTAAGTGACAATATAGCGATTTGAGGAAAGAGGTTTAAGTTTAAATTGCAGTATTTTCTAAAAATTAATAATATGTTTTGCAGCTCATGAGAGAAAATTTATCTTAATCCGTTTTAATATGAGCTCTCAAAGTCTTCACAGCGTCTGTGATCCGTGGACCGGGTCTGAACATAATGTCATCATCTATAAAAATTACTTTACCGTTTTTGACTGCCTCAGAATTACTCAGCTTTTCAGTTAATTCTTTTTTATAAATTTCAATCTTTTCTGTATCAAGGGTATCAGCAGGGAAAATAATGAAAGATGGATTTTTGCTGACCACATCTTCATAATTTATCACAGGATATTCCTGATCTTCTTCTGAATAAATATTCTTCAGACCTGCGAGTAATGCAATTTCATTAATAAAAGTATTCTTGTTAGTTGTCATCATCGGATTAATTGCAATCAGTATCAATACTGTTTTATCTTTCTTTTGAACTGATGAAGGGTCTTTATATTTTAACTGATCCGAAATAGAATTAAAAAGTATATTAGCATTATTTTCCCTGTTAGTGATCATGCCAATATCATTGACCATTTTAAAAATTCCTTCAATGTCTTTTGCGTGACTTAGGAATAAGTTATAACCCATATTTTTAAGAGACTGATAAGTAGGATTATTTGAAGATTCAACATTTACTATAATAAGATCGGGTTTGAGTGAAGAAATGATTTCATAGTCAGGACTGAGATAGCTGCCTGTATTGACTTTTGTCTTTACTTCAGGTGGATAATCACAAAATTCCGTAACGCCATATAATAATGTATCTGCACCTAATGCATAAATGGTTTCAGTAATATTCGGACCGAGTGAAATAATTCTTTCGGGGTATGATGAAAATTCTACATCAATACCTGCGTCATCTTTTATAGAAAATTTCTTTTCAGTCTTTTCGGGAGTTTTATTGCAGGAGAATAAATGTAAACTTAAAGCAAATGCGAATACTATAAATTTAATTTTGCGATGATCTATTAGGATTTTTCCAGACAGCAACTTGGGAAGTTTATTTTTTGATTAAGCTTTACTTGTTTTTAACAACCCCACCCTGCCCTCCCCTTGGATAAGGGGAAGGTTAATGGTTGAGTTATGAAAAATATTTTTTGAACAAAGATTTATTGCTTTACTTGTTTTTTCAACCCCACCCTGCCCTCCCCTTGGTAAGGGGAGGGTTTAACATTGAGAAGTTGAGGTATATTTATTAGAATTTTAGCACCAATAATAACTGTTAACTATTAACTACTAACTGCTTTTACGTTTTAAGTTTTTTCTTTTTTGCAGCTGGAAATAATACATTATTCAGGATCAATCTGTAGCCGGGAGAATGTGGAAATTCTTTTAGTTCGGTCTTTGGATCACCAACAGCATGCTGATAATCTTCAGGATCGTGACCGCCATAAAATGTGAATGTTCCCCTGCCGTAATTTCCGTGAATATATCTCACATATTCTGTTCCGTCTTTCAAAGCCATTACAGTTACATTTTTTTTCAGCAGGTTTTTCTGAAAACCTGTAGTCTGTCCAAGGAATCCGTTTATTACTGAAGTGTGGCATTGTGTAAGCATTGAAGGAACCGGATCATACTTTGCTGAAAAATCAACCAAAGTGAAATTGTCATTAAACTGACCCATCTGCAGAAGCTGACCGGTCACATCAATATTCGAATATTCATAAACCAACGGATTCAGATCGACAGTAAAATTTTCAAATGCCAGACATTCAGTAAAATCGAGTTTACTGTTTGCCTGCGGATCGGCAGGGTCTCCGTCATAAATTGATTCACAAATATCCGTGAACTGAGAAGCAAGTGCAATGTCATAAGTATCAGTCGCAGAGCACATTGTAAATAAAAATCCTCCGTTGGCAATATACTCTTTGAGCTTTTTTACAACTGCAAGTTTTAATTGTGAGACTTTTTTATATCCGAGTTTAGCTGCCATATCTTCGTTGATCTTTTGCTGATTCAGATACCACGGAGCTGAGCCGTATGATGCAAAGAATTTTCCATACTGTCCGGTAAAATCTTCATGATGAAGATGAAGCCAGTCATAACCTTTTAGTTTGTCAGTAAGCACTTCCTCATCCCAGAGCTTATCATAAGGAATCTCCGCATATTCCAGTACCATCTGAACAGCATCATCCCAAGGGAGTGCATTGGGCGGGACATACACAGCGATCTTAGCAACCTTTTCCAGTCTTACTACATCTGTATTATTTTCTTCATTTTTTGAATCTGAATATACCTGAGCAGTCATTGTACCATCGAGCAGTTCGTAAGATACTCCTTTCGCTTTGCATTCTTCTTCCAGTGAAGATGAATATCCAAACATGAATGATCCGCCTCTGTAATTCAAAAGCCAGTCAACTTCTTTTGTATTCATCAAATGCCTGTATGCAATACCGTAAGCTTTCAGATGATCTGATTGATTGGATTCCATTGGGATAAGTAATTTTACCTGTGAAATAGCCGGAAGTACGAAAAGGAATGAAATTAGTAGTATTAAAAACATTTTGAATCTGTTATTATCCATTTTTACTTTTTGGGTCATAAACTAATAGGTCAAATTTATTTTTTAAAATATGTTAATTCATAAAATTAATAGAAACGTAATTATTTTTTTTTTGTAACATAACTTTCCTATTAATGTTTAAAAATAATTATTAATATTTAATTTTTTTATGAATATACTCGCAATCGAAACTTCATGTGACGAAACATCTGCAGCAGTACTTGAAAACGAGAATGTACTTTCCAATATAATTTCATCTCAGATCTCGCATGGAAAGTTTGGTGGTGTTGTTCCTGAGCTGGCATCCCGTGAACATTTAAACAACATTGCAAAAATTGCAAGTGAATCATTAGAAACATCCGGTAAGCATATTAAAGATATAGACGTTATAGCTGCTACTTCAGAACCCGGATTGATTGGTTCTTTATTGATTGGAATGAATTTTGCAAAATCACTGGCCTTCACATTGAATAAACCTTTTATTCCTGTCAATCATATTCAGGCACATCTTTATTCCAATTTTCTGAATGGTCAGAAACATGAATTTCCATTTATTGGGCTGATAGTTTCAGGTGGTCATACTTTGTTGATTTTAGTTGAGAATTTTTTCAAACATAAAATTATCGGTTACACAGTGGATGATGCTGCCGGTGAAGCTTTTGACAAAACAGCAAAACTTCTCGGACTGGGATATCCGGGCGGACAGATGATCGACAAATTTGCAAAAGATGGAAATAAAGATTTTCATAAATTTCCTCCTGCAATAGTCAGAGATAGTGAATTCAATTTTTCATATTCGGGTATAAAAACTTCAGTACTTTATTATTTGAGAAATATCGATTTTGAAAATAAAAAAAATGACAAACTTGTATCAGACATATCCGCTTCATTTCAGGAAGCTGCTACTAAAAGTCTTTTTAAAAATACATTAAAGGCTGCAAAGAAATATGGAATTAAAATAATTTCTGTATCAGGAGGAGTGTCGGCAAACAGCAGTTTAAAAGAAAAATTCAGTGAGCTAAAAAATTCAGGTTACAGCATCTATTTCCCAAAACCCGAATACTCATCAGACAATGCAGCAATGATAGGCATTACAGCATTTTTCAAATATAAATATTCGCAAATTACAAAAGATACAAATTATTTTGAAAACGATTCATTAACCCATTTAGCTAAACCCAGATTAGATTATGAAGCATTTTAAATTCAGTAAACTATTTACAATATTAATTGCATTGGAAATAATTTTTTCAATATACGGCTGTGATAAAATCAGTCAGGGACTTCAGAGAAATAAATTTGAATTTCTTTACAGGATGAATAATGATGTAACGCTACTGAGAGAATATACATCAGGAATTAATAAAGCAGAGGATCTGAAATTTTTTGAATCAAAGTTAAACAATCTTTTTGCATCTGTAAATAAAATGGAAACTGTAAAAAACTATGGTGGATCCGATGCTTTAAAGGAGCAGTTTTTAAATCTGATAGACAGTGACTTAGAAGCAGTTAAAATTCTAAAAGATAAAAATCTGCCGGCTGACGATATTATAAAGGATGAATATGAAGTTCAAATTATGAAAGACAATGTCAATAGTTTCATCGAACATCTGAATGCTGAGATAGTAAAAGTCGGAAAAGAATAATATCTATCTGCCCTATTTTTTTTATTTCAGGACTACAAGCTTCATTACTTCAGACTCAAGCTGAATAGAACCAGTTACAGAAAGTTTATACAGATAAGTTCCATTTGCTATAAGATCTCCGTCACTGTCTTTGCCATCCCATGTAATAGTATTAAACCCAATATTCACAGGAATTTCGATCTCTCGTATCAGTCTGCCAGCAATTGTATAAATTTTAATTAAGCCTTTTCCCGGATTCTCAAAGCCTGTGACATCAAACATAAAACTTGTTTCCGATTTCATTGGATTAGGATAATTGATCAGATCACCAATTGATAATTCATCAGTGACATTCAACACGAAATCTGTAGTATCATATGAGCCGTCTTTATTACCGGTTATAATCTTGAGAAGATTTTCACCTTTATTCAGATCCGGAGTAAATTTTAATTCGTTACTGAAACTAATTTTTTTGGTTAAACTATTTTCACTTTTTAATATACGGTCAGAATTTCTGTCTGCAGTTGATTTACTATTTATACTAATTCCGTTCAGATATATTTCTTTAAGATCTGTAAAAAGATCAGAGTTACTCAGATCAGGATCATTTTTTACAATTATTTTTACTTCAGGATTAAGACTTACATTATCTCCGCTTTGAATTTCCCTGCCGTCACTAAATATATCCAAACCGGCAGCTGAATTCTGCTGACCGGGCAGCATATCAAAATACACAAAATTATTATATGTAAAGGCTTCGTTTAAATTTCCCCTTGGAAGGATCTCAATAAAAAAAGTTTCATTATTTGAAATATTATATCTCAAGTTTGGGATTTTAAATTTTGATTCATGTGATATATTTCCATTTATATTAATAGGATTATTTAAGGTATCTGTTTTAATCAGAACATTATTAAAATCTTTAAGATAATAGATTTTGGCTACATAACCTGGAATATATAAATCACCTGCATTATAAATTTTAAAACCGACTTTGACTTCTTTTCCTGAGACAGCAACAGAGTCTGATTTCCACAGTCCGTCAAGCTCAGCGATGATCTCAGCCGGACTTTTATAATTTAGTTTAAATGAATTAAGTACAGGAGATTTATTTCCTGTAATTGTATCAATGCTGAATTTTCCAACAAAATTTAAATTTGGATAAAGGATAGAATTAATTGAAGATATATTAGTATTATTATTAGTGGAAATATTCTGAAGCAGAAGATCTGATTTTCCGTCTGCCTTCAAACCATACACATCAAATAAAATTTTGTTGGAAGGAAGTAAAACATTATTCCAGGAAAAATTCTGCCATTGCCTTGCAGGACCTGCATTAAAAATTACAGTTCCGGATGTCTGTTTGAATTTTTTATTTTGCGATGAAATTGATTCTGTCCATACTGAAACATATTTGCTGAAATTTTCTGATACATCTGACTGCTGAGCACCGAGATATCCGATAAAGCTCCATGAATCGAAAAAGCCAATTCTCACATTAGTGTTATTGAGTTTAGTACTTCCAAACTGAGCAAACTTTGCAATTGTATTTGCATTAAGTAAAAAAGTATTTGCAACATAAGCTGCATTGAGTCCCATTAAATAATGTGTAGTATCAAAAGTATTCAGAAAATTAATAATTGAATCATTAGAATTTCCAAAGGTCAGTTTAAAATTTTTATGCTGAAGAATTTTACCGTCAAGTTTTCTTACTTTAAGAAGATTCAGACCGGTATTTCCGCCAGCATCAATATGAATACTATTACCAAGTACAGAAAAATGGGAAGCTTCAGATCCACTACTTCCTAATGATCTGACTACCAGGTCTCCATTAAAATCATTTATTTTTAGTCCGCTAGAATTATTTTCAGTATTATAGGAAACATTATTCAATTCATATGATGGAAATTGCTGAGAATTTATTTTATAAATTGCTGTACTTGTATCAAGAATATTTTCACCATCCTTTTCATTTGCATTTAAAGAGGTAAACAGCGGATTATATTTAAACATCTGAACTGCCGACCATCCTGAACTATCTCCGTTCACAATTGAATTCGTCCGCCAAAAGTATAGCTTTGAAGTATCTCTTACAGGCAGTAGAGTTTTGAATTTTGTGACAACTCCCTGCGGTGCATTATTAACAAAGATTTGCTTTATGGGAGAATTGAATTTATCAGTAGTATCAGTCTGCAGTAAAAGAGTTATAGTTTTTTCATTCTTTTTTATAAATGGGTTAAGACCGACATATTCCACGCTGTCATTTTTTATTACAGAATTTATCACAGGTTTATATGGGACAAAAGAAATATTATTAATATTTAAATTAAAGATAAGTGTGTTGTTATTTTTATTTTCATCTGGATAATAATTAAAACTATCTATAATAAACTTTACCTGATACTGTCCTTTTGAATCAAGTTTAAAATCATAAGAAAGAGTATCATTGCTGCTGAAATCATACAAAACATTTTCTTTATAAAAATATTTTTGACTATTTCTGTTTATGCTCATTTCAACTCTCACAGAATCTGAATTCAAACCAAAATTTTTCGGATAGAATTTTAGATTTACAGGTTCATTAATTGACGGATTTTTTTTTGAAAGTAAATAATCATCAGAAGAAATTGAAAACTCGGGCTGCACGGGTAGCTGAAGTTTAAGAGCCGGATCACCCATTAATGTGTAACAATTGACAGTATGTCTGATGGTAAATCCTAAAGAATCAGCTTTGATAACATTATTGGCATAAGAAATAATATCTCCGATTCTTCTGATTGTGTCCTTTGCAAATGCTCTGTATATATTTGCGTTCAGCCATGATCCGGCATACACGAATCCCCAGCCTGAAGTAGCAAAAAAAGCAACTGCTCCTCTGTTATTCATGTTCATAAATTTTTCTCCAAAAGATCTGAAATTTGGTTCACCTGTTTTACCGGTATAGCATGTCATGCTGAATACAACCGGAAAATTTCCATTATTATTTAAGACGTTAGGATCTTTCATAGATATTTCCCAATCCTGACTTCCCGCATGTCCAAGAAAATTAACAGCAATTGTTCCTCTGTTAATTTGATTTTTTACAGAATCAGTTATATTAAAAGTAAGTGCTCCATTTAGATCATATCTCATTATGCGAACAGGATTTCCTTTAATTGGATTTGGAAGAATATGAGGATTGATGAGGGAATCAATTATCTGAGGATTAAACAATTCCTGTTCAACTTGATTTACTCCGCCTCCGATAAATGTAAAATCTTTTGACCATGACCGAGGTGGCTGCGTTTCATAACTGATAATATTATTTACCATACTTTGAGCTTCAGTTACATTTAAAGCAGGTAATCTGCCAATTGAAATCTGATTATAAAAAACAAATGTACCAGTATTCACATTCGAATAAAAATTATCAGACGAAGGATTTCCTTTTATAGGTATAAAATTTTCAGAGTATATAGTAGCATCCGAACTTTTTTTCGGATCGAGTGAGCCTCTTCCAAAAAGACAGACATATTTTACTCTTGGCTGCTGCCAGTTATAAAAAATATGTCTGTTGAAATTTTTTATTGCATCCGGACTTACAATTCCGTAACTAAAAATGTCATAAATATCCTGTATTTCAGCCTTCTTTACTCTGAAGTTATCATATGTTTCACGGTGATTCTGAAGCTGAAGTACCTGAGATTCAAATATTTTCGGATAAATTATTAGATAATCAACTCCGTTTGAAGATGATACAAGATCAGGTACCTGTCTCTGAATTATTCTTAAAGGCTTTTTCGTAATAAATTTATTTGTGATTTCAATACTGGAATTTTGCCTTGCCGAGAAAATCAGAGTATCGGCACTATTTGAATAAGATGTAATTCTGATGTTGTTTGATACGTCATAAATAAAAGTTTGATTACCCGGATTTAATCCGGATACTTTGATCTTTCTTGATGTTGTATCTTCACCAATGAGTTTCATCTTGGCAAAATTATTTCTGAATTTTAACTTTTGAGGATATTTAAATTCAAAAAGATCAAAGAACATAGTTCCCGAAAATCCACCTGAAGAAGTATATGTCGCAGTAGCTGTATTTACAGTAGAATCAGATAGCATGTTTACCGGGAATGTTATTGTTGTATCAATTCTGTTAAAATCATTTCTCAAAAAATTTGTTACGACAATTCCATTGATCTTTATTTCAACGTTATGTTCATTGGGAACTGTAAAACTGGCACTTTGCGGATAAGCAAAAATTCTAAGAGAGACATTAACGGAATTTCTGTTTAAGAGAGGTAAAGAAAAAGTATCTGATAAAGTTTGACCATTATATAAAAGATTCCAGTACCAGGACTCACCTAAATATCTTTCATTACTAAAATTACTGAAATCATTTGCATTTGTAGCCTGACCGATCCAGTAAATTTTATCTTTTTCGAGGTGAAGTATTTGTTCAGAATAATTCTGCTGATAATTAACGGGTGCATTATAAGATGAGTTCACCATCCTTAATCCGTTAGCTCCGCCCCATTCAATCCAGTAAACATTTGTATCTGAATTCAAATCATACCATTCATTTGTTGAAAATATAACCTGATTATCTGCATTATATACATTTGACAGACCACCATAATTTCTACTACCATAAAAATCAACATAATCAGAATCATTAAAAAAGCCATCAGATTCACCTCTGAAATAGACTGGCTTTTGTTCACCTAAATTATAGATCTTAACAGTCCTTGGATCTATGTTATTTGTATTGATCCCGGCATTTGTAAAATCGGATTTTGAGATCCTGTAAATACCATCGTCGGCAATATATAATTTCAGGTAAGTTTTATTTGGAGTGATCCAGTTATAATTTTGAGCGAATGTAAGATCAGAAAAAGCAGTGATGATAATAATGATGACAAGCAGAAAATTTTTCAATTTCATAAATTGGGTTTGCTTTATTAAAATAAAGTATGAAGTTAAATATTCACCTCCTTAAAGTATTATAAATTATTTTATAAATTTAAATCAAATTAATTATTATTATTTAAAATTAAAACTGTTATATAATTTCTCTTTTTAATAAATTATTTAATCAAAGAAATTTTAATAGACCTGCCGGATCCGTTAAAGTTCATTCTGCAAAAATAAATACCGCTGCTTAAAGAGGCAGCATTAAAATGTACAGTATGAGAACCGGAAGTTTTATTTCCATTAACAATTTCAGAAATGAATTCTCCTTTAGAATTATAAAGTTCGATCAACACATTTCCCTGAACTGGAATTTCAAATTTAATTGATGTTTCGGGATTAAATGGATTTGGAAAATTCTGATGCAGATAAAAATTCTCAGGAACTTCATTTACAAAATTATTTATTCCTGTCAAACCAGTCGCTCTTAAAACAAATAATCCATTTGAAATATCAGAAGCTATAATCTTACCGGACGGAAACAAATAAACAGCCCAACAACCTTCGTACATTGTTGAATTATCCTGTGGTCTTGTGTCATACCATGCTACTTCTTCAGGGTTTACGGGATCTGAAATGTCGAGGATCCTGACTCCTGAAGTATAATGAGCAACTATTGCATAGTTTCCATAAATTTCGACATTGTGAGTAATTGATGTTGTAATATTAGTCGGTTGCCAGTTTCTGATATAAGTTATATTGTCCAGATCTTCTATGTTATAAATTTCCAGTACACCAGGATCTTCATTTTCATGAGTTACAAATAAATATTTCCTGTCATCAGTAATGGCACAATTATGAGGAAAGCCTTGTAGTGTAAGAAAATTTCTGATCTCCGTAGGATTATCTTTATTTCCAGAATTAATTATAGAAACTCTTTGATTATTAATGTTGCATGTCCAGATTGTATCATTCAATATTCTGCAGTCATGAACATATCTTTCAGAATTGAAACCTCTTCTCACAGGGTTGACAGGATCAGTAACATCAATGATCTGAACTCCGCCATTTGGGCTTGCATTTCCACCGCTTAAATATAGATACGGACCCGATTGTGAAATTGCATGAGTATAAGTATATCCGCTGTAAGACCATGTCCTGACAAGATTTACTGAATCGGGAAGATACTGAAGATCAATGATCTGAAGTCTGCTGTTAGTACCTTCAGAAACTACATAAGCATAATGAGAATAAGTCTTCATTTCCCTCCATCCGCTGATTGGACCGGGAATAAATCCAACTTCATGTACATTTGATGAATCAGTAATATTTACAATAGAAGTACCATTGCTGCATCCAAGTATTGCATATTCATTTCCATCAGTATCAGTATAACCCCATAAAGCTGAATATGCGGGATAGTTATTTAAATTGGCAATGAGATGAATATTGTGATTAGGAAGTTGTGCAGACAAAGTACTGCACAATAAAAGGAAAAATAATATGTATAAATATTTTTTCAATTTATTAAATCAATTATTATTTTTAAAAAATATTTAACCGAATATAAGATAGAAAAAATTATTAAAATAAAATCCCTGTCTGAATTACAGACAGGGATTTAAAATATTTTTCAGAAATATGATTATTTAACTAATGCCATTTTTCTGATCTTAACAACTGATTCACTTACGGATGAGAACTCAAGCTTGTAGTAATAGACACCACTTGCAAGATTTGATCCGTTGAAATCTACAGAATAATAGCCTGAATTTTTATGTCCATTGACTAATTCCTGAACCTGCTTTCCGCTGTTATCAAATACTGAAAGCTTAACAGTACCATCTGTAGGCAGCTCAAAGCTGATCTTTGTTGATGGATTGAAAGGATTAGGATAGTTCTGCATTAATTCAAATCTGGTTGGCAATCCAATATTTACATCAGAACTCAGATTGTGATATTCAAAATTACCATTGAAATCGATCTGCTTTAATCTGTAAGCATAATTACCTGCACCAAGATTTTTGTCAGTAAATGAATATGAATGTACTGTATTTGAATTTCCATTTCCCTGAACATTACCAAGAGTATTCCAGTCAGTCAGAACTCCATTAACATAAGAAGCTCTTTCTATATTGAATCCTGAGTTATTGGTTTCAGTAATTGTTGACCAGTTCAAAGTAACATCATTTGCTGTTACAGTTGATGTAAATGAAGAAAGCTCAACGGGTAGAACTATATCAAATGAATATGTGCAGATCGTTTGTGCACCGCATGAATCTGTTGCAGTGAAAGAAACAACATAAACACCTGCAACTGCAACCCAGTTAAATTGACTGCTTACAGGATTTCCTTGTTGTGGAAGTACAGGAGTCATTGTAGCACCCGGAGGTAATCCGGTAGAATTTAATAAAACATTACCCGGATCAAGATCTGATGCTGTTATATCAAATGAGATCGGAGTTCCCGGAGCACCTGCGAACACAGTTCCACAAGTAGGGGACGGTGCAACAAATGTAGGAAAGTTTGGATTAGGACAAGCATTATTTATAAGAATAAGAAAATCTACAGCTACCCTGGTTCTCAGGATGTTTGTATCAGCAGAGCTTCTGTCTTCAATTATGATCTGGCATGAATACAGTCCGCCAAGAACAGCACCTGTAGTATTCCATGTTACGATACCAGTTACTCTGTCGATCGTAGCAGGAAATCCGCCTGCTGATGGTGGATTTTGACTAACACCACCCATTTCTGCAAGTGTTGCAAATCTGTATTTTAATGTTGTTCCTGCATCAGGATCTATAGCAGGTACAGCAAACATTGAAGCAGGTGATTGTACAAGATTTACAATAACAGGAAGTGTACTGATTGGAGAATTATTTCCGTTAGTTACATCAACGATCGTTGAGACTCTGTAACTTTGATTCGGGTTATTGATCTCAACACCTGTTCTTGCCGAAGAAAATATTTCAGCCTGATAAGGTCCACCACCTGCCGGATAAACATGAGTAATGGATTCTTTTGTATCATCGCCGGGCTGTAAAGCTCTTGCAAGCAGCCAGTCATTTGCAATGTCAATAGAAATAACTACATATCTCAATGTGGGAGTACTTGTGGCATCTCCAAAAATGAGAGATGTAGCACCTGTTGATTCAGTAAAAATTGAACCAACAACCGGAGCACCGTAACTGCTTCTTCTGAAAGCATCAGTTAAAGTAAATGTTACTTCAAGCGGATTTGCTGGGTTTTTTGTGTAAGTCAGATGACCATAACGAAAGTGTGAAGCTGTTGCTTCATTTGTGATAAAAGCATTTATCAGAATGAAAGCAAGTATTGCTGTGAAACTGATTGAAAATTTTTGTAGAATTTTCATGTTGTCTCCTTGGGTTTAAGTTAGTAATGAATGTTAAATAAGAACAATTTTATTTTTAGAATTATATTTAATTTATCACGCCTAAAACAGAAATGGAATATTGAAAAAATTAATTAATTTATTCCCCAAAAAATAAATTAATTTTACAATAGACCATATTTAAATTCTTTAATCTTTACAAACATAATAGTTTTGATTTAAAATGTCAATCATGTGGAGATACTCATTTTTTTAAAAAGTATACAATCAAAAGTTTACATTTTAAAATTAAAATAACTAATTTTGTATAATCAAATTATAATGAAATGAAAACTTTAATTATAAAATTTTTATTCCTGACTTTTACAATATTAATTTATTCCCGATTATCCTTTGCACAGGTCAATGAGCAGTGGTTACACCGATATACAGGTCCGGAATCCAGCACTGATACTCCTTCTGACATAATTATTGACAGCAACGGAGATTTTTATATGACAGGAAAAAGTATTCTGAGTGGAACATTCTCAGACATTATAACAGTAAAGTTTACTGCTGACGGTACAAGACAATGGATCTCAAAATTTAACGGTGCTGCAAATCATAATGATGTAGGAAACAGCATTACAAAAGACAATTCAGGAAATATTTATATTACTGGAAATTCAAGGATCACCGGCGGACAGGCGGATGTCATAACTGTTAAATATAATTCAACTGGAGTGGAGCAGTGGACTAAATCTTATAACGGCACAGGAAATTTTGACGACAATGGAATAGAGATCTTATATGACGGTGGAAATTATATTTATGCCGCCGGCTATAGTTTTGGAACAGGTACAGGTTATGATTTTATCTTATTAAAGTATGATCTGAGCGGATCTTTTATCTGGGGAAAGAGATGGAACGGAGTTTCAAATTCAGATGATTATTTAAAGAAAGCAGCTATTTCAGCTGATGGAAATATTATTCTTTCGGGGTATTCTTATAAGGTAGGTGAATCAAATAATTATACCGTTTTAAAATATGATCCCTCCGGAAATCTTATTTGGGAGAGATTTTACAATGGTCCCTCATCAGCAGAAGATGAACTTTCAGATATGGTTTTAGATAATTCTAATAATATTTTTGTGTGTGGAAGAAGTGTCGGAGGCATTGGAGGCGGATATGATTATGCAATGGTAAAATATAATTCTGCAGGTACTCAGCAGTTTGTATCGAGGTATAATGGTACTTCGTTAAATGACGATGCGGCAACAGGTATAGCATTAGATCCTTCCGGTAATATTTATGTAACAGGCTACAGTCATGTGAATTCATCATTTTATGATTTTGCAACAGTAAAATATAACTCATCAGGAACACAGCAATGGGCAAAGACATTTAACGGAAGCGAAAATTATTTCGACAAAGCAGTTGGTATAAAAGCTGATGCGAATGGAAATATTGGTGTAACAGGAAATTCAATCAGACAAACAGACGGTACAAGCGATGTAGTTACTATCAAATACAATACTTCAGGCGATGTAATCTGGAATAAACAATATAATGGTCCGGGAGATCTTGACGATATCCCTATTGGTATTGAACTTGATAATTCAGGTAATTTTTATGTCACCGCACAAAGTTACAGTTATTTTTTCGGACTTTGCGGTACCAGTGATTATCTTTCGATTAAATATACATCAACCGGAAACTCAGTTTTTGAAACCCGATACGACGGTTCAGGCAGCGGAATAGATGAATCTGTAGATATGAATACAGATGCTGGTGGAAATTTATATGTGACCGGATACAGCTATCAGACTTTGACTGGACTGGATTATGCAACAATAAAATACAATCCGTCTGGTGTACCTTTATGGGTTTCAAGATATGACAACAGTGGATTTGACGAAAAGCCATCTGGAATAGAAGTAGATAACTCCGGGAATTCTTATATTGCAGGAAGCAGTATTGGACCTGGAAGCGGTTATGATTTTTCTGTGATCAAATATAATACTGACGGATTTCTTCAGTGGGAAAAGATAACTAATGGCAGCTCAGGAGGAAATGATTATACTGCCGGTATTACAATGGATAATCTTGGAAATGTATTTGTAACAGGACATTTACTTCAAAACGGAAGCGCGTATGATATAGCAACTATTAAATATAATAATGCCGGAGTACAGCAATGGATAAAATATTATAACGGTGTAGCAAACTTGGAAGATAAAGCAGTGGAAATAATTTCAGACGGACAGGGTGGAGTTTGTGTTATTGGTAAAATTCAGAGTACCGGAACCGGTGAAGATATAGTAGTTTTAAAATACAGCAGTTCAGGGAATTTAGACTGGTCAGCTGTATACAATAATAATTCCTCAAATGATAATGACATTCCATCAGACATAAAATTAGATAAAGCAGGAAACATCTATGTCTGCGGTAAAAGTAAGATCAGTGGTAATGGTTTTGATGTTTTGCTTTTAAAATTTAACTCTGCAGGAAATTTAATTTGGTCGAGGTTAAAAAACGGTACAGCATCATTGGATGACGAATCAGCATCTTTAAGTACAGACAATAATGGTAATATTTATTTATCGGGAAGTTTGAATAATACAGTTACCTCTGCTGATATGACAACTATTAAATATGACTTTAACGGAAATCTGATCTGGACAAGATCATTCAACGGAACATCAAATTCAACTGACTTTGCAACTGATTTAAAAACAGATAAGGCTGGATTCGTTTATACTACCGGATTTTGTAATGATATAATTACCGGATTAAATTTCTGTACGATAAAATATACAGGCACCGGAATAAAAGTTTGGGAAGAGAAATACAATTATTCTGATAATGATTCGGATAAAGCTGCTGCCGTACATGCAGATAATGAGGGAAACATTGTAGTCACAGGATCCAGTAAAGGTATCGGAGGCGGACTTGATTTTGTAACGATGAAGTATAATCAAAATTTTTTACTGGATCTTACAGTATTGATGCAAGGATATTATAATGTAAATACTTTAATAAATGTATCCGATACTGTAAAAGTTTTTTTAAGAAACGGAAGTTCTCCATACAGTATCATTGATTCTTCAAAATCAGTTTCAGATGCATCAGGAGTACTGCTTTTGTACTTTCTAAATGTACAGAATGATCAGAATTATTATATAGTAACAGACCATAGAAATACACTTGAGACCTGGAGTTCCACACCAATAAAATTTGAATCTGCGGGAATGGTTTATGATTATACAAATTCCTTAAACAAGGCTTTTGGGAACAATCTGACTCTTAACGGAACAAAGTTTTGTATATTTACAGGTGATGTTAATAAGGATGATGTAATTGACATTACAGATCTGGGAATTATTGACAATGCAAGTTTAAATTTTCTCAGCGGTTATATACAGGAAGATGTAAACGGAGATTCAGTTGCTGATCTGTCTGATCTTGGAATTACAGATAATAACTCGTTCAATTTTATTTCTACTCAAAGACCTTAAAGTAAAAAATTATTTAAATCTTCAGAGCCGGACTTTAAAGTCCGGTTTTTTTTTAGGATTCATTATAAGAACAAACAATATAAATCCTGATTTAAATTGATATTGTGGTATATGAACACGAAACCTGAAAGGTTTGGAAAGTGTAATTTTAATCTTATATCTTACATGCAAAAACCCGTCAGGTTTTTTCAGCGCGAAACCTGACCAATCTCATAATTTCTGTTAACACTCTGTTTCTACTTTCTTAATCTTGCAGATAACAAATACTTCTTAACCAATATTTTTTTCAGATAAAAAAAAAACCGGACATGGCTGCCCGGCTTTTAACTAAATTACTTTAAATAACAAACTGGTTTTACTTCAATAAAGACATCTTCATTACTTTGCTGATGCCGTTGAATTCTATCTTATAGAAATAAATTCCGCTTGAAAGACCAGAACCATTGAAATCTACTGTGTAATATCCAGCAGTTTTATTTCCGTCTGTAAGAACTGAAACCAACTTACCGTTTATATCATAAACTGAAAGTTTTACATTTCCGTCAGCCGGAATATTGAATTCAATCTTGGTTGAAGGATTGAATGGATTTGGATAATTTTGTAATAATGTGAAATTATTTGGCAAACCTATAATCACTTCATTTTCCAGATTGTAATATTCAAAGTTTCCATTATAATCAATTTGTTTCAATCTGTAATTATAAACTCCGCTGTTTAAATTCTTGTCTGTAAAAATATAATTTTTTGTTTCTAATGTTGTTCCGTTTCCATTTACTGAACCAACTTTTGCCCATTCTAAATTTAATGATGAACGCTCAATATCAAATCCGGAATTATTTATTTCAGATGAAGTAGTCCATGTAAGAGTTACATTCTTTTCTGAAACCATTGACACAAACGAATTTAACTCAACAGGTAATGGATCATCCCATGTAACTAAAACTGTATCAACAAGATTACCGGTAGATCCGATTATGGTATCCTTTCCTATATTAATTCCTGTATAACAATACTGAGCTATTCCGCTTCCATTTGTAAATGCAAATCCTGCTCCGGGGTTAACTCCACTAACCAGATAATCAACCCTTACACCGACTACAGGGGCATTGTTTTGATCCAGAACAAGTCCGTCAACACAATGTTGTGTATTTATAAATCGTGTTGAAGTTTCTGGAGTTACATCCAGACTCGATACTGTTGCTATAGGAGCTAAATTAAGTCCGCCTGGATAACCGTAAGAGTCATCAGTATTAAAACCGTATTGAAATGCTCCGAAAGGTAAACTACCGTCAAGTGTATGTGAGCCGGGAGTTACAGCTATTTGAGCACCGGAAAATCCTGTCACTCCGATAGGTGTAAATTCTATAACAGGTACAGGTGCACCATCAAGTGTAAGTGATCCGACTATTGCATTAGGAGCAACTACGTTAATATAATGAGCCACATAACCAGTTACTGTTGAAAGTGTATAGTTTGCAAGATATTGTTCGTATGAAGGAATTATCATCATGAACGGGTCACCAGGATTTCCTGAGAATGAAGATCCGTTTGAATATTGAGCAACAAGTATAGGTTTATCCGAATTAATTGTTGATTGTCCTGTCAATACAGTTTCAATAAATTGTCCGGCATTAATTGCCGGCTGGGCAACTCCGTTAATATTTACTACTGTGGAATTTTGAGAAGCAAGTATTCTCCAGGTATCTCCGTTTGTTCTCGAAGCCAGTGGAACTGTAACAAAATTTTGTCCAAAGGTTGAATTCGGAGGGATCATTTCACAAATGTGATCACAGAATGCAAAACCTCCGGGTATATTAGCACATCTGTTAGAACCCATAACTCCAATCGGTTGATTTGATGTGATTGTTGTACCAGAAAGATCGCTAGTACCAGATGAGTTTGTTAATTCATATGTATCTCCCTGATTAAGAATGATATTATATGGTATACCTGCAATTCTCGGACCTGTTGTTACTGAAGGTGTAATTGTAACTGTTGTCGCGTTAACTGTTCCGACAACTCCAAATTGTACACCATTACCACTCGTATTCTTATATGACAGAACAGTGTAATCCGTCCCGAGAATATCAGTCGGTAGTCCAAGATATGCGTCTGTTGTAAATGGTGCATAATTCAATCCATAGACCGTTACTTCATCCAGTGATGTGACATGTATTCCTTTATTATCTACAACATTACTTGTATGCGTTGCTACACTGCTGGGAAGAACTACAGAAGTAACTACATTAGCTGTAACATTAAATGGCACCGAAAAAGCAAGTCCTGGAATACTGACATTTCCTGAAGTATTTATATTTGAAGTAATGAATAAGGTAATTGTTGGAGCTGAGACATTTCCGTTAAACATCAGCCAGAAATCTGTACCCTTACTGTCTAAAGCTGCTTTTGAAGAATTGTTATTAACAAAAGCAAACATCACGATTAATATGATTAACTTGAGAATGTAACTTTTCGATTTCATATATTTCCTTTCAGTTATATTAATTAATTAATTTCTAAAATCATTTTTAGATCTTTAAATCAAATAAAGCCGGACATATTATCCGGCTTTATGTTATTATTTTAAAATAATTTTACTTCAATAAAGACATCTTCATTACTTTGCTGATGCCGTTGAATTCTATCTTATAGAAATAAATTCCGCTTGACAGATTTGTTGCATTGAAATTAATTGAATAGTATCCAGCTGATTTGAATCCGTCTGACAATACTTCAACCTGTTTTCCGCTATTATCAAATACTGATAATTTTACATTTCCATCAGTTGGTAACTGGAAGTCGATCTTTGTTGATGGATTGAAAGGATTCGGATAATTTTGTGAAATTGAGAATTTATCCGGAACACCAACTATAACTTCATTGCTCAGATTATAATATTCAAAAGAGCCATTATAATCAATTTGTTTTAATCTGTAATTATATGTTCCAGAACTTACATTTTTATCTGTATATGAATAATTCTTTATTTCATTTGTTGAGCCATTACCGTTTACATTTCCAACCTTTGTCCATGTTCCGTTTGATGATCTCTCAATATCAAATCCTGAATTATTGATCTCTTCAGAAGTTGACCAGTTCAGTTTTACATCGTTTGAAGAAACTGAAGAAGTAAATGAGGACAGCTCAACTGGAAGTGGATCTTCCCAGAGTACATAAGCTGTATCTGATCTTCCTGATGTTCCAATTGTTGCAAAGATTGTATCTCTTCCTATGTTTGTTCCCATATAACAGAATTCAATCTGACCAAGTGCATTTGTATTACCTGCAAAGTTCTGTGGTGCATTTACTCCACCGACTACAAAAACCACATTTACATTTTCCTGAGGTACTGCATTCTGATCTGTAACAGTAGCTGTCACACAATGCTGATTATTGATATACTTGGTTGAATTTGTTGGTGCTACTTCAATATTCAGTACTGTAGCTGCTGTGATCTCGCCATTTACAGTAAGTCCGAATACTGTATTTCCACCGGTTCCGGTATTAAAAGTAGTAATCACATTTCCGGTAGCAATATCAATTCTGTAAACATTTGCAGTACTAAAATCAGCACTCCAGAATGACATTCCGTCCGGATCCAGATTCAAAGCAAACCACGCATTCTCACCTGCTACATCATAAGTTTGTATGATTGCTCCTGCAGCATTTAATCTTAAAATGTTTACACCATTTCCAACCAAAACTTCTCCATTTTGTCTGATCCTTAAAGCAAATGCACTTCCTCCAAGTCCTGTTGCAAACTGACCCATGGAAGTGTTTGTACAATAGTTATGTCTGTCAATTATACTTCCTTCATGAGTAATATAACCTGTACATTGGTCTGAGTTCAGATCATGAAAATCCGTATTTGGACCGACTGTAGCTATGAAATTTCCATTATAATCAAATTTCCTGATACCATTACTTAGATTACCTACATAAACATTGTATTGATTGTCAAAAACGATTGATTCTGGTGTTTGATATCCTGATCCGAAATTCCCCTGAAGTACTCCAAATTTATCAAATACTGATACTGTACTCACAGAAAAATTTGTAACATAAAGCTTACTGGCTGAATCAATTGCCATTCCCGTTGTAAAGCCACCCTGACCTGTATTCAATGTCTGAACTAAGGTTCCATTAGGTTGTCTCCATTGCACCTGACCGTTTCCTACAGCTACGAATACATCACCAGTCTGAAACTGGGACATTGCGTATTCATACGGAAAAAGCATTACTGCAAACATTAAAGCAAATATTACTTTTGTAAATTTACTCATTTTTTTTCCTTTCGGTTAAATTAATAGTTAGTGTTTATTTTTGGATATGTTACTGTATCTTTTGAGTTGGAAATTTAAAACTCTTTTTGAATTTTTTTAAAATCAACATTTATTAAAAAAATATATTTAATTTAGATATTTTAAAACTAAATAATTTACAAAATTAAAATAATTTATAAAAAATCTGTAATTAAATTTAATTTAACAAAAGTTTTTTAATTTTATAAAAATTCTAACTTAAATAAGAATACTTCTATAATATTTTGAAATTATCAAAAGTTAAGAATGGGGATCAAATATTGTTTCTTAATTTAATACAAACTTAGAGATTTTCTTTTTAAAATTCAATGAGTGAACCTACTTAGTAATTTTATTGAGAAAACTATATGTGTTAAATTTTTAAGAATTAATAAATATTTAACTTTACAATTCTACACCATATTCATATTTTGACAAATCAATCTTTTAAAACGCAATCGGAAATAAAATGTACTTAAATCATGAGTAATGAAATACTGATCTTATTTTTTATTGTCGGAATAGTAATGGTGGGCAGCGGAATGATAATTTCTCATATCATTGCGCCGTCCTCTAAAAATTCAGTTAAAGAAGAAACTTATGAATGCGGTATTGAAACTACGGGCACTTCTAAAATTCAATTCAAAGTCGGTTATTATCTATTTGCAATTTTATTTCTCATCTTTGATGTAGAAACAATTTTCATGGTACCATGGGCTGTAGTCATGAAAGAACTGGGCATGGTTGCTTTTATCGAAATTCTGATATTTTTATCAATTGTTATTTTAGGTCTATTTTATGCTTACAAAAAAAATGCTTTGAAATGGGATTAGAGAAAAATAATAATATTGAGAATATTGTTTTAAAAGATTTCCCGGGTTCGCTTACACCAACTCAGGGAGGCAACATTGTAGTAACTACTATTGACGGAATTATAAACTGGTCACGCGCAAATTCTTTGTGGCCTCTTGTATTCGGAACAAGCTGCTGCGCAATTGAAATGATGGCAACAGGTGCTTCAAGACATGACTGGTCGAGATTTGGAACTGAAGTGGCAAGAGCTACTCCAAGACAAGCTGACCTTATTATAATTGCCGGTACTATAGTAAATAAAATGGCTCCGGTTTTAAAAAGACTTTATGATCAGATGGCTGATCCTAAATATGTTATTGCAATGGGTGCCTGTGCAATTTCCGGCGGTCCTTTCTATTACAATTCATATTCAGTTGTAAAAGGAGCTGATCATATTATTCCTGTAGATGTTTACGTACCCGGATGTCCGCCGAGACCTGAAGCATTACTTTATGGAATTATGGAACTGCAGAAAAAAATAAAAAAGGAATCTGTAACAATTAAAAAAGATCCAACTAAAGATTATCAGGATTAAAATATGAATTTGATGACTAACGAAAAGTTAAAAGAGCTGATCATTTCGAAAATTCCTGATGCTGAATTTCCTGAAGGTGAAATGCAGTTTTTAAATGTTATTATAAAACCAGATGACCTTCACCCGCTTTCCATTTTATTAAGAAATAATCCTGAAACAAATTTTGATTATTTGTTTTGTATGACTGCACTCGATTACCCGACTCATTTTTTTACAGTTTATCATATGACTTCTTCACAATCTACCTTTTCTTTCGTTGTCAAAGTAAAGATCGAAGATAAAGAAACACCTGCAGTTGATACTGTTAGTGACATCTGGAAAACTGCTGAATTTCTTGAGCGTGAAGTCTTTGATCTCTTTGGAATAAAATTTAATAATCATCCCGATCTGAGAAGAATTTTATTGGAGGACGACTGGGTCGGATTTCCTTTGAGAAAAGATTATACAGACGAAGCAAACATAGTAGAGTTATGACAATCCCTGATTATAAAAATGATCTGACTATTATTGACGAAAGTAAACCCGAGACTCAGGAATATTTTATCAATATGGGTCCGCAGCATCCATCCACACACGGAGTGCTGAGATTACTTCTTACACTAGATGGTGAAAATTTAAAAAAAGTCGAACCTCATCTTGGATTTATTCACAGGTCGATTGAAAAGATGTGTGAAAAAGATTCTTATCAGCAGATCGTTCACCTGACTGACCGCATGGATTATCTTTCCTGTCATATAAATAATGAAGCAGTTTGTCTTTGTGTCGAAGCAGGTCTGCAGATGGAAGTTCCCGAAAGAGTAAAAGTTATCAGGACTATAATCGACGAACTAAACAGATTGTCTTCGCATCAATTATGGTGGGGAGTAATGGGAATGGATCTCGGAGCTATCACAACTTTCCTTTACGGATTCAGAGACAGAGAACTGATCACTGATATTTTTGAAGAGACCTGCGGTGCAAGACTTACTATGAACTATAATGTACCCGGTGGTTTGATGTTTGACATTCATCCGAATTTTCAAAAAAGAACTAAAGATTTTATTACATATTTCAGAAAAAAACTTCCGGAATATGACGACCTGCTTTCGAATAATATTATTTTTACTGAGAGAACTAAAGGCATCGGATATCTTTCAAAAGAAGATGCAATTTCTTTTGGCGTCACTGGTCCCACAGGCAGAGCTTCAGGATTTGCTTGTGATGTCAGAAAGCGGTTCCCCTATTCAGCTTATGACAGAGTAGATTTTAAAGAAATTATTTATACTGAAGGTGACTGCTTTGCAAGATACAAAGCAAGGATAGATGAGATGTGGGAATCGATGAAGATCATTGAGCAGCTCATTGACAACATTCCCGAAGGTGAATATAAAGAAAAAACAAAAGCTGTTATTAAATTACCCGAAGGCGAATATTATCAGAGAGTTGAGACAGCCCGCGGAGAACTTGGGGTCTATATAGTAAGTGATAATAAAAAAAGTCCGTACAGAGTGAAATTCCGGTCACCCGGATTTTCAAATCTTTCAGCACTGGATACAATGGCAAGAGGAAATAAAATTGCAGATCTCGTTGCGACTATGTCAACTCTTGATCTGGTGATTCCGGATATAGACAGATAGACAGATAGACAGATAAACTTTTAATTTAAATGAATTTCAGCATATACGATTTTACAGGTTTTGTCAGCTCAGTAGATCTATGGCTCAGATCAAACTTTCCCCCGCTGGTTGCAGACCTGACCGGATTTGTGATCATCGCAATATGCTTTCTTACTTTTGTTACACTTCTCGGTTTATCGCTTGTATATATTGAAAGAAAAGTCTGCGCATTTTTTCAGCAGCGTCTTGGCCCTATGAGAGTGGGATTCTGGGGCACTGCACAGACTATAGCCGACATTATAAAACTAATTTTCAAAGAACCGCTCATCACAAAAAATTCCGATAAATTTCTTTTTAATCTCGCTGCTTTTATTGTCATCGTTGCACCTATCATGGCAATAGCTGCTGTACCTTTTGCTAAAGGTCTTCATGTACTTGATTTCGATATCGGACTGTTTTTCATTACTGCAATTTCATCTATCGGTGTTACAGGTATTCTACTTGCAGGCTGGTCCAGTAATAATAAATATTCTCTCATCGGTGCAATGCGCAGTGGTGCTCAGATCGTCAGCTATGAATTATCTGTTGTACTTTCTTTATTAACAATTATTGTACTTACAGGAAGTCTTCAGCTTTCTGTCATCATTGAAAGTCAGCGTGACGGCTGGTGGATCTTTAAAGGAAACATTCCTGCGGTCATTGCCTTTTTTATTTTCATAATTGCAAGCACTGCCGAGTCAAACCGGGGACCTTTTGATATGGCTGAAGCTGAATCTGAACTAACTGCGGGATTTCATACTGAATATTCGGGTATCAAATTTGCTTTCTTCTTTCTTGCCGAATATATAAATCTTTTTATCATAGCTGCTGTCGGAGCTACTGTTTTCTTCGGAGGATGGATGCCGCTGCATATCGGTAATTTCGAATTCTTTAATAATGTAATGGACTTCATTCCTCCGATCGTATGGTTCTTTGGTAAAATATCAATGCTGATATTTCTTATCATGTGGTTTAAATGGACTTTCCCGAGACTGAGAATAGATCAGCTCCTTACACTCGAATGGAAATATTTATTACCAATAAATTTAATTAATCTGTTACTCATGTCATTAGTCGCATTGAACGGATGGCACTTTTGATTTTTTTAAAAATTCTTAATTCTTAATT
>DAORRV010000006.1:0-19190 GCA_035443185.1 Ignavibacteria bacterium | reverse complement strand
TTAATTCTTAATTCTTAATTTTCTATACTGGGTCTAAAAAATTACATATCAGATATTTATCACGGAGTAAAATCTCTTGTCATTGGAATGAAAGTTACCGGACATTATTTTATACATCCAAAGGAAATTATCACTCAGCAGTATCCTGAGAATAAAGATACTCTGAAAATGTTTGACCGCTTCAGAGGTGAAGTGGTTTTAATACATGATGAAAATAATCTGCATAAATGTACCGGGTGCTCTGCCTGTGAACTCGCCTGTCCTAACGGCTCGATAGAAATTATCAGTGACAAAGAAATCGATCCTGAAACAGGTAAGTCAACAAAAATAATTGATACATTCGTTTATCATCTTTCAATGTGTACTTTTTGTAACCTGTGTATTTTATCCTGTCCGACTGATGCGATCAAAATGGCTCAGAATTTTGAACACTCGGTCTTTGACAGATCTGAATTAACAAAAGTTTTAAATAAACCCGGCTCTAAAATTATGCCTGGTGTGAAATGATCTATTTAATTTAAAATGAGCGAAACTGTATTTTACATACTTGCATCTTTTATTCTGATCTTCTCAGTGCTAACTGTTACCAGCAGAAAGATACTAAGGACAGCAGTTTATCTTTTGTTTGTTTTACTCGGCACATGCGGATTTTATTTTGCAATGGAATTCAACTTCCTAGCAGCCGTCCAGCTTACTGTTTACGCCGGCGGAATCGTAGTCATAATTATTTTTTCAATTATGCTCACCAGTGATCTTCAGGATAAGCTTCCTGCGGTAAAGTTTAAAAAAATATTTTTCTCTCTGATTGCTGTTTTATTCGGAGCAGCAGTTTGTATCACTACTATATTAAGTTATGAATTTCCTGCGATGACTACTAAAGTTCTCGACAGTAGTATGCGGACTATCGGATTGAGATTATTAGGTTATCAGGAAAACGGATTTGTACTGCCGTTTGAAGTAATAAGCATTTTACTACTCGCTGCAATGATTGGTTCTATTATTATTGCAAAAAAAGCAGACACAGAAAATTAATTTTATAAATAAGAAGATATGACCGAAGTTGTCGGTATTCAGCATTTCATGGTTTTAAGTACTCTGATGTTTTTTATCGGAGTCTATGGATTCCTTACGAGAAAGAATCTTATCACTATTCTTTTATCCATTGAGCTGATACTGAATTCCGTCAACATAAATTTTGTAGCATTTAATAAATACCTTTATCCCGAAAATCTCGGCGGTCACTTTTTTGCAATGTTTGTGATCGCAGTGGCAGCAACTGAAGTTGCTGTCGCAATAGCAATTATTATAAGTCTTTACAGAAAATTAAAAATGATAGATGTTGAAAATGTGAATGAGATGAAGTATTGATCATTCATATTAATTTCAATTAAATGGAAAATTTTTATTACACATTAATAATACCTGTTATACTTTTCTTTACCTTCGTATTCACAGGTCTGCTTGGCAGAAAATTCAAACCTCTTTTTTCAGGAATGGTGTGTACTGCTTCTATTTTTATTTCCACGGCATTATCATGGTACACAGCTTACCAATATTTCTTTGTTCAAGGAAAAGTTGACGGAGCTTACAAATTAATAAATGTCTTCAATCTTGAATGGCTCAGATTTAATGAAACCCTTTCCATAGATATAGGAATTTTACTTGATCCGATCTCTGTGATGATGCTCGTTGTCATTACAACTGTTTCTCTGATGGTGCATTTATATAGTCTCGGTTATATGAAAGGTGATCCGGGATTTTCAAGATACTATGCATTTCTTTCACTGTTCACATTTTCAATGCTCGGACTGGTTTTGTCTGTAAATATTTTTATGACATATATGTTCTGGGAACTGGTCGGAGTTTCATCTTATCTTCTCATTGGACATTATTATGATAAACCATCAGCAGTATCAGCTTCAAAAAAAGCCTTCATTGTCACAAGATTTGCTGATCTCGGATTTCTGATTGGGATTTTACTTCTCTCAGCATACGCTGGTTCATTTGATTTTAATGAACTCACAAATCCACAGGGAAGTGCAATTCTTCAAAGTGCATCTGTTACTTTTATGGGACTGTCAGCTGTCACATGGGCACTTATTTTAATTTTTATCGGATGCGCCGGAAAGTCTGCAATGTTCCCATTGCACATCTGGCTGCCTGATGCTATGGAAGGTCCGACCCCTGTGTCTGCACTGATACACGCTGCGACTATGGTTGTTGCCGGTGTATATCTAATTGCCAGATTATTTCCATTATATATTTTCACTTCACCTCAGGCACTTGAAGTCGTTGCCTATGTTGGTGCATTCACATCACTTTTTGCTGCTGTAATTGCCTGCACTCAGACCGACATAAAGAGAGTACTTGCATTTTCAACAATTTCGCAGATCGGTTATATGATGGTTGCTCTTGGAGTTTCGGGATACGGCGGAGAAGAAGGTCTTGGATATATGGCTTCCATGTTTCATTTGTTTACTCATGCAATGTTCAAAGCATTACTCTTCCTCGGTGCCGGGTCTATCATTCATGCCATTCATACAAATGAAATCTGTGACATGGGAAATTTGCGAAAGTATATGCCTGTTACTCATATTACTTTTTTGATTGCATGCTTAGCGATTGCAGGTATTCCTCCCCTCTCAGGTTTTTTTAGTAAGGATGAAATTTTAGTTGCAGTTATAGAAAAGAATTTCTTTCTCTTTATTGTTCAGTATATTGTAGCAGGGCTGACAGCTTTTTATATGTTCAGATTATATTTCATTGTCTTCTGGAATAAAGAAAAAAAATACGAACACGAACCTCACGAATCACCAAGTATAATGCTTATTACTCTTGTCTTCCTCGCTGTATGTTCAGCAGTAGCAGGCTTTATTCCATTCAGTGAATTTGTAACTTCAGACGGTCTTCCGTTTGTCACTCACATTCACATGAAAGTTGCTGTACCAACTGTAACTCTTGCAGTCATTGGAATCCTCACTGCATTTTTTCTTTACAAAAAAGAAAGTACTTCTCCTGATAAAATAAAAAATTCACTCGGATTAATTTACAGATCGGCTTACAGAAAATTTTATATAGATGAAGTATATATGTTTGTTACAAAGAAAATTATTTTTAATATGATCTCTGTGCCGATAGCCTGGTTTGACAGAAATGTTATCGATAGTTCCATGAACGGAATTGCAGCAGCTACAAATTTCATTTCAGAAAAAATAAAATATCTGCAGTCAGGTCAGCTTCAGCAGTATGCTTTCGTGATGGTTGCCGGAATGATCTTAATATTTCTTTTAACAGTTTATTTAATAACATTATAAAAAGTAATTGGATCTGATTTTCTTAATATTGATTCCTGTTTTAACTGTATTTGCAATAATACTTACCGACAGTAAAGCTCAGGCACGTATTGCAGCTGTAGCCGGAACAGGTATTCAGTTGATGCTTTCAATTTATCTTGTGATCCTTTATTTGATGGAAAGAAGCTCAGGCAATATTGAGCAGATGCTTTTCTCGAATAAATATGTCTGGTTCACTTCACTAAATATTTATTTTAGTACAGGTGTTGACGGGATTTCTGTTTCCCTTATTTTACTCACCGGTATTATTACTTTTACTGGTGTACTTGCTTCTTGGGATGTAGATTATTTATATAAAGAATTTTTTATTTCCTTAATTGTACTTGCAACAGGTGTATTCGGATTTTTCATTTCGCTTGACCTTTTTACAATGTTCTTATTCTATGAACTTGCAGTAATTCCGATGTATCTGCTCATAGGAATTTGGGGAAGCGGCAAGAAAGAATATTCAGCAATGAAACTTACATTGATGCTGATGGGAGCTTCAGCAATTTTACTCGTTGGTCTGCTTGGAATTTATTCATACTCATCACCTACAGGATTGACTCCGCTGACATTTAACATAATTGAAATTGCTCAAATAGATATTCCTATCGAAGCACAGAGATATTTCTTCCCAATGATCTTCATAGGATTCGGAGTGCTAGGTGCTTTATTTCCATTTCACACATGGTCACCTGATGGTCATGCTTCAGCACCGACTGCAGTATCAATGCTGCATGCCGGTGTACTTATGAAAATGGGAGGCTACGGATGCTTAAGAGTTGCGATGTATTTACTTCCTGAAGCTGCAAATGAAATGGCATGGATATTTATTATTCTGACTTCGATCAGTATTGTTTATGGAGCATTCGGTGCGATAGTTCAGAAAGATCTGAAATATATTAATGCTTATTCTTCTGTCAGCCACTGCGGACTTGTACTTTTTGCTGTTCTTATGTCAAATGAAATTGCAATGAACGGTGCTGTGCTGCAGATGATCTCTCACGGACTTATGACAGCATTGTTTTTTGCTTTGATAGGAATGATCTATGGCAGAACTCATACAAGAGACATTAGAAATATGAGCGGACTTATGAAGATGATGCCTTTTCTTGCGGTGTGTTATATGATCGCCGGCTTTGCATCTCTCGGACTTCCCGGGCTTAGCGGATTCGTAGCTGAGATGACAATTTTTGTCGGAGCATTTCAGAATGCAGATCTCTTTCACAGAGGTGTTACTGTTCTTGCATGTTCATCGATCGTTATCACTGCAGTTTATATTTTAAGAGTAGTTGCAAAAATTTTGCTCGGACCTGCTGATAAAAGTATGCCTGCTGGAATGACCGATGCTGTATGGAATGAAAAAGCTGTGACAGTAATACTTATCATTGCAATAGCCGGAATGGGACTGGCTCCCCTATGGCTGTCTGATATGATATTGAATAGTCTTGAACCGGTAGTACAGAAATTAACTTTGCTAAAATAGATTTATTATAAAATATTTAAAATGACATTCGAACAATTACTTTTAATGAGACATGAATTACTGCTGATCATCGTTGCAGTTATTATTCTTATTATAGAATTGTCAACCGATAATAAAAATAAGCAGATCATTTTACCTGCCGTTATATTTTTATTTTCAATAGTCACTGCTGTTGGATTTTTACCGATTGAAACTGGCGTTATTTTCGGAGGGGCTTATAATACTTCTGATATGATCATACTCATGAAGAATAGTTTGAACATTGGTGTATTAATTGTTCTCATTCAATCTGCAGGCTGGCTGAAACATTCATTCGGGAATTTTGATAATGCCGGCGGATATTTTTTTATTATTGTAGCTTCACTTATCGGAATGGACTACATGATCTCAGCAGGTGATTTTCTGATGTTCTATATAGGACTTGAACTTGCTACAATTCCAATTGCCGCACTTGCTGCTTCAGAAAAAATGAAAAGAAGATCTTCTGAGGCAGGCATAAAATTACTTCTCTCGGCAGCAATGTCATCAGGTATTTTACTTTTTGGAATTTCAATTTTATACGGTACGAACGGATCTCTCAACTTCAGTTCTCTATCTGCTGATGATCTCAATTCAAATCTTCAGATACTTGCATTCATATTTATTTTCACAGGAGTTGCATTTAAAATTTCGTTAGTGCCTTTCCATCTTTGGACAGCAGATGTTTATGAAGGTGCTCCTATAAATATTTCCTCATACCTTTCTTCTATTTCAAAAGCATCAGCCGTTTTTATTTTACTTATACTTTTATTCACAGTGTTTAAATCAATACTGCCGGTATGGAATTCTGTATTATACATAGTAGCTGTGCTGACAATGACGATTGGAAATTTATTTGCTATCAGACAGCAAAACTTAAAAAGATTTCTCGCATTTTCTTCGATCGCTCAGGCAGGGTTTATTCCACTTGGAATAATCGGCGGTACTCAGTTTGGAATCACTTCCGTTATTTATTTTCTGCTGATCTATATTTTCTCAAACCTCGGTGCGTTTGGAGTAGTATCTGCAATTTCTAATGCAACGGGCAAAGAAAAAATGGATGACTATGACGGACTTTATCAGACAAATCCCAGACTGAGCCTTGTAATGATGATCTCACTTTTTTCTCTTGCAGGTATTCCGCCGGTCGCAGGATTTTTTGGGAAGTTCTTTTTATTTACAGCCGCAGCAGTGCAGGGATATTACGTACTTGTTTTCATCGCAGTAATGAATGCTACTATATCTCTTTATTATTACTTACTGGTTGTCAAAGCTATGTTTATAAATAAGAATGACTCACCCATTGAAACTATTGTTAATGATAATTATACCAAAGCAGGTCTTGTGATCTGCGTACTCGGAATTCTGCTGATCGGATTTTCAGGAGCAATATTTGAATTCATAGAATCTGTCAGCAAAGGTATTTAAAATAATTTTATGGCTTTAGACAAAGGTAAACATAACGTAAAAGAAATTGACGGAGTCCGCTGCACAGTTATCGAAACAGGTGTATCTGATGAGCGTATGACTTTCCTTAAAAATCTTCTCGAGCTAAACGGACTAACAGTAAAGACTGAATCCGAATCTAAAAAAATAGAATCAGATCCTGATACTTTTATTATTGGTGTTACTGATATTGTTTTTAATCCGGTCATTGCAGTTTATCAGCGAAAGCTCCGTACACATGAAGGAAAAATTGTTACAGCACCTTACTGGAAGCAGTTAACTGAAGAGAGCAAAGGCTGGTACTGGAAATAAATTAATTTTTAATTATTAAGAAAATTTTAACAATAAACTATTTTACATTAATCAAAAAAAATCAAAATGAAATTAGGAGCATTTTCAGTTAGTCTTAATGTAAAAGACATTAACGTTTCAAAAGAGTTTTATGAAAAACTCGGCTTCAATGTTTTTGGAGGAGATATAAATCACAATTATCTCATAATGAAAAATGGTAATGCACTCATCGGCTTATTTCAGGGAATGTTTGAGAATAATATTCTGACCTTTAATCCGGGCTGGGATGAAAATGCAAACACTGTTGAGAATTTTGATGACGTAAGATCTATTCAGAAAAATTTTAAAGAGAATGGTATTGAACTTCAGACTGAAGCAGATGAAAAAACTAAAGGACCTGCAAGCATTGTCCTGACTGATCCCGATGGCAATTCAATTTTGATCGATCAGCATGTTTAGATTAAAAATACTACTTTAAATTTTAATTTTAAAATTGAATTTGTATAGATTTTAAGCAGATATAAAAGTCATACTCATTTTTTTTTATTTAATATGGGTAATCTCTAATAAAGAGAAAGGTGAGTTTACAAATTTACTATTAATCATTTTTTTAACTGAGAATAATCTTATTCAATTTGATTCTTCCTTAATATAATAACTTGGTATAAATTAATTTATTTTATTTAAGTAAAAGAATTGCCCGCTTTAATTCTTTTGTTGTGACAATCCATTCTCCGATAATCCTTTCTACATTTTTTAAAGCTCATTATAAGTTTGTCCGTCTGCCATACATCCTGACAGTTCCGGTACCTCTGCAATAAATGCATTATCATCTTTACTCCAATAAATGACTGTTTCATATTTATATTTCATTTTATGAGTTGTAATAATTTTTCAAATATAGAATCTCATTTTAATTCTTAACTGCATGCAATCTGTTTTAAAAAAATAATAATGTTTTTCTATGCATTTCTTCTTTGTAAAATTACTTTAAAAAAAGTTATTGAATATTTAAATCCTTATTTCTATATTTGTAACCGTTTGGTTACATATAAAATAATTTAATATGAGAAGAGATATATTTCAGGGAATTGCAGATCCGGTAAGAAGGGAAATTATTCTAATGATAGCAAATAAAAACAGCTTAAATGTAAACTCTGTGGCTGAAAGATTTGACATCAGCAGACCTGCGGTTTCAAAACATTTAAAGATCTTAGGTGAATGCGGATTGATAAAATTTACACAATCCGGTAGAGAGAGATTCTGTGAATTAGAACTCGTAAAAATGAAGGAAGTGTCAGACTGGATCGATCCGTTTATGATACTTTTGAATGAACGGTTTAATAATCTTGATAATGTACTTTCAGATTTAAATAAAAAATCAAAAAACATTAATTCAAAAACCAAAAAATAAGATCATGGAAAAGACAATTTACACAAAAGATATTCCGAATAAAAAAATATTCGTGAAAAGAGAATTCAATTCTTCTCCGGAAATAGTATGGAAAGCCTGGACTGAAAGTGAATTACTCGACAAGTGGTGGGCTCCGAAACCCTGGACTGCTAAAACCAAATCAATGGATTTTACCGAAGGCGGAACTTGGATGTATTGTATGTGTGGACCTGATGATGAAAAAGTATGGTGCAAAGTAGTATATAAAAAAATAGATGAGATTAAAAGTTTTGAAGGCACAGACGCATTTTGTGATGAGAATGGAATAGAAAGTACCGAAATGCCGGGTATGTATTGGATAGTTTCATTCAAACCTTCGGAAAACGGAACTACTGTAGATGTGGAAATCACATTTGATTCAGAAGAAGATCTGAAGAAAATTGTAGAAATGGGATTTCAGGATGGCTTTGCTTCCGGACATTACAATCTTGATGAATTGCTGAGAGATTTGACTGATATCAAAAATTGATATTTAGTCTAAATTAAGAAATTAAAATACGGGATGACAAAAAATTATCATCTCGTATTTTTAAAATTACATGTTTTTAATGTATCGGAAAATAAGAGATTTATAAGAGTTATTTAAGTATAACTTTTGTATCATTAAAGGGAAACAAATTAAATTGGAAGAATGGATAAATACAAATTATTATTCAAGAAGCTAATAATTCCTAAAAATACTTACTGAAATATTTTTAGTTTAATCTTATTATAATTGAAAAATAAAATTATGAAAAAATTTATAATACAAGCATTTACCTTTAAACATATTAAAGGTGAATTCATCGGATAAAACGGGACTAAAAAACGAACTCTCTTCGGAAATAGAATACAAAAGGAATTACTTAAAGTAAAAAGTATAATAAATTCCAAAAAAAAATCCCCGCCAAAAAATGACAGGGAAAATATTTTGTGTTAAATAATTTAATATAATTACTCAGGCAATCACCCACGTCTTATCTCCAGACAGTATTTCATCCAGTGAAGGCTTGCCTTTCTTCTTAGTAACATCTTCAATTTGCTGCAGCATGGTATCTTCATAAACCGGTTTCTCAATAGAATAAAATACTCCAAAAGGTCTTGGCAATTGAACTCCATCATTTTCGTTAGCAAAACTAGCAAGTATAGTTGCTTTGATCCTGTCTTTGTCATCATGTATCCAAAGATCATTTACAGAAACATTACTGTCATTAAGATCTACAATAACTGGTCTAAATCCGTCAAACTTTATTCCTTTATCATTATTTTCTCCAAACACCAGCGGCTTTCCTTCTTCAAGGATCAGTGACTCTTCTTTCTTTGTACCTTTATCAGAATAAATAAAAAATACTCCGTCATTAAAGACCGGACAATTCTGATAAATTTCTACAAAGGAAGTTCCTTTATGTGCATGAGCTTTTTTCAAAACTCCCTGCATGTGTTTCGGATCTCTGTCAAGTGTCCTTGCGAAGAATGTACTTTTAGCTCCAAGTGCAAGCTCGGCAGGATTGAAAGGCTGATCTATAGAACCGAATGGAGTTGACTTGGTAACCAGTCCAACTTTTGAAGTCGGCGAATACTGACCTTTCGTCAATCCATATATTTCATTGTTAAACATAAGCAGATTCACATCGAAATTTTTTCTCAGCATATGTATCAGATGATTTCCTCCGATCGACATTGCATCACCGTCACCTGTTACGATCCATACATCCAGTTCAGGTCTTGAAGCTTTTAGTCCGGCTGCGATTGCAGTTGCCCTTCCGTGAATTGAATGCATCCCGTATGTGTCCATGTAATATGGAAATCTCGAAGAGCATCCGATCCCAGATATAAATACAAACTCCTCTTTCTTTTTTCCGAGCTCTGGAAATAATCCCTGCACTTGTTTTAATATAGAATAATCTCCGCAACCCGGACACCATTTCACATCCTGATCCGGTGCGAAATCTTTATAGGTTAATTTCTCTACAATAGGTAAATCAATTAAAGGCTGATCAATAATCTCACTCATATTATTATTTATTTAAAATTTCAATAATTTTATTTTTAATTTCTGTAGTTGTAAATGGAAGTCCCTGAATTTTATTAAATCCGACCGCAGGAATCAGAAATCTATCCCTGATCATTCGTATCAACTGACCATTATTAATTTCAGGTATCAAAACATTTTTATAATTCATTAAAAGTGTTCCAAGATTTTTTGGGAATGGATTTAAATGTCTCAGATGAGCTTGAGCTACACTGTATCCTTCTTTATCCAATTCTGAAACTGCACTCTTAATCGAACCATAAGTCGAACCCCAGCCAAGCACCAGTATATCAGCATCTTCTTTACCTGTACAAATTTCGATCTCAGGAATAAAGTCTGCAATCTTGTCAACCTTTGCCTGACGGATATTTACCATCAATTCATGATTCAGCGGATCATAAGAAATATCCCCTGTCTCATTCTTTTTTTCAAGTCCGCCAATTCTGTGCTCCAGACCTTTCGTACCGGGCTTTACTCTCGGCCTTACAAAATTTTCATCCCTTTTATAAGGAAGGAAAACTCCGTTTTCTGAATTTGTCTTGTCTATAAAAACAGAATTTATATTTTCAAGCTCATCCGAATTTGGAAATTTCCATGGCTCTGATCCGTTTGCAATATACCCGTCACTTAAAACAATCACAGGTGTCATATGTTCAACCGTTAATTTTACAGCTTCATAAATTGTATTAAAACAATCCGATGGAGAACAAGGCGCTAAGATAGGAAGCGGACATTCACCGTGTCTTCCATACATTGCCTGAAGCAGATCTGATTGTTCAGTCTTAGTTGGCAGACCTGTTGACGGACCGCCTCTTTGAATATTTATGACAAGTAATGGTAATTCAAGAATAGTCGCAAGTCCTAATGCTTCAGTCTTCAATGACATACCCGGACCGGATGTAGTAGTTACACTTAAGCTGCCGCCGTAAGATGCACCGATCGCTGAACAAATTGCTGAGATCTCATCTTCAGCCTGGAAAGTTCTGACTCCTGTATATTTATATTTTGCAAGCTCATGTAAAATGTCTGATGCAGGTGTAATTGGATATGAACCGAGAAATAATGGTAATCCTGATTTTTCGGAGGCAATCACAAGTCCAATTGCTAATGCACTGTTGCCTGTAATACTTCTGTATGTTCCGGGAGGTAAATGGGATGGATTGATCTTAAATCTTGTATTAAAAATTTCTGTTGTCTCACCAAAATTTATACCTGCCCTGATCGCCGTAATATTTGCTTCAGCGATCTCAGGTTTTTTAGAAAATTTTTCTTTTATAAAATTAATAGTATAATCAGGCGACTGGTCAAAGATCCAGTAAAGCATTCCGAGTACAAACATATTCTTGGATCTCTCAAGTTCTTTATTGCCGAGTCCGGTATCTTTCAATGCTTCTTTAGTAAGACTTGTTACATTGACTGTATATACTTCATAATTTGAAAGTGATCCATCTTCAAGAGGATTTACTCCGTCAGAATATTCAGCAAGTCTTAAATTCTTTGCATCAAAACCTGCCTCATTGGTTATTATTATTCCGCCTTTTTTTAGGTTACCCAGATCAGATTTTAAAGCTGCAGCATTCATTGCAACGAGCACATCATATTCATCTCCCGCTGTAAAAATTTCCTTACTTCCGAAATGCACCTGAAATCCTGAAACTCCGGCAAGCGTACCAGCCGGTGCTCTTATCTCCGCCGGAAATTCCGGGAATGTACTTATGTCTCTTCCTAGAAATGCAGTAGTATCTGTGAACTGTGTCCCTGTAAGCTGCATACCGTCTCCCGAATCTCCGGAAAATCTTACAACAACACTCTCCCTTTCTAAAATCGCTTCTTCTGTTTTCAATTTAAATATTCGTAAATGATTTGTAAATCTGTTTTGATTTTTTATAAAATTAACATTTTTTTGAATTACATTCACCGCATTAATCAATTCAGATTTAATGATATTAATCATACTAATCTATATTTCATAATTATATATTACTTTGAAAAATTTTCCAAATGAACAGAATTCACTTCAGAAATTTTTAAAAATCTTAATGAAAAGAAAAAAAGTAACAATTGACGGAAACGATGCAGCTGCATATGTTGCACACAAAGTAAATGAAGTAATTGCTATTTATCCTATCACACCTTCATCGCCAATGGGAGAATTATCAGACGCCTGGTCAGCCGCCGGACAAAAAAATATCTGGGGAACTGTCCCAATGGTAATCGAAATGCAAAGTGAAGGCGGTGCTGCAGGAACAGTCCATGGAGCACTTCAGACCGGATCGCTGACAACTACTTTCACAGCTTCACAAGGTCTACTGCTTATGATCCCTAATATGTATAAGATCGCAGGTGAATTAACACCGACTGTTTTTCATGTTACTGCACGGTCTCTTTCTGCTCAGGCACTTTCAATTTTTGGAGATCACTCTGATGTGATGGCTGTCAGACAAACAGGATTTGCTATGCTTTGCTCCAATAATGTTCAGGAAGTAATGGACTTTGCATTGATCTCACAAAAAGCAACTCTCGAATCAGGAATTCCGATCATTCATTTTTTTGACGGATTCAGAACCTCGCATGAAGTCATGAAAATTGAACAGCTTAACGTTGAAGATATCCGAGAAATGATTGATGATAAGTTTGTCAAACTGCATAGAAGCAGAGCACTCAATCCAAACAATCCTTTTATCAGAGGCACTGCTCAAAATCCTGATGTATATTTTCAGGGAAGGGAAACTGTAAATAAATATTATAATGAATTTCCCGCTGTAATGAAAAATGCCATGGATAAATTTTTTGAGATCACAGGAAGACAGTATGATCTATTCGAATATTACGGATCACCTGAAGCAGACAGAATAATTATTATGATGGGATCGGGCTGCGGGACTGTAGAAGAAACTATAGATGAGCTTTCTAAAAATCCTGACGAAAAGATCGGTCTACTTAAAGTAAGACTATATCGTCCTTTTGCTCTGAATGATTTTGTAAAAAATATTCCGCATACAGTAAAATATATTTCAGTTCTCGACAGAACTAAAGAGCCGGGCAGTATTGGAGAGCCATTGTATTTAGATGTGATAGCAGCTTTGAATGAATCAATGAACAATAAAAATAATCCATTTGAGAAAATGCCTTATGTGACCGGAGGCAGATACGGATTGTCTTCAAAAGAATTTACACCGGCTATGATAAAAGCAGTTTTTGATGAAATGAAAAAAGATGATCCTAAAAATCATTTCACAGTAGGTATTAATGACGATGTTACTTTTACAAGTCTGGACTTTGATAAAAATTTTAAAACTGAGAGTGATAAACAGTTTGGTGCAATGTTTTTTGGACTCGGGTCAGACGGAACTGTCGGTGCAAATAAAAATTCCATAAAAATAATCGGAGAAGAGACTGATAATTTTGCACAGGGGTATTTTGTTTATGATTCAAAAAAATCAGGTTCGACTACAGTCTCACATCTGAGATTTGGTAAAGAGCAGATCAAATCTGCATATCTGATAGAGTCACCTGACTTTATCGGCTGTCATCTTTTTTCATTAATGGAAAAATTTGATATGCTAAAAGATATAAAACCAGGCGGTACATTTCTACTTAATACAGTTTATAACAAAGATGAAATTTTTGATAAACTCCCTGCAAAGATTGGACAGCAGATCATTGATAAAAAACTAAATTTTTATATTATTGATGCTTTCAAAGTTGCAGGTGATACAGGCATGGGTTTGAGAATTAATACGATCATGCAAACATGTTTCTTTGCTATCTCAGGAGTACTTCCAAAAGATGAAGCTATTCAGCATATAAAAAATTCTATAAAGAAAACTTATTTATCCAAAGGTGATGAGATCATTAATAAAAATTTTGAAGCAGTAGATAAGACTCTGGAAAATCTTTTTAAAGTTGATATCACAGATAAAAAGCCGGGAGAAATTCAGATCAAGGATACTGTATCCTCAAAAGCACCTGATTATGTAAGAAATGTTTTAGGGAAAATTATTGAAGGAATGGGTGATGATATAAAAGTAAGCGAGATGCCTGTTGACGGGACCTTCCCTACCGGCACTGCTCAGTGGGAAAAAAGAAATATTGCTCATCAGATCCCCGTCTGGGATGAAAGTATTTGTATTCAGTGCGGCAAGTGTGCAATGATCTGCCCTCACGCTTGTATCAGAATTAAAAGTTATGATGAAAAATATTTAAAAGATGCTCCGCCTACTTTTAAACACATGCCTGCAAAAGGAAAAGAATTTGGTGTGGACAAAGTTTATACAATACAGGTAGCTCCCGAAGACTGTACCGGATGTACATTATGTTTTGAAATTTGTCCGGTGAAAAATAAAACACAGGTTCGACTCAAAGCACTGAACATGGAGCCGCAGCTTCCATTAAAAGAACAGGAATCCAAAAACTGGGAACACTTTCTGTCAATTCCGGAATTTGACAGAACTGTTGTCAACACAGGACTTGTAAAAAGCAGTCAGCTCTTTCAACCGCTGTTTGAATTCTCCGGCGCATGTACCGGCTGCGGTGAGACACCTTACGTTAAACTCGTTTCACAGCTTTATGGAGACAGAGCAGTGATTGCAAATGCTACCGGCTGTTCATCGATCTATGGAGGTAATCTTCCAACTACACCATGGACTAAGAATAGTGATGGCAGAGGACCTGCATGGTCAAATTCTCTTTTTGAGGATAATGCAGAGTTTGGTCTGGGTATGAGAATCTCTGCTGATAAACATAATGAATACGCCGGGGAATTACTTTTAAGACTTAGAGAAAATATTGGTGATAATTTAGTTAACGAAATTTTAAATGCAGATCAATCAGACGAGCCGGGTATTTATGAACAGAGAAAAAGAGTTGAAGAATTGAATAATAAATTGAAAGTGATGAATACTCCTGATGCTGAAGAACTTCTGTCAATTGCAGACTATCTTGTAAAAAGATCTGTCTGGATAATCGGCGGTGACGGCTGGGCATATGATATTGGATTTGGCGGACTGGACCATGTTATTGCATCGGGAAAAAATGTAAATATACTTGTACTTGATACTGAAGTTTACTCAAACACCGGTGGACAGATGTCAAAAGCTACAGGGCTTGGAGCAGTTGCAAAGTTTGCTACATCCGGCAAGCTGACTCCGAAAAAAGATCTTGCAATGATGGCAATAAATTACGGAAGCGTCTATGTTGCAAAGGTTGCAATGGGTGCAAATGATACTCACACTTTAAGAGCATTTCTGGAAGCAGAATCTTACGACGGACCTTCTCTGATAATTGCATATTCACATTGTATAGCACATGGAATAAATATGGAAAAAGCTATTGATCATCAGAAGAATGCTGTCAAAAGCGGTTACTGGCCGCTGTTCAGATATGATCCGCGTCTTATTGATGAAAATAAAAATCCATTCAGACTGGATTCCGGTGAACCTGTTATCAAGCTTGAAGAATATGCTTATGCACAGGCACGATATAAAATGCTTACAAAGTCTGATCCCTTGCAGGCAAAGAAATTAATGAAACTTGCACAGGAAGATGTAAAAAAGAGATTTGATATTTACAAAAGACTTGCAGAATCAAAACCAAATTCAGAACCTGAAACAAAATCAAATTCTGAATCAAAAGAAAGTAATTCAATAACTAATTAAAATAATTTTAATTTTTAATTTTTAATTTTTAATTCTTATAAAATGGATCTTTCAACAATATACATGGGCATGAAATTAAAAAACCCGCTAGTCGCATCAGCATCTCCGCTGTCCAAAACACTTGACAGTGCAAAGAATTGTGAAGATGCCGGACTGTCTGCAATAGTCTGCCACTCTTTATTTGAAGAGCAGCTTACACATGATGCGGGTGAACTTGATCATTACCTTACTACCAATGCTGAAAGTTATGCTGAAGCACTTACATATTTTCCCGAGATCACTGAATTCAATCTTGGACCTTCTGAATATCTTGAGCATATAAACAGATTAAAAAACTCTCTGGAAATTCCTGTGATCGGAAGTCTGAACGGAGTCAGTAACGGCGGCTGGATAAATTATGCAAAGCAGATCGAACAGGCAGGTGCGGATGCGATAGAATTAAATATTTTTTACATTCCGACAGATTTTGAAAAGGATAGTACAGTTGTGGAAGATATGTATGTCGAAATTGTTACAGCTATAAAGACAGTAGTAAAAATTCCTGTGGCCGTAAAGCTCAGTCCTTATTTCTCTGCAATGGCAAACATGGCAAAGAAAATAGATAATGCAGGTGCTGATGCATTGGTACTTTTCAACAGATTTTATCAGCCGGATATCGATCTGGAAACTCTTGATGTATTTCCGAATATTGAGCTGAGTAATCAATGGGAGTTAAGATTGCCTCTGAGATGGATAGCTGTTCTTCATGGAAATATCAAAGCTTCCCTTGCAGCAACGAGCGGTATTCACACTCACACAGATGTTTTGAAAGTCATGATGGTCGGAGGTGATGTTGCAATGGTCTGTTCTGAATTATTAAAGAATGGTATTCACAGAGCAACTGAAATTCTCGATGATCTGAAGATATGGATGGAAGATAAAGAATATGAATCCATTGAGCAGATGCAGGGCAGCATGGATTACAGATCTGTGAGCCAGCCGGCAGCTTTTGAAAGAGCAAACTATATGAAGGTGTTGAATAGTTATAAGATTTGAAACAATAATAAATTTTAAATAACAAATATAAAATTTTAATCACTTGGCGGAAATGACTTTTGAAGTATTAAGCAAAGTAGCAATCTCAGAATCCGATCTGTCATGACAGAGTGTTCTATTGGACATCCAACAAGCTGAGATCAATATTACGACCGGCAAGTAAATTTATTGTTGGAATTGGCAAACTAAAATTAAACAAAATTGACCTGAAAGCAATAGTGGTAATTTCCAAACTGTTGGATATTTTTATACAAATATAAAACATAAATTTAATTAACTAAAAAAATATTAAAATCATGAAAAGAGTTGAAAACAAAGTTGTTATCGTAACCGGTGGTGCATTAGGTATAGGACGGGAAACTTGCATTTTGCTTGCAAAAGAAGGTGCGAAAGTTGCAGTAACAGATTTACTTGATAAAGAAGGTCAGGAGTTAGCTGATGAAATTACACAGTCAGGCGGATCAGCTTCTTTCTGGCATCTGAATGTAGCAGATGAAAAAGAGGTTGAAAAAGTTTATTCAGAAGTAGTCAAAAAATTTGGTAAACTTGATGCAACTGTAAATAATGCAGGAATAGCAGGAGCCGATAAACCAACCCATGAGTTAACAGAAAATGAATGGGATGCAGTTATGAATGTGAATGTAAAAGGAGTATTCTTTTGTACGAAACATGCAATTCCCCTCATGAAAAAATCCGGAAGCGGAAGCATTGTAAATCTTTCTTCAATATATGGAATAATCGGTGCCGGAGATATTCCAACATACCATGCTTCAAAAGGTGCAGTCAGATTAATGTCAAAAAATGATGCATTAATTTATGCAAAAGATAATATAAGAGTGAATTCTGTACATCCTGGCTTTATCTGGACACCGTTGGTTGAAAAATTAGGTGAAAATGTTCCGGGATTCCGAAAAGATCTTGATAGCCTTCATCCGATAGGACATGTTGGTGAATCAATAGATATAGCTTTTGGAATACTTTATCTTGTGTCAGATGAATCAAAATTTGTTACCGGAAGTGAATTGGTTATTGATGGTGGCTATACGTGTAAATAGAAAGTCTTAAATTTACAATAGCATTGAACCGTTGTTGGTTTTCTAAAAGTATGTTTGATTAAACTTTAAATTAAAATTGTATCTTATTTAAGCTTTTGACTAATACGGGGATTAATGCCCTTATAGGCGTTCTTTAAAGTTTGCATAATGTACTGAACAGTTTAATAAATCAATGACGCAAACTTTCAAGCCACCAACAAGCTGAGATCAATAGTACAAACGGTGAATGGCTATGTTTTTAGAGACCAAAAAAGTTTTATGTAATTTCAAATTTATACTGCAGTCTGAATTCATCAATCTTATTGGAACTCCAACAATGACTCAAACTTAATGAGATGCTAATATAGGCTCAAATATATGCAACTGCTATTTGGTATTTATACTTTAGTTGCATATCCAATTTCAAACATTCTTTTCATTTGTTTATTATCGAATGTTAATCCATCACTTAACCATTCCAAAGGTCGGATAATCTTGAAGTCTATAAGTCTTTTCCCCCAGAACGGGTCATGTTCAGACGTAAGTGCCGAAAGAATTATTTCGTTAGCCACTCCGGCTCTTTCAAGTCTTTCTTTAATGCTGATACTATATTTAATTCCTTTGTTAACTGTCTCAGCACCTTTCAAATCGTTGATTGCAATTTCCTCTGTCAGTATTTCAATAGTTTTTTTCGCTACATCAACAGGATCTTTAAAGTTACCGGCTTGATAATATCTGCTATTTTCGGGAGTTGTAACAATTGCTGTTATGTGGTCAGAGCTCTGATCTATTAATACATCAATGGGAGTGAATTCTTTAATTCCACCGTCAGCATAAGCTTGACCGTTATGATGTTCAGCCGGCATTATCATTGGTTGAACAGAACTTGCCATTATACCTTTTATTAGTTCTGACTTATCTCTTATTCTTATTACATCGTACTTCGTAGAGCTCTTCAAATTTTTCGATGTAGTAAAATATACCAGAGCTTTATTATTCATACAAACTGCCGCCAGATAAATATCAGGAGTGCCTGGGCTTATAAGTTGATCATAAACTTCATTTGTAATATGTTTTCTGACAAGGTTTCTTAGTGGAGTTACATCATAATAAGCACCTTCGGAAAGTATTCTTAATGCCCAGTCATGCTTACTTAAAATATCTTTAAATTCAACCGATGTATAAATATGTTCAAGAAGTCCTAATTGACCTGTTGCCAGCAGAGGCGCAATTAATGCACCGGTTGAAGTCCCGGCAATATGATCATATCTATAACCTGATTCATATAATTTCTTTAATACACCTACTGTATAAGCACCTTTGTCACCACCGCCGCTTAATGCTGCTGATCTGATTATATCTGTTTTATTTGTCATTTTTAAACTGCTCCATATCTTAAGTTTACTTTTTTTGTAAAATATAAA
>DAORRV010000005.1:32143-85544 GCA_035443185.1 Ignavibacteria bacterium | reverse complement strand
AGTTAATAGTTAATAGTTAATAGTTAATAGTTAATAGTTAATAGTTAATAGTTTGAAGTTAGCAGTTAATAGTTTGAAGTAAATGAAAAATGTTTAGATTATTTACTTCAGATTCAATAATGATCTGTAAATAAAGATAAAATTCGTCCTTAGATATTTAAAAATTTAAACTAAGACAAATTTTAAAAGATCAGACCTTCATTAATTTTCTGTGTTCTAAAAACTGTTCGAGAAAATCTGCAGCATCCTGTTGATTTTTTTGGATCAGCTTATCATTTTCATCACCTCCAAGATTTTTTAAATAATTTAAATATCTCTCAATCTCGTTATAATCAACTTCTCTTTTTCCTGAGATCATTTCAAAAAGTCTTCGTGATTTTGGTCCGGAAAATCTTGAATCTATTTCACTTAAAAGATTTATTAATTCAAGTTTCATATTCAGAATTTAATTATTGGATTAACATTTACGGTACAGATTAACATACTTTGCCTCTATAATAAATCCAATTATAAAGCCATTCACATCAATCTCTAAAAGTTTACATTAAAAAAATTCTTAAATTAATAAGTTATAATTTATAAAAATTCAGATTAAATTAATTAACTCATACAAACCAAATTTAAAAATGAACATACAGGAAAATTCCGATGCTGTAAAATTAATAAAGGAAATAAGAAACAAGCTCAGCGAACTGGAGAGAATGATTGGAAAAAAAACAACTGCAAACTATACTTACCCAATGAACAATCAGCAGCATACACCTCCGAGAAAGCGCAACGTATATAAAAATTCCGATAAGAAAAATAACAAATAGAAATAAATATTAAGGAATTTCTGATTATCTGAAATTCAGATTTTTTTTTCTATACTGACGGATATACAAGATTACTTTAAAACCTGATAATTCATTATCACATATATTTTTTTTACAATAAAAGTTATTTTGTCAGATGAAATTTTTATATACAGGATTTTACTTGCTGAGTCTGGCATTTTTTATTTTAGCTCTGTTGGGTGGAAATATTTCCCGCCCATTATTTGAAACCGTATCAGAAAAAACCATTGAGAAGACTGGATTCCGAAAAGCTTACATTCAGTCAGTAGATGATAAGATCGACGATCTGATCTATAAATCCAAACAGATCGAACTTCAGATCGACAAGATCAGAAATTTTTTCTCTTCTGATAAAATTGATGAAAGTAAGTATGCAAAAGAAGAGAGTAAAATGCTGGAGAATGCAGTCTACACGCCGGTTCTGAATATGTTCATATTAATGTACAGAATCTCATTAGGAATTTTGTCAATTATGATACTTTGCTTTGCTGTTATATTTCAACTGATCTACAAAAGTCTTGATCTGAGAAAAAGAGTGAGACGTCTTGAAGAAGCAATGTATGCGGGAAATATGGTATGACAAAAATTACTACGGATATTTCCGAAGCTGTTTCTGAAATTATGAAAGGGAAAGTTACAGCACTGCCGACAGAGACAGTTTACGGACTCGGGGCAAATGCATTGAATGAAGAAGCTGTATTAAACATTTTTGAAACCAAAGACAGACCGGCATTTAATCCTGTCATTGTTCATATTCATGATGCCGGGGAAATGAAAAAATACAGTACTGAAATTCCGGATATTGTATATGACCTTGCAGAAAATTTTTCCCCTGGTCCAATTACTTTTGTACTAAGAAAAAATAAAATAATTCCGGATATTGCGACAGCGGGAAATGACAGCGTGGGTCTGAGAATTCCTTCACATAAGTTATTCCGTGAAGTACTTAAGGATTCTAAACTACCAATAGCTGCTCCTTCTGCCAACAGGTCAGGAAAGATCTCACCAACAACTGCTGAAGAGGTATTAAAAGAAATGGACGGTAAGATCGATCTCATTTTAGACGGCGGGAAATGTGATATTGGAATTGAATCCACTGTAATAAGTTTTTTAAACGGCGAAATTAAGATTCTGAGACACGGTTTTGTAACGCAGAATGAAATTGAAAAAATCACAGGAAGGAATTCTGTCATCGGAACAGACATTAATTCCGAAAAGAAGGTATCTCCCGGAATGCTAAGCAGTCACTATGCACCATCAACAGCGTTATATAAATGTGATTTTCCTAACAGAGTTTCTGATATCACAAAACAGAAAACAGGAGTTTTAAATTTTAGTAAATATTCAGGAAATAAGGAAATTGCTTTCAATCTTTTTTCTGATCTGAGAGAGCTTGATGATGCGGGATATGAAATGCTTTTGTATAAAGAAGTGGAAAATTCAGGAATTGGGGTTGCTATCAACGACAGACTTAAAAGAGCCGGCTCGGGAGAGATAATTATGAACGGCAGCAGGATTAAAATAATTAAAAATAAATATCAGCAGTAAATGTCCGAACGCATTATAATTGAATTTGACGATGAATCTAAAAGTGAAAAAGATAAATCCGGAAAGTTGAGTTCCGGAGATAAAAAATCTGAATCCACCGGACAGGAAAATGAAAGGATCGAAATAGATCTCAGCGATGAAATAAATAAAATTGAGATTGAGAATATTGAAGAGACTTATGAAGATAAGATTTTAAGAAAAAGTATTGACTGCTGCTACAAAGGGACAAACGGTCATAATAATTTTTTTGAAAGCAATCTGAATTTCCCGGAAGGTATAGAAAAAGGATTCAGCCAGTCATTCAGAATAAATCTTAAGGACGAGTTTTTTAATTCTGTACTTTTTAATAACCGTTATCTTATACTGAGTTCATATACAGGACATGTGTATTTTGCAGACAGATTCACAGGTTATGTGGAATTTAAGATTCACATGCACGAGCAGTCATTTGAAAAGACTGGACTTGTTATTTCTAATGTTGTATATCTCAATTCGGTCAGGAAGATTTTCAAATATGCCGGAACAGGCGAAAAGAAATTTGATGCGGAAGAGATTTACAGCACCGTTGATGATACTTTTATCTGGAGTAATCTGAACAGACGCGGAAATAAAATTCTATTTACAGAATATTTTAAAACAGAAGGTACAGCGGAACTGGTAATAATAGATATCAATTCACCTGAAGAAATTTTCCGGTACAGGATCAGCGTAAGAAATTCTATCAGCGACAGGATCTGCATTTCAGGTAAAAATGCATTCTTACTTGTAGATTCAAAGTTGTTTGTTTTTGACATAGATAAAATGACAGGTGAGGTATCGGATATAAATATACCGGCGGATGAAAATTCTTTTCTTTTTTCTTCGGGTAACAGATTATATATTACAACTATAAGTTATGAATTATATTATCTGGATCTGCCTTTAAGGGAAAATATATTTAAAAGTACGGGAATTAAAAACAGCTATATAAATTCACTCGGGGGATTTGGTGATAATGTTTTTATGGGAACGATGGAGGGCTGGAAATTATTCAAGTCAACAGGTTTGAAAATATATGAATTTGAAGACGAATATGAGAACAGGATTGAGTGTATCAGCCGAAACGTAATGGTAATTTCAAAGAACAATAAAATTGTATTCAGTAATCTAAACAGGTTTCAGGAAGCTGAAGGATACGTTATATCTTCTGACAGACTGAATGAAACAGAATTCATAGTATCGGCAGTAATTTCAGAAAATGAAATTTTTATTCTGACGCGTCGGGGCATTGTAGAATCTTTTACTAATGATAAATTAAACATACATATCTGATAAATGAACAAAGTCAGGAAATTTATAAGAAGTAATTTTAAAAAATTTTTATTTTTAATAATTATTGCAGCTGCATCTGATGCAGTTCCTCAGACAGGGAATCAGTTCATATTTTTATTTGACAATTCCGGAAGCATGCTGCCATACTACAACAGTCCTCAGAGTAATTTTAAACTGTTCAGTAAAGCACTCATAAAAAATTCCGCAAAAGGAAGTGACAAAACGGGAATATTTCTGTTTACAAAGACGGATCAGAAGAGGGCGATCAATTCTCCAAAAATGCTTTACAACGGCAGTGCTGATGAGATGTTAATGGATAAAATATTTATGAAATTCATTCCTATGAGAGGTAATGATAATCTCACCGGTACTACTGATCTGATAGAGGCACTTGATAAAGGTATCGCAGCAGTAGAAGGAAATTCTGCAGTGATATGGCTGATCACAGATAATATAAATGATAACAGCGGAAGCGGCGATTCTTCTTATTCCAACACACTTGAGTTTTATAAAAAGCTCAGGTCAGATGCAAATATACAAAAGATACTATTATACCCGATCCCTGAGAAAGCTGAATTTGAAGGTGATGCTGTAAAAGGGTATGTAGTGTATGGTATAGTTTATTCTAAGTCACGTCTGTCACAGTCTGAGCTGGAAAGTTATGATACAATTCTGAGAGGTGCGGGCATTAAAGAAAAAGCTATTACATTAAAACCTCTCGACATTGGAACGATAGTACTCAGACCTCAGGTAACGCAGAGTAAGATCACTGACGGAAAAATTTATTTTGACGGATCGTCACTTCTGGGTAAAGGATTTGAAGAAGGCGAGAAAGTTCAGGAGACATTCAGCGACCTGACACTGAAATCAAATTTATATCCTTACATTATAAAAAGTGCCAAACTCAGTGTAGGGCTGGATAATTTCACATCATCAGACTATTCCGTAAAGTCACTCGGCACGCAAACTATCTCTCCCTCTACAGTAAGCAACGTCACACCTGAGGGAGAGGTAACAGGATTTTCCGTAATATTTAATCTGCCCGAGATCACTCCGAATTTTTCATTCAATACAATTTTTAAAGAAGATTTTACTATTGGCGGTGATCTGATATTAGAAGTTTCACAGGTCGATATTTTACTTGATGAAAGTTATGTGAACAGATTCAGAGAACTTTTTGCTTTGCAGTCTGTGCCTGAAATATTTCAGCCTGTATTAAAAGATAAAAAGATCATAACAAAGATTCCATTAGAGATAAGAATGAAATACGGTCCATGGAGATTATTTGTACTTATTGGTTTGATCGCACTTTTACTTGGCTTAATTTTATTTTTCTTATATGTAATATTTAAGAAAAAATGCTTTGGACTTTCGATAGATAACGGACCTGTGCAGGATGTATGCCTTGGAGGACTTTCATCATATTCAGTATCTTCGGGTATGTCCGGAGAATTAGGAAAGGTAAAGAAATCAATTTTTGGCGGACTAAGTTTTGAATATTCAAAAGTTACGACCACTCCCGGAACTAGTGTAAAACTGATTGAAAATATACCAATAGAAATTCAGTATGAGGATGAAGGGTTCAGATCAAACTCCGTATCGCTTATGATAACTGCGTCTGAAGCAGGTCCCGGTACAAATCTCGGAGACACTGATGATAGCGGCATGTATTAATTTTGCAAAACACAATAAATATAAATTTTTTAATTTAATAAATTTTTGATTATACGTTTATTAATTTAACAGTGTAAATAATTTAAATCTGAAAAACTGTTTTTCAAAAAGCGTAATTACTTTTATGTAAGTAAATATCATTTACAAAGAAAAAGCAGTTGACAAAAACAGAGTAATGGTAATCAAAAAATTTATAATTCTCATTCCGCTTCTTTTAATCACATCGGGTCTGTATGCTCAGCAGAATCCAAATTATAAATCTATTACAACACAGATTGGAAACAGAGACACGCTTGTTACTCTTCCCGAAAAATTCATAATACCATTTTCAGAAATTCTTACATTACAAAATAAAATTCTGACTCCAGTCAGTGATTATAAGCTAGATCAGCGGCAGGGCATTATTACTTTAAGCAAAGATCTCTTCAGTAAATATGAGCTTGATACTTTTCAGATATATAATCTGCGTACGGATTATGATGTATTTCCTTATGACATTAAAGAAGAGTATTCTAACTTTGAAATCATCACGGAGCTTGATACCATCACAGGTGATTCCGTAATGATCGCAACTCAGAATAAAGATTTCATGGGAAGTTTATTTGAAGGGACGGATCTACAGAAATCGGGAAGTTTATTCAGAGGAGTTACGTTAGGTTCGAACAGAGACCTATCATTGAATTCAGGATTTCGTCTTCAGCTTAACGGAAAACTTACAGACGACCTGGAGATCAATGCTGCTCTGACAGATGAAACAACACCCATTCAACCGGAAGGAAATACACAAAAGCTACAAGAGCTTGATAATGTTTTCATCGAGCTTAAAGGACAGGATTTTACAGGAACGATCGGAGATATTAAAATTGATTTTGTAAATACACAGTTCACAAATTTTTCAAGGAAGATACAAGGCGCAAAAGGATTCGGCTCTTATGGAAACGGTCTGGGAGATCTGATGTTGGCAGGTGCTGTGCAGAGAGGAAAATATAATACCAATGCATTCAACGGCACGGACGGGATACAGGGACCGTATTATCTGATCGGACGGGACAATGAACTTAACATACTTGTATTATCCGGAACGGAATCTGTGTATCTCGACGGGATTCAGATGCTGCGGGGTGAACAAGCAGATTATACTATTGATTACGGGATCGGGACAATTACATTTACAAACAACAGGATCATTACAGTCGCATCAAGAATCATAGTTGATTTTGAATATACAGACAGAGAATATACACGGACACTTATTTCAGGAGCAAACAATCTGAATCTTCTAAGCAATAAATTAAAGATCGGTTTTTCTTATGTGAATGAAGATGACAATGAAGATAAACCGATTGATTTTTCACTTACGGAAACTGATAAAGAAATTCTATCACAGGCAGGTGACAACAGATTAAATGCTGTAGTATCGGGTGTTCAATTTGTTGGGAGGGACAGTGCCGGTATTGGTTTAGGTCTTTATGTAAAATCAGATACACTTATAAATACTGAGACAATAGTTTATTATAAATATTTACCAAATGATTCAAATGCTCTGTATCAGGTTGCATTTTCTTTTGTAGGGCAGGCAAAGGGAAATTACATTCAGAACAGTTCACTGCAATATACATTTAACGGGATTTCACAGGGAAGTTTTGATACGGTAGTGTTCATACCTTTGCCAAATTCATATCAGATCGCTGACATAAATTTAAATTATGAATCATCACCTCAAAGAGAATTTACTATGAATCTTGAGTCGGCATTCTCTACATTTGATGCCAACAAATTTTCGGAGAAAGATGACAACAATAATGTAGGGGTGGCATTGTTTGGAACAATAGGATTGAGCAAACAGAATTTCAATTTTCTTGGCACAAAGATCAACGCATTAGAATTGAAACTGAAAAGTAAAATAGTAAATAAATTATTTGTACCATTAGAAAGATATAACCCCGTTGAATTTTACAGACAGTATGACATTCAGGATTCGAATAAACTCACAGAAGATCTGAGAGAGGCATCACTTTTTATAGCTCCTGTTAATTTTGTAAAATTCAATGCACAGTTCGGACAGCTTTTAAGAGGTGACGGATTTAATTCACTCAGGACTTCGGGAGAATTTGTAATGAGCGACGATACAAAAAAAATTCCGGACCTTTTTTATAATGTAGAATACATTACTACAGATAATTCTTACATAAATACAAACAGTGTTTGGCTGAGGCAGACAGGCAGTGCAGGTTATAAAAAGTATCTGGGTGATTTTTCATTTGACAGTCCAAATCTTGAGCTGAAATTAGATTTCCATCAGGAGAACAGAAAAAATATAGTGCCGGGGCAATTGGGAGACAGTCTGCTAACGGGAAGTTTTTCTTTTTATGAAGTGATCCCAAACTTTACTATAAACAATCTCCTTGATCTTAATTTTTATACAGCATTCAAATTCAGACTGGACAATCAGCCGATAAACGGTATTATACAGGAAGAATCCGAAACATTCACTCAGACTTATGGATTGAGATACGGCGGAGTTCAATGGTTTTCGACTTTTCTCGAGTTGTCATTCCGCAAAAAAGAATATACTGACGAATTCATTTCTGACATAAATACAAATAACAATTCTTTGTTGGTAAACTGGCAGACGAGATTAGATCCGCTGGACGGTTTTTTCCTTACAGATCTTTTATATAATACTTCAAGCGAGCGGGAAGCTAAGACTGAAAGAGTGTTTGTCGAAGTTAGAGTGGGAGAAGGTAATTACATTTATATTGGTGATCTGAATGCCAACGGTCTTAAGGAAGAAAATGAATTTCAGTTGACAAATTTTGATGATGGTAATTATATACGGATCAATCAGCCGACTGCTGAATTATTTCCGGTTACAGTCCTGAATACTTCTGCAAGAATTACATTAAAGCCTGCAAGATATTTTAATATTTCGGGAAATGATTTTCTTTCAGAAGTAATTAGAAATTTTACAACTGAAAGTTATGTCCGAATTGAAGAGAACAGTAAGAATCCTGATACAGACGACATTTATTTTTTGAATTTCAGTACTTTTCAAAATGATTCCAATACTTTATTCGGCACGAACATTTTCCAGCAGGACATTAACTTTTTTGAATACAATACTGCATATTCATTAAAGCTCAGATACATACAGCAGCAGACAATGAATCAATTCGTCGGCGGTAATGAAAGATTTTTTGGAATTCAAAAACTTGTAAAACTCAAACTCGGACTGACCACTGATATTACAACATTTTTTGAATACACAAACAGAGTGGACAGAAACGATGCGCCATTAAATTCTGTCCGCAACAGAAATATAAAATCAGAAGGTATCTCTGGAGATTTTTCATATATGCCGATTCCCGAAATAGAGAGCGGCTTTCAGCTTAATTTTGCATCTGCACTTGATTACTATCCGACGATTCCTACCCAGGCTGATATAAATACAATTCTCTTCAGGATAATTTATTCATTTACATTATCAGGGAGAGTCAGGGCAGAGATACAAAGGGATAATATAAGTATTAACAATCCTGATGCAATTTATCCATATGAACTCACAAACGGAAAACCTGTTGGCAACAGTATTTTATGGAGACTTTTATTTGATTACAGCATTAGTAAAAATCTGCAGGCAACATTTAATTATGACGGAAGAGCAGAAAGTAACAGGAATATCATTCATACGGGACGTGCTGAAATAAAGGCGTTTTTTTAGAATTCACCTCACCCAGCCCTCAATGCAATTAAGTTAAGGGCGAAGTATCGTCGCTATCAGCAAACCCCTCCCAGCCTCCCCTTTGAAAAAAGGAGGAGTCTGAACTTTTAAATTAAAACTTTATATTAATCAAATTATAAATAAAAAATCCCTAAAATTAATGGCATTGCTCCAGCCCTCCCAGCGAGTGAGTCTGTCTAATAACAGTTAAATAATTTCACCACAAAGACACTAAGTCACAAAGATTAATATTTTTTAACTTTTTTCCTTTGTGTCATGGAGTCTTAGTGGTAAGAACAGATGTTTTGAGACAGTCTCGAGTGAGGATGGTTTACTATAAATCAGATCTGTCAAGATCAGAAATATTATCTACATCAATTAATTCTCTCAAAAGAAAATAACTTTTGTTATCTGTGATAATTTTTTTAATGGTCTCTGACAAAACTTTTTCAGTACTCCATTCAATATCTTCAAACAATTCATCTGCAGAACTTTTCATTCCGAGAAGGTAGTAACCACCGTCATTTGCAGGTCCCAGTATAAAATCAAATTCGATAAGTTTTTCAAAAGCATCTGTCAAAATATTTTCATCAAGGTCAGGACAGTCAGTTCCAGTTATTAAAATCTTTTCATAACCCAAATTCAGAATTTCATCAAAAGCATTTTTCATTTTTTCACCAAGGTCATTTCCTTTTTGTAAATACTGTATAAAATTTTCATCAAAGAGATCATCGTCTTTACTATCAGAAAGAAACAAAAATTTATCACAACTTAAATTTTTTGTATTGGCATATGCACGGTAAAGAAGTTTGAGATAAATTTCAAAAGCTCTGTCGTCTCCAAGGTCTGCAGCGAGTCTTGTTTTCACTTTACCCGGTACGGGATTTTTTGCAAAAATTATAAGAGCTTCTTTAGAATTTTTTTTCATATAATAATTTCATTTTGAGTTAATAATCTATCCTTTGCAATTTTTTTAAAATCAATAAATATAAAGATCATTACTCCGATATATTCAATCAACATTACCTGAAAAACATCTTCCCATACACCTGTACTCAGATAATAGAAAACAGTGAGATTTGTCAGCGCGATAATTCCTGTCCAGTAAAAGGAAGTATAACTTAAATACAGTGGCAGCAGCATTACAAGTACACACAGATACCACGGGTGCACAGTATGTGTAAAAAGAAAATAGAATATTAAAATGAATGTGATCTTTTTTACGAATTCGAACTTCGAGAAAATTATAATAAAGTATGATATGACAGAAAGTATAAGAAGGATCTTTCTTGTGACAGCGTGATCGTTAAAGCCTGTGAGTTCGGACAAAAATAAAATTATTTTATAAATGAGATTATTTGAATACCAGTGAGTCATGTAATTTCCCATCACCTGAAAAATATTCATAATGCCTTCTCTGTAAATGTAAACAATAGAAAACGGCAGAAAAAAGAATAAGATATTTTTCAATATCCTGATCAAAGAAATTTCTGATCTGTAAAGATAAAGAAGCAATATTGGAAGAAACATGAGTGAATACGTTTTGCTCAAAATCGATAAACCGAGGAATAGTAGAGATAGCGGGATGTTTTTATTAATTGTAAAATAAATACATCCTGACAGAAAGAAAATCAATACAATATCGATGTGTGCATTGAGAAAAAACTCAAGAATTATGAGAGGTGAGAAAGCATAAAGAATAATCGCAGATGATCTTAGATGTAATTTTTTCAGACAGTCTAAAAGGAAAAGCATTATACCAATATCAAATATCAGATATATAATTTTTAAACCTGCCGTGCTGTGAGGTGAAATGAGATAGCCAGCATAAAATATTATCTGAGACACAGGAGGATAGATGGTTTTAATTTCGGGGAAAGAGACGTTTGGATAAATGACTTCATCGTGTATTTCAGCAAGTTCAAGCGGCGAATACAAAAACGGATCCGTCCCTTCACTCTGCACTTTTCCGTCCCAGAGGTAACGGTAGTAATCATCTGATGTCACCGGCTCATGCATTATCAGCACCAGCTTCAATACAATTGCAGCAAACAAAACCCACTTTACGTCATCCTTCCCAAATTCAATTTCCCTGTTCCTCAGATACAAGATCACGTACATCACAAAGTTTACTCCAAAGACAATTATATATAAGATCACTTTGTGCTCTTTTGAAATATCAAAGAAGTAAAATGACAACAGCGATATTAAATATAAAAACAGGCAGAGGACATTGTATTTGTCTTTGAGAAAAATCAAGTGTGTTTATATTTGTTTTACAAAGTTAGGAGTAGAGGGAATCAATTTCAAATTACAAATTACGAATTACAGATATTAATAAATGGAAATCCTTTAATTCTGAAAATCCCGGTTCAGACATTACGGATAAATTTCGGGTGTATTCTCGCTAAAAACATGCGGGAATGAAATGTGGGGGAGGACGAGGGAATGAGAAATTTTAGGGAACTTGAGTTAATGACGTAATGAGTTGGTCATTTACGAATTACGAATTTCAAGACTTAAAGATAGTATATAGAATTTTCACTCCTGCTTTGACGCTGCCTGAGACTGTGCCAGTGACCTTTGATTTTCCGATTCGCTTGCGGTATCTGACAGGAACTTCAGTACATTTCATTTTGAGTTTTGCTGCTTTGATCTGCATCTCGACCGTCCAGCCGTAGTTCATATCTGCCATTTTCATTTTTTTTAAAGAACTTACTTTCACGGCTCTGAAGGGACCGAGGTCTGTGAATTCATATTTCCAGAATAATTTTATCAACGCTGTAGAAAGCCAGTTCCCAAATTCCGCCTGCGGGAGAAGTGAATCTTCTTCGGTCATGCCGAGCTTTTTACCGAGTATGCGCGAACCGATAACCATGTCATAATTTTCATTTGCAACAGGAGCTGCAATTTTTTTCATCTCTTCCGGATAATCAGAATAATCTCCGTCGATAAAAACTATTACATCATCATCTTTACATTTTGCAAAAATATGATCCATTCCTTTCAGACATGCAGCACCGTAACCCTTAATCGGTTCGGTCAATACAGTAGCACCGGCATTGCTGGCAGTTTCGATTGTATTATCCACAGAGCCGTTGTCTATTACTACTACTTCTTTTACAAAATTTTCGGGAATGTCATTTATAACTTTTGCTATGGAGGCTTCTTCATTTATTGCGGGAATGATAACATATATTTCACTCATGCGCAGATACAAACTCGGGCTTGAAATTTCTGCACTGTAATATTCTGAACTCCTGTATCAAATCTTTTGAAATGGAAAACTTTATGTCCTTCACTTCCTTTACATCCTCAAACCTGTTGTATATATAATTCACATCAGAATCTTTGTATGTAACTATCACAGCATCTTTGCCACTTAGGTTTTCAAAAACTTCGGCAGAATTAATATATTTGAAACGCAGGTCGCCGATGAGGTATACGTTATCTTTTTTCATATAAAATTTCAAAAGCGGACTGAGATTGAAATTATCGCTGGCTATGAAATCATATTCGATATCAATCAAATTTATTTCATTGCTGATCTCGGAGATATTTTTTTGCCATTGCTTCATTTTCAGAATGCGGTCTTCCCAGTTTTTATCGTTGCCTGCAAGATCATTATGTCCGGGCCAGTAGTCATGAAATGTGTCATTTATATAGTTTCCGAATCTATTATCAGCAATGTTTTTTATGGAGTCTGAATTTAAATTCAAAAGGATAAGTAAAAACAAATTCATAATTATCATCAAAGTAAAGACGGCTGTGATGAATTTATTTCTTTTTTTAAAATTTGTAAAATTTATAAAAAGAAAAGATATTGCCAAAGGAATGTATGCAGTAAACGCCCAGTTGCCTTTCAGCTTACCGGTCATTGCAAGAACTGCAAATACTGAAAAGATAAAAATTCCGGTAAAGAGTAAATATTTTTCTTCAACAGATTTATCTTTTTTACTGATCTGTTTTAAAGTGATATAAATTATAAAAAGAAAAACTACAGGCAGTAAAATTGCAGCCTGTGAAAGAATGAATTTCCATAAATTTTCTCCTATGCCTGAAGACACAGCGTCTGCACCGGTATTCACATAATAGTTAAGCCAGACTGGTTCGTTAATAATATTCCAGATTATCAATGGCGAGATAATTATCAGATGTGAAGTGACTGCAGCAATGATCTTAGAAAAAGTAATTCCGGAAATTTCATTTCTCTTTAAAAAAAGAAAAACTGCAAATGCAGGAACGAAGACAGCTCCCGTATATTTACTGAGTATTAGAAATCCAAACGTAATACCGCAGAGTATCCAGTCTGTCATACTTCCGGATTTAATAACTCTTAATGCAAAATAAATTGAAATTACTGAAAACATTAAAAGCATCGAATCTGGTGAAATGAAAGATGTGTAAATTGTCACGAAAGGTATGCTGAATAACAGGACCATCGAAATCAGAATTTTCTTATCTGAAACTCCGAGCAGCATACCGGTTTTGTAAAAAAAAAATATGATCACAAAGTTGGTAAGCAGCGCAGCCATTCTGACTGTGAATTCATTCAATAATCCGGGCATCATTGTAAAGATCTTTATTCCTGTAAGAGTAGTGAATGAATATGACGGATCGGGATTCAGAGACCAATTCCAGTAGATCGCCTCATCTTCAAAGAGACCGGTATTAAAAGAGATCGAAAACTTCAGGGCGACAATTATGCCCAGTAAAATTTTTAATCCGTTTATAACAAATGGATCAGTTATTTTCTTTTGCATCATTAAGTTTCCATGAGTAATCAATATAATTTATGTCGTCTGTATTATTTTCTAAAATAAAATTTTTGTCACCTTCGTTAATATATTTCAGAATGTGTTTTGTTACTGTTGTATCTTTTTTAATAAAATCACTTGCGTACCATTTATATATAGTGGAAAGATATAAAGCATTTTCTTTTTTATCGAGATAATTTTTATCCTGATCATCGAGAAATATTGCTGCCTGAAGGTCAAGCTGAGCATCAAGTTTTTCCGGAAGGTAAGCTTCGGGAATTATTTCAGGGCAGCTCTCCGCAGCGCAGACAAGTGCATAGTGAATTCTAGGATCTTTGTAATCAGGAATAATGATCTCTTTTTCAATCTCATCGAGGCTGAACTTTCTACCGCCCGCCATTTCAATAAAATTTATTGACCAGGGATTTACACCTGTCTCTTCTTCTATATCAACAATTGAATTCAGAGGATAATGATCGGTAATCAGCTTTATAGTAAAAGCATTATAGGCGTTGATCCAAAATGCAAATCTTTCATTTCCTTCGGGAATATTATACGGTTCAGTATTTTTGACCTGATTAATAAACTCCCTTAAAGCATCATCATCTTTAACACTTTGATAATCAACTTTTCCATCCTTCACATATTTTTTAAAAAAGTTATTTACAGGTACAAAGTCAAAATCAATTTCAACCGGCTCAACGCGCGGCACTGTTTCTTTTTCCGAACATGAAGAAATTAAAAGCAAAAGTAAAAATATTAATGTTATAAAAATTTTATTCATATATAATTTTGAGAGTTATCTTAAATATTCTTTGTTAAGTTCATACCTTCCTTTGACGGGACCATTCTCTAACCTCAGAACGCCTCTCGGGCAGACTTCCGAACAGACACCGCATCCGACGCATGAAGACCTGATAACATTCTGACCGCGCTGTGCATAAGACTTTACGTCAATTCCCATTTCACAGAAAGTGGAACAGTTGCCGCAGGAGATGCACTGACCGCCGTTGACAGTAATTCTGAATCTTGAAAAATATTTCTGAAAGATACCTAATATAGCCGCCATCGGACATCCGAATCTGCACCATACACGGCTTCCCATCAGCGGATAGAATCCGACTCCGATCACTCCTGCAAACATAGCACCGATAAAAAATGCATACCACTTATTCGCGCTGTGCACAAATTCACCGAGTATAAAATTTTCATTTACGTTATCTATCCAGAGCATAGCCGTAATCACAGTAATAATTACCAAAACAGAATGCACCATCCACCTTTCGATTTTCCAGCTTGTGAGAGATTTATCGGAATTCTGTCTGTAAGGATCGCCGAGTGTTTCAGCCATCGCACCGCAGCCGCAAACCCAAGAGCAGTACCATCTTTTTCCATAAAAATAAGTCAGTACAGGTGTAGCTATAAAGATCATCATTGCTGCCCAGAAAAACATGAACATCCCCAGTCCGCCTGAACTTACAAGATAGCTGTAACTTGACGGAAAGAGGTATTCCGGTTTAAGAGGCCAGAAGTAAGTAAAATAAAATCCATTTTGAATAAACATTGGAATCAGATATGCCAATATCAGTTGAAAAAACATTACTGAAAAAGTTCTGATGATTTGATATTTATTATGTCTGTTTTGAATGATCATCCTGACTCCCATCACGAGAACTGCCAGCGTATAAAGAGTCCCGTAAAGGAACCATTGATTGGCAGGATTACCGTTAAGAGTGTAGCTCAGCGGATCAAAAATTCTGATGAGGTTTTCTAATAGTTCAGGGAACCAGTAAATAAGAATGTACATGCCGGTAAGAAAAACTGCAGTCACCCATCCTAGCATTCCACGGTTAGTAGCTGACAAAAACTGAATGCCGTTTTTTCTTACACCGGGAAGAGTTCCTTTTAGCTGCGCAAAAAAGAAAATTAAAGCACCCACACATGGAAGTAAAATTGCCAGTATAAAAAAAAGTACGGGACTGAAATCAGTAACGCTTGAAAAACTTATCAGGAAAAAAAGCATACCGATCGAGAACAAAGTAAGTCCGGTTTTTTTGAGAACCGAATGGTCTGCTTCAGGAGGACTTTCGATATTTATTAATTGCTCATTCATGTATTCTCAATTTATTGTACAGAATTATTGAACAGTGAATTAAAAAGTTTTCGTTTTCTTTTCATCAGAATATTTTTCCCCGGGTGCTGAGAATTAAATTTCTGAACCAGTTCATTTTCATACTGACTGAAAAATTCCGGATCGAAATTAGCTTCACCAAGATTTTCTAAAACTTTTTCAATTCTAAATTTTTCTCTAATCCATTTTTCACAAACCTCTTGTCTGTATCTGATTCCCATTAAATTAAATCCTATTACACATTCATCTGTATAGACAATTCTGATTGACTTATTTCCTTTATGACATTCCCAGTATAAATTTTTTTCACCTTCGACCTTCATATTCACAAGACCATAGACCTGATATTCAATATCGAGAAACTTGGCAGAGTTAAACCAGATGCCTGGATCGTAAGCAGTTCTAATCCCGCAGACAGTCTCAGCAATCGCTTCTGCATGCATTCTTCCGGTGTACCAGACCTGTTCGATATTTTTTCTGTTGGGAAAAGCGGTACGGAATTCAGCACAGTCACCTGCAGCATAAACATTTTCAATATTCGTTTCGAGAAATTCATTTACTAGAATTCCGCGATTAGTTTCTATATCAGTATTTCTTATTATATCAATATTCGGTCTAACTCCTACAGTAAGTCCTACAAGCTGACATTCGATCTCTTCGCCTGTTTTTGTGATAATGCTTTTGACCCTCTGACTTTCATCTCCTTTTATCTGATCAAGTTCGGTATCGAGTCTCAGATCAATGTGATGTTCACGAATATGTCTGTTGATCATTTCAGATTCTTCGGCAGGCAGAATGCTGTTCCAATAACTTTTTTCCCTGACGAACATAGTAACTTCAATATTTCTGGACTTAAGCATTTCTGCCAGTTCAATTCCGATAAGACCACCGCCGATAATGACAGCTCTTTTGATATTGCGTGAATTTTTTTCAAGAAGGTCAAGATCCTGAAGAGAATACAAACCCTGCACACCGTGAAGATCTTGTCCTTTCCATCCGAATTTATTTGAAATTGAACCTGCAGCAATTATTAATTTATCGTAATTGAGAATATTTCCGCTGGCAAAATTTACTTGTTTTTTAATTGTATCAATTCCGTTCGCATTTTCAAAGAGAAGTTCAATTCTGTTCTTTTCCCAGAAGTGATCTTCATACGGTTTAATATCTTCAAATTTTTCATGTCCCATATAGACATACATCAGTGCAGTCCTTGAGTAAAAAAATTTTGATTCGGAGGAGATCACAAAAATATTGCTGTTGCTTCTTTTTCTTATGTGTCGGGCTGCTGTAATACCTGTAATGCCGTTTCCGATTATAACTATATTTTCAGGCATATATAGAAATTTTTAAAATTATTTAGCGGAAGAATATTTTTCCGCAAGCAGTTCCTGTATTATTCTTTCTGTCTTATCATACTTTCCTTCTCCGACTTTTTTATATCTGATCTCACCGTATTTATCAATAAGAAATATCGTCGGCCAGGCATGCACATCAAATTTTTTCCAAACAGAAAAATCATTGTCGGTGAGTACGGGATATTCAATGCCGAGCTTTTCAACACTGCTTTTTACATTATCATAATTTCTTTCGTTGTCAAACTCAGGGCAATGAATTCCAATCATTTCAAAATCTTCTGATCTGTATTTATCATACCATTCTTTGAGATAGGGTAAAGTATTTGTACAGTTATAACATCCGAAAGTCCAAAACTCTATCAACACAACTTTTCCCCGCAGATCATTCATTGTGATATCTTTGTCAGTATTTATCCATTTACCTTTGTTGGAGATCTCTGGTGCAGGTTCATCAGAGAAAGAAGTATTCAAAAAATAAGGCGTCATATATTCATGCAGATCATTCACTTCCAGCGGCAGTGAATTTGACTTCACGGGATATACTATTTTTCCAGACATAAGCAAAACCACCAGCATTATAATTATTGCAATTAAAATTATTTGGAATTTATTTTTTTTCAGCATATCAAAATATTATTTAAAGAAATAATAGTAAAATTATGCAACAGCACCTCCACAGCTCGATCCTGCACCGGCAGTGCATCCGAAGCAATGTTGACCAGTGATGATTTCTCTGTTGTCCAGATAATTCAGGTCAAAATCTCTGATATGTTCTTTGTTTTCATTTTCAACTTTAAGCTCGAGCATCTGATTAAAATCACAGTCATACAGATATCCATCCCATCCTACTGAGATAGTATTTGTACACATTACATTCTCAGCGGCTGAAGGATTATAAGAGTCTATTAGCTTATCCATATAATATTCGTAATTTCCGGAGTCGATCAGATATTCAAGAAATCTGCTGATAGGCATATTTGTAATGGTGAACAGGTTATTAAATACTATACCATGTTTATTCAAAAGTTCTTTTTTAAAATCATTTTCGAGAGACTTTTGTGAACCGGGCAGGAATGCACCTGTCGGATTATATACGAGATTCAGAATAAGATCTGAGCCTTCTTTTCCATAACCTTTTTCATTCAGCATCTGCAAAGCTTTGACAGAAGCGTCAAAAACTCCGTCGCCTCTTTGTCTGTCTGTGTTGCTTTTCTGAAAGTAAGGAAGGGAGGATACAACTTCTATATTATTTTCTTTAAAAAAATCAGGAAGGTCGTTGTATTTAGGATTAGCCAATATAATAGTGAGATTACATCTAACTATGGTATTAATATCAATTTTTCTAAGCTCGGTAACAAACCATCTGAAGTCAGGATTCATCTCGGGAGCTCCGCCGGTAATGTCGGCAGTTTTTATACCGGAGTCTTTTAATTTATCAATAATGATCTGCATAGTCTTTCTAGTCATAATTTCTTTTCTGTCGGGACCGGCATCTACGTGACAATGTTTGCAGGTTTGATTACACATTTTTCCGATATTTATCTGGAATATTTCAACCTTTCTGGAAGTGAGTTTTTCAATCCCTGATTTTTTTAAATAAGAAGAGAAAGCTTTATCGGAATATCCATTTAGAATATTGAGTTGCTCACCGGCAATGGACAGTTCCGAATCTCTGAATTTCAGACTTTTTACAAGCATATCATTAAAATTAAATTACATCGAAACTTTTTTCACATGATTCATCATCTGTACACTATGAACAAGCGAAGCTCCTCCACGAATTGCAGTTGCGACATGAACAGCTTCCATCATTTGTTTTTCATTGCAGCCTTTTTCGAGTGCATCATGAGAATAAGCGTCAATGCAATACGGGCACTGAACAGCATGAGAAACGGCAAGCGCAATAAGAGATTTTTCTCTTTCAGTAAGAGCACCTTCAGCGAATACAGCCCCGTAATAGTCAAAGAATTTTTTGGCAAGCTCTTCATCGAATTCGGACACATCGGGAAATTTCTTCAGGTCTTTGGACTGGTAATAGTTTTCCATTTATAAAAAATTTTTAAGATTATTAAAAAACAGATTTTATAGGTCTTTTAAATTAATTTAAACAGCATTTCAGACAACTTTTATAAAATAATATAAGTTCATATATTTTCTCTTAAATTATATTAAAATAAATTTTTAATATTGGAACAAATTTTTAATAATAGTATAAAAGGGAGTACAATTTAATAAGCAATAAATATAAAAATAAAATACCTTCTTTTATAGCTATTTGAATTTATTGTTATGCTTAAGTTTTCTAAATTACACCGATTTTTTAAAAATTAATGTCAGACGATTTAAATAAGCCGGATTCAGAAACTCCTCAGGACGATGAATCTTCCAAAAACAGTAACGATAAAGATTTAAACAAAAAAGATACAAAGGACTCAGAAGGATCAAAGATAAAAAATCCGGATGAAGAGCCTCAGGGAAGTATATTTTCTGATGGGAAGGAAGAGAGCATATCATCAGATAAAACTGAAAAATCTTCTAAAGATATTGAAAAAGATATTGAGAAAGATATTGAGAAATCTGCATCAGGCAGAGACATAAGACCTTTTCAGCCATCAACACCTTCCGGTAAACCAAAAATAAGTAATTATCAGATAAGTCTAATAGATGAAAATTATCTGAAAGTATCTGTCGCTACCAAGAAGGGAATCAAAATAAATTCCTCTTTAATTGAGAATACAAAGTATGCTGAAATTCAGAATAATGAAATTTATCTCAATCCCAGAATAGATCTCGCTCAGCAGGAGGTAGAGATACATATTACAATTGATGAAAATTCTGATAAGGAAATTCCCGATAATGAAGATAAGGAAATAACCGGCAGCGGAGAACTTGATGACAACATTCTCAAGGATGAAGACAAGGAAAGTGTTGAGAGTAAATTTAAAGTCAGTCCAATAAATGAGAATCTGTTAAAGGTAAAAATAGAGACGGATAAATCCGTAAAGATAGATTCTGTTACAAGTGATAAAAAGACCTCACTACAGACTCAGAGTAACAGAGTTCTTCTGCTGCCTGACAGGAATAATAAATTACATTTTATTGAGATCACGATCGAACTTGATTCGGAGATACGAGACATCAATGAAGTAATATCCGGATCTTCAGAAGACGGTAAGATTAAATTAATTCCAAATCCTGAAGTAGTAGATCTAATTCAACCGCCTGATTATTCTGAATTTCCTGAAGATCAGGGTTTTTTAAATCCTGAAGGAGGATTCATAAACCCGTTTGATAAATTAAGACATTTAATCAGAAGGAATCTGACCATTGGTCTTGTAATTGCAGTAATGCTTCATCTCGTTGCTGCAGGAATAGCTTTTTATACAATTGGAAAAAAATCAGATGAACAGCTTCCAGAGGAAAAACCGAGATTAATAGTGCTGCAGGATCTTCCTGATCCGAAAATAAAACTTCAGGATGTAGAAGACCCAAATAAACCAAAGATAGAAGATATTCCTGCTGATGAAAACCCTGACAATCCTGTAAAAAGAGAGATAACTCCCAGAAAGATCGTTCAACCACCTAGAGTAAAACGTCCAACAGATAATAGTGAGAATGATACTTTGCCCGCATCAGAACTTGCAAAAGAATTAGATTCTTTAAGAAAATTAGCAGATGCGCTGGAAGGGGACACGACCGATACTTTATTAGATTCACTTCAGTCAAACTATGTCATACCTGATTCCCTGAGAAATAATTTCAGTGAACAGGATATCGGACTTGCCATGTATTTCCCAAGCAACTGGAAACTTACTGATCAAAGAGATATAAACAAGAATGAAAAGGAATTTAAAGGAGTCGTACTTACAGATACAACAGCTGAGCAATCCGGTACGATGACAATGTTCATTTTTCTTGACAGTGAGCTAAAAGATTTTAATGCAGAAGATTTCAAAACGGAATTTGCGATGATTGACACCACTCTCACCGGATTTGTAAATGAACCTAAAACGATTGCCGGATTTACAGATTATAGGTTTTACATATTTAATAAGATAGGAACAGAGAAGCTTACTCTTCGGGCATCAGTAAGAAAGCAGTTTTTTGAACAATACAAGAATGAGATAGAATCAGTAGTTAGATCAATAAATATCAGAAAAAATATTAATAAGACAGACAGTATAAAGCAAGATCCTCCTGCTATTCCTGATGAAAGTGAAGAAGAGATCGAGGGTGTTGAAGAAGAGGGTACTGAATAGGCAGTTTTGGAGAATGGTATTGAGGTTTGGTTTATGCAGCAAAAACTGACAGGTTTTACCGGAAGACAGGAAGTGTATCCTGAATCTGATTAAACCTGTCAGTTTTCGTAGCCACTGCAAAACTCAAAATTTAATTCTCTACCTGACTCATTAAACAGCCTTTTCACTTTTCCATTTACCTTTTCGTGAGTCTGTAAATCCTTACTTTATTAACATCATTCTTTTTACTTCAGACTGCTGACCTGTCTTCAGTTTATAAAAATAAACTCCGCTTGGAAAATTACTTCCGTCAAAAATCACCGAATAATTTCCCGCATTCTGTTTCTCATTTACTAACTCCGCAACCTCATTTCCCAAAATATCAAATATCTTCAGACTTACTAACTCGTCATTCGAAACTTGTAACTCGTATATGATCTTTGTCTTTGGATTAAATGGATTGGGATAATTCTGATTGAGCTGAAAACCCAGTGGTCCTGTAGCTGAATTTAAATTATTAATCCCCACTACTGTATTTGCAATTCTATTACTGCCCGGTCCGCCATAAGCACCTATATCGTTTCTGAGAGTTCCTCTTGCCGGCCACATTGCATTAGATGGATTTATCAGATCAGCAGGGTCATTATATATAATGCTCGAGTCTCCTTTATCTATACATGCTGATGTGCTTTTCAGATAATAGTTTGTCGTATCAAAATCCGGCGGTACATTTATATTACCTGCGCCGTTGTATCCGCCCTGTACATTGCAGTATCTTACGGTAAAATTTCCGCTCGCAATCTGAACATTATTTGGGGATGTATTTCCCCAGACAATATTATTTCTTATAACAGCAACGACTCCTCCGTTACCGTATATTCCCGGATTTCCGCTTACAGCAGAATTTCCTGCCACAGTATTATTAATTAAAGAGATAATGCGTGTAAAAAATCCGTTGACCCAGACACCTGTGCCTGCACCAAAATCAAGCGATCCATAGTTTTTAAAAATGAGATTATTCTTATATTCTCCGCCTGTATAATTCAGCACTACTCCCGCTCCATATCTTGCGGTATTATTTGTTACAACATTATTTAAAAATCTCGGATATGAATCTCCGATCCTGACTCCACCGCCGCCTGTACTGAATACACCTCCTGTAACAGCAGAATTTCCTGTTATAATATTGTTTTGAATTACCGGATTTGAATACTGGATCAAAAGTCCGCCGCCTTCTCTGAACAAACCTGCACCGTGTTCATCCGTCCACTTTGTTCCTGTTCCGCCCGTAAGAGTGAATCCCTGCAGGACAGTCGTCGAATCTTCATGGTTGTTTATAATCACACAGCTTGCTGTATCGGGATTTTGAGGATTGCTGCCATTGATTACTGTGGACTGGATAAAGGATAAATTACCAGTCTGATAATAAAGACTTGTCAATACGATCTTCTTCCCACGGAAATTAATGTTTTCCATATAAACCCCGGGCTGCACCAGTACTGTATCACCGTTTGACGAAGCATTTATTCCAGCCTGAACTGTAGGGTGCTGTGACGGTACATTTATTATGTTCGCATTAGTACCTGATGCAAACGTAAAGAAGAAAACTGAAAGTAAAATTAATTTTTTCATTTTTGTAATATTTAAATTTATGAACATTTATATATTAGACAGAATAAAATTACGTTCGTGACAAATTTTTAAATTGCCTTATAGTTTAAAATTATAAACACTGCAAATTAAATTATTTCCCCATTCTCAAATCCCATGTTTTTTAAAAATGAAACCTGATTAATATTTTATACAAACTTCATTTTAATTATCTTTGAAAAGTTTTTCAGTAACTTGCAAAAGTACTGTGATTTCTATTCGCATAAACTTTTTAGAAATTTTCGGATAATTTAAAAATAAAATCGAACGACATGGCAAAGATTAAGACTAAATATGTATGTCAGACATGCGGCTACTCTTCCGTTAGATGGAGCGGCAAATGTCCAGACTGTGACAACTGGAATACACTGGTAGAAGAAATTCAAAGCACTGACAGCCGCAGCAGAACTCCGCTCAAAAATGTTAAAGTCAGCCGCGGCTCATACAGACTTATCTCCGAAATTGATTCCGTAAATGAATCACGAACTCTTACACACATATCTGAGCTTGACCGCGTTCTCGGAGGCGGTATTGTCGAAAGTTCTGTCATCCTCATCGGAGGTGATCCGGGTATTGGAAAATCTACACTAATGCTGCAGCTTGCTGAAAAAATTAATGATAAAAAAATTCTGTATGTAAGCGGTGAAGAATCAGCAGCCCAGATCAAACTTCGTTCTGACAGACTAAATTATGACCTGGGAAATTTCTATATACTTTCTGAAACAAATCTCGACATCATAAACGCTGTCATTGAAATAGAAATACCTGACATTGTAATTGTTGATTCTATACAAACTGTTTTCAGACCTGAGATTGAAAGCGCTCCGGGTACAGTTTCACAGCTTCGTGAATCTACTGCATTACTCATGCACCTTGCCAAAAAAAATAATTTTTCAATATTCATTGTCGGACATATTACAAAAGAAGGAATGATAGCCGGTCCGAAAGTTCTTGAACATATGGTGGACGTTGTATTGCAATTCGAAGGCGAAAGAACTCATTCATTCAGAATACTAAGAGGAATTAAAAACAGATTCGGCTCTACAAACGAGATCGGGATTTTTGAAATGACCGACATGGGTCTGAAAGAAGTTCTCAATCCAAGTGAAGTATTTTTGTCTCAGAGAAATTATGGTGCGTCGGGTTGCGTTATATCAGCCTCAGTCGAAGGTACCAGACCAATTTTAATAGAAGTTCAGGCTCTTGTTACTTCATCTAACTATGGGATTCCACAGCGAACTTCCATGGGATTCGATTATAAAAAGCTGAACATAATAGTCGCCGTACTTGAAAAAAAGCTCGGGATATTTTTAAATAAGTCGGATATATTTTTAAATATTGCAGGAGGTATTAAGATCGAAGAGCCGGCAACGGACCTTGCAGTTGCAATGAGCATCTATTCTTCATTCCGCGATATTCCTGTGGATTCTGAAACTGTATTACTCGGTGAGATTGGATTATCAGGAGAGGTCAGGACAATTTCTTATGCTGAAAGAAGAATCACTGAAGCAGCTAAGCTTGGATTTAAAAGAATAATAATTCCAAAAGGTAATCTGAAAAATATTAACTCAAAGAAATTTAATGCTGAAGTAACAGGAGTTGAAAAAATAAATGACGCTGTTGATAAACTATTCTAATATTTTATTCTTCTATATTAAACTTATACAGGAAGATTTATAACAGGTCAGTCAGGTAAACTATTTATAATCCTTTCCTTTACGTGTTCTACATGATTAATCCAAAGTTCAACAGCTTCATCAAACTTTTTTATTTCGCAAAGATTTACAAATTCTCTGTGACTATCAATTGTAACTTTTGTAGTGTCTTCAATTTCAAAATAATCATTCAGTGCTCTGATACCCTGACTGTAAATGTCGTTAATTATTTTCATGGAAAGTTCCATTTTTGAAGGAGAATAAATTACTTTAGCAAAATCCCATACGAGATAACTGGAATCACAGTATTTTTCGCAGTTCTCAATTTTATCAAGAATTGCATGAGCTTTTTTAAAAGTTGATTTTGTATAATTTGGAATTGCTTTCTTAAGGATCATAGGTACAAGCAGTACATATATCTCTCCATTCTCAATTGCATTATCACGTGAAACACTTTTTACAAAACCCCCTCTGTTATGGATCAGATCTATGTATCCTTCACTTTGTAGTATTCGAAATGCTTCTCTGACAGGTACGCGGCTGACGTTGAAATTTTTAGATACCGACGTTTCTGTTAAATGTGCGCCGGATTTTAAAATACCGTTTGTAATTTCTTTTCTCAAAGTAATTACAATTTTTTGGACTATTGTGCTTGCAGTATTCATTTTATATAATTTTTGTCCTTTTTTAACTATTTCTTCTCGTTAAATTTTAGTTAGTTTTCTAAAATACATATTTTATGCTAAATATAATATTCGGTTTTTTAATTCTTTCGAAACATCAAAATCAATATGTTTTATTTCAAAAACTACACATCTGAATTAACTAAGATTTTTAAAACTGAGATTTAATATAAATTTGTAATTAATGTTTTTTTTAAATTTCATTAAATATATATTATTGTAAAATTATTATTAAAATTTAATTTCTATGAATAAAATATTAACACTTATAATGCTGTTTGCATTTTATGGAATTTCTCTTTCTCAGTCTGTAAGCAATATGCAGATGCTTGGATCAGCAAATGAATATACAGCAGGCGGAACTCCTGGCGGCTGGCACTATGCAGCTTGCTGGGGATATGTAGCAAATGGCAGAGAATATGCGATCATCGGTCATTATGCCGGTACTACCGTCTATGACGTTACTAATCCTGATAATATAATTAACAAAGGTACGGTCGCAGGACCAGGCTCTTTTTATAATTACAGAGAAATGAAAACTTATTCGCATTACTTATATATCGTATCTGAAGGCGGATCTGGTGTTCAGATCGTGGATCTGCAGTATCTTCCGGATTCAATTCATTTTGTAAAAAATTACACATTCACCGGTTATACCCGATCCCACTCAATCTCTCAGGATGGAAGATTCCTGTACAGCAGCGGCGGAAATTATAATAACGGCGGTGTCTTTATTCTTGATCTCCTCGATCCGGAAAATCCTGTAAAGAGAGGACAATGGGGTACCCGATATGTACATGATTGCTTTATAAAGAATGATACTATCTATGCAGCTTCTATTAATCAGGGATTTATGGTTTTTCTTGATGCGACAAATAAGGACTCAATAAAATTTATCCGCGAATTCACTTACCCTTCTGCTGTTACTCATAACGCATGGACCACTGATGATAGAAACATTCTGGTGACCACTGATGAAGGTGGCACAAATCATGCAATTCTCTGGGACATTTCGGATTTTTCAAATCAGGTCAGATTATCAGAGATCATTCCTTATGACAGTGCGTCAATGGTTCACAATGCCTACATAAAAGGCGACTCACTTTATCTTTCACATTATAGAGCAGGTGTAATAGTTTATGATATTTCAAATCCTTCTCTGCCTGTTGAGGTCGGTCACTATGATACTTATCCCGGCACTAACAGTACTGCATATCAGGGCTGCTGGAATGTCTATCCTTATCTGCCATCGGGAAATATCATCGCTAGTGATATCTCTACCGGTCTGTACGTTCTTAAAGTAGGAAATACAACTTCAATAAATAATAACAGTACTGAAATTGCAGACAATTATACCTTGTCACAAAATTATCCAAACCCTTTTAATCCGCTGACAAACATTACTTACTATCTGCCGAATCAGGAGTTTGTAAAAATTACTGTAACTGATGAACTTGGCAGACAGGTCCGAACACTTGTAAATGAAGTTCAACAGAAAGGAAGCTATTCAGCTGAGTTCAAAGCAGATGGACTCGCATCGGGAGTTTATTTCTATACGATCAACGCAGGTAATTTCGTCTCAACAAAAAAGATGATCCTGACTAAATAAATTTCAATTTATAAATTTAAAATTACAAATACTTAATCAGATATTTAAATTATACCGCAAATAATTAATTTTATTTGCGGTATTTTTTTTCTGTGATTTCTGTAATGTCACGTGATCTTCGGATTCTGAGTGAATTAAGATAAAATATTTATTTCCCCTTAAGCTTAGAAAGCATTTCCTTAGCTCTTTTATCATTAGGATCATTCTCAAGTATTTTCTTTAACATCTTCAGAGCTTCGTTTATATTTCCGTTGTCTTCATAAATGACTGCAAGATTTCCAAGTGCCAGTGCATTATTTGCATCGAGCTTTAATACTCTTTTAAATATCTTTTCAGCTTCATTTTTATTTCCCGTTATCAGATATGCATTACCGAGATTGTTCAGAGTTTCCTTTTTATCAGGATCATATTCGAGTGCCTTGTTTAGATAATTGAAAGCAGCATCAGGATTTTCCAGTTTATATAAACTTATGTCACCGAGATTTGTGAGAATGATCGGATTATCCTTAATTATTTTTATACCTCTTTTGTAAGTCTCCACAGCTTCATTTATCTTACCAGATGAATAATAAACATTACCGAGACTGTTTAAAAGTTTTACATTCTCAGGGAAAATATTCAATGCTTTTTCATAAGACTCAATTGCCTTTTGTGTATTACCGGACTTTTCATATGCTGCTCCGAGTCTGATAAAAGCTTCGGCATTTCCTGTATCTTTTGCAATAAGTAACTCGAGAATATTTACAGATTCAGAATATTTGTTATCGAGATAATATGCTGATCCAAGATAATACAGCGCTGACCTGTTTTCCGGATCTGTCTTTACTCCCGCCTCCAGTAAAGGCTGTGCCCGCTTAAGATATTCCTGATGCGGATGTTTCGTTTCATAATAAATTACATATGCAATCCCGAGATCCAGACCTGAATTTTTATTTTTTTCATTGACCGTAAATTCAAAATTTTTTAGAGTGACAGGAATGACACTCTTATCTGCCTGTGAATTTTCATCACCGGATATTTTATCTGATTCTACACCTGTCTTTTTTCTGATCCAGTGATCAGTAAAGTTTACATGAAGTATATCCGAAGTATTCCCCTGTTTCATGTGACAACTGATACAGTTACTGCCTTCTTTATGGTCGACGTTTGTCTTTGAAGGAGACAATGAATTCTGTTGATGACAGCCAAGACATTTATTGTTAAAAAATTCTTTTGTTGAATTTCCAACTGTAACATGAGGATCGTGACAGGTAAGACATGTCATCCCTCCGTCGGAATTTTTAAAACAACTGCTGAGAAACATACGCTCTGCATGCGATGCGATCTTAAAATCTCCTTCGGAAACATCATCCTGAACAAAAACTGTCTTCACATCAGACAGCTTCATACCAGGTCTGAAATCCGACTGCTTTTTCCCGTCAGTAAAAACCCTAACATCTCCCTGCAGATGACATTGAAAACAAACAGAAAGTTTTTCTTCAAGCGGCAGATCTGCAGGATTTACAATTGTCCTGTCAATAGTGTCACTTTCTATAGCCGTAAAAAAATTATCCTTATCAGTAAATCTTCTGACATGAAGTTCACCCGGTCCATGACATCTTTCGCATCCAATGCCTTCAGCTATTGGCATTTTAAATTTATTTTCTGAAAATTCAAAATATCCCGAATATGAATTATGACAATTCATACATTCCTGATTGATCTCTCTTCGGAATCTGAGATTCAGTCTCTGATAGCCAGGGCTCAGATCCCATTTTGATTTTTCCGTAAACCATGACATCGGCATCTCATAAAAGAATCCATTATCCTGATACAAATAGCTGCGGGTGTTAAATCCGGAACCTATTATATAATCTACTTTTTTTTCAAGAGAGTGAATGAGATTTCCATTCTCATCTTTTCTGAATTCTCTCTGAAAATAATTTCCATCCTTTCTGTAAGCTTCGTAATACAGATCATTTTTCCCGTCATAGATAATATTATCCTTTTCGTAAATTTCAATTTCATTTCCTGCTTCAGGTTTATAAAGTGAACTACCCATTCCCGTGTGATGAAAAGTCTCACCAATGTCATTGTGACATGAAACACATTTTTCTGTACCTGTATATTTTACATCTTCATATAGATTCAGATAATAATATTTCTCATGAAGTTTTGATAATACTTTATCTCTGTCATCACTATCATCAGTGCATTTCATAAAGATGATGCTGCAGATCAAAGTAAGTATCAGCAGGGAAAATATACCGTAAAAATATTTTAAATTTTTATTCAATAATTAATTTAACCGGTCTTTCAGTTGCAATGAGTATTAATATCTTTATTTTTAAATGTAGTTACAAAGTAAAATTTTTTATTGAGTTTTTTAAATTCTCCATCAGCTAATTTTGATTAAATTACTTTTTCAAAAAATTCAAATCAGATTAATATTTATTTTACAATACTGAATTTGTAAATTATCAGACTCATTAAATTAATCAAACAAATATGGAGTCATCAGGCAATATACTTTATTTGGTGATCGCGCTGATATCAGGATTCTTCATCGCATGGATAATAATTAAACTCATTTCAGAAAAGGATAAAGGATTATCACTTAAAGAGATCGAATCAAATTACATTCCGAAAGACCTTTATGAAAATGAAAAAAAGAATTTAGCTATAAAGGAATCTGAAATTTTAGAATTGAACAGATCTCTTGCCCGCACCGAAGAACATTCAAAAAATTTAACAGAAAAACTTGAAGTTCAGAAATCTGATATGGAAGATCTGCACAACATTTTCAAAACCGAATTCAAAAATCTTTCTAATGAACTGCTTGAAGAGAAAGGGAAAAAATTTACTGAGCTTAATGAAAAGAACATTGGTGATATTCTAAAACCCTTAAAAGAAAAGATATCGGATTTTGAAAAAAAGGTTGACGATACATTTAAAGAAGAGACGCGTGAAAGAATTTCTCTGAAAAAAGAACTTGAACAGATCGTAAAGCTAAATCAGCAGGTAAGTGAAGATACAAACAGACTGACCGGTGCGCTTAAAGGTGACAAAAAACTTCAGGGTAACTGGGGTGAACTGCAGCTTGAGCTGATTCTCGAAAAAGCCGGTCTCGAAAAAGATATACATTACAGAAAACAAGAAACACTTCTTGATGCAGGAGGAAATGTTTTCAGACCCGATTATATTATCAACTTACCTGAAGACAGAAATCTGATCATAGATTCCAAGGTTTCTCTTGTCGCATACGAAAATTATTTTAATTCTGAAAATGATAATGACAAAGCTTCATTTCTCAAAGAGCATTTAAAAAATATAATGAATCACATATCAGATTTGAGTTCAAAGAATTATCCAAAACTTTACGGAATAAATCCGCCTGATTACGTAATCATGTTTGTACCTATTGAGCCTGCTCTTCATTCCGTGCTGAAAGAAAACACAGAAATGATAGAAAGAGCTCTTGAAAAAAATGTGCTGCCCGTTTCCACTTCGACACTTCTCGCTACCATGAAAACAATTTCATTTATATGGAAACAGGAAAGACAGAGAAAAAATGTGATTGAAATTGCAAACGAGAGCGGAGCTTTGTATGATAAATTTCACGGGTTTATAAATGATCTCGTTACGCTTGGAAATAAAATCGACGATTCAAAAGAAAATTACAGCAGTGCTATGAACAAACTTTTTGAATCAAAAAAGAAAGGTGACACAATAATAGGAAGAATAGAGAGAATTAAAAAACTCGGGGCAGAAACCAATAAGTCTCTGCCCGAAAATATTTTACGTCGGCTTGAAGAAATTGAAGATCCTGATTCAGATTTAATTACTCAACAGGATTAATAATATCAAGATCACGTCGGCTTGAAGAAATTGAAGATCCTGATTCAGATTTAATTACTCAACAGGATTAATAATATCAAGATCAAGATATTTTTGCTCTTCAGCACTTATTGAACCGTATCCCCAGACACCGCCGGTAGCTTTTGCAATCTGTTTGGAAAGACTTTTCATATCACTGTAAAACTGTTTTGCAAAGTCTTTATTAAGCTTTGGAAGAATATCATTTATTTTTATAAGCTCATTATTTATTAATTTTCCTCTTTCCTCTATATCATTTGGAAATGCATTAATAAACTGCGCAAGTGTATCGTTAAAAGATTTTTCCACTTCTATGTAATAACTTTGCATTATAGAATCTTCGTCTTTAGCTCTGAAATGAGTGATCTTTGATCCCCAGTCTACCTGCTTTTGTTCTATATTGCCGTCTGACCCTGCTATAAGTAAGGTTACAAGTGCAGGAGCGTCCAGCATTAATTCTGTTTCTTTCTGATCGAGATTATTAAATTGTGGTATCATATTTTTTTGATTTTTACAAATAACAAAAATTCAACTAAACTAAAAAGGGAGAATTTAAAACATTGTGATTTTTTGGAAAAATATTTTTTATAAGAAGTATTAGATTCTGTATTTAAAAATCATAACATAATTGTAATATTTGAAAAAAATAAATTTAAATTGAATAAAATAAACGACTCAAACAACCCACCAAAAAAGGAAAGGCTATGGCTCTTTCTTATTGCCGGTATAATAGCAGCAGGTGTTATTTATATATATATGGATAGTCAGAATCACAAAGATCCGACTTTTCACGAATGGTCTGCAGAAATGGATTCCGTCTTTGTAAAAAATTGCTACGATAAGTATAAGCCTCAAATCAAAGACGACATGGGTAAACAGGAAACTATGAAATCCTTCTGTAAATGTATGCTCGAAAAAATTAAAACCAGATACAGTGAAGGTGAAATGAATAAAGTCACCGGTGTGGAAATTAAAGAATGGGATGAACAATGCAGAGCACAGCTTACGAACCCCATTATTCCCGAAAACAAATAACTTTAAATGCTTTTAATCGATAATCAAAACATCACAGATCCGACTTTCAATCTGGCTCTTGAAGAATATTGCGTCCGTAATCTGAATATGGAAAATGAATATCTTTTATTTTATATAAATGAACCTTCGGTCATAATTGGAAAACATCAAAATACTATAGAAGAAGTTAATAATGATTACGTTAAGCAAAACGGAGTTCATATAGTAAGAAGAATTTCTGGTGGAGGAGCTGTATATCATGACAAAGGCAATCTGAATTTCAGCTTTATGACAAAACATTCACACCAGAGTATTCATAATTTTAAATTATTTACTGAGCCTGTGATTAAGGTTCTGCAGGAAATGGGAATAAATGCTGAGCTCAACGGAAGAAATGATATTACTGTCAGCGAAAGAAAAATCTCAGGGAATGCACAGTTTACTGATACTAAGTCAATGTTCAGCCACGGAACACTTTTGTTTAATTCAAATCTCGATAATGTAGTAAAAGCTTTGAACGTTCAAACAGACAAGATTGAGAGTAAAGGAATTAAATCCGTAAGAAGCCGTGTAGCAAATATAAAAGAATTTATAAATATTGATATGTCAGTTTACGATTTTAAAGATATTATAACAGAATCTATTTTCGGAGGTAAAGAAAATATAAAATTTTATACTATTTCTGATGATGAGCTTGAAGGAGTAAAAAAACTTTCCGAATCAAAATACAGATCTTGGGACTGGAATTATGGCAGGTCACCTGAATTTAATATACAGAAAAAGAAGAGATTTGATTTTGGACAGATTGATGCAAGGATACAAGTAAAGGACGGGATTATAAAAGAATTCAAAATATTCGGGGATTTTCTTGGTCATGGTGAATTGAGCGAAGTGGAAAATAAGCTGACAGGTTTTAAATATGATAACATTTCAATAAAAGAAGGTATTTCTGATATTGACCTCAAGCATTACCTTGGAAATATAACTTCACAGGAATTTGCTAATTTCCTTACAGAAATTTAAAAATATTATTTTTAAAAAAAAAATTTAATCTTCTGAAACTTTATTAACCTGATAATGTTATACGATACTGCTTGCGCCAGCAAGCTACGTTCTTTCATATTTGTTCTTCCTTTAATTGACCTTCACATAATAAATTTTATGTGGAGGTTTTTTATTTCCCTGAAATAAGCTCTTTAGCGCTGTTAATAGTAGATTCTGTGATTTTTTCACCACTGAGAAGTTTTGCGACCTCATTTATCTTTTCATTATCATCAAGAATATTAATATATGCTTTCGTTTCATTATTTTCATCACTTTTACTTACATTAAAATGTCTGTCGCTGTTTGCGGCTATCTGAGGGAGATGTGTGATGCAGATGATCTGATGTGAGACTGCGAGTTTTTTAAGTGTGTTACCGACCTTCTGAGCTATCCTCCCACTGATACCTGCATCAATTTCATCAAAGACAAGTATTCCGATATTGTCATTTTCCGAAAGCACTGTTTTGATGGCGAGCATTATACGTGAAATTTCACCGCCTGAAGCTGATTTTCTGAGCGGAGAAAGCTCCATTCCTTTGTTTGTCCTTATTAAAAATTCAATATTATTAATGCCGTTTTGGGAAAGTTCATAATTTTCCTTTCCCTTTTTTACAGTAAATTCATTTTCTGAATCGGAAATGTTTTTTTTTATATCAACTTTAAATTCTGCAGATTCAAGTCCGACTTCTTTTAACAATTTATTTATTTCCTTTTCAAGATCTTTAGCTCTTTTAATTCTTTTATCTGAAATTTTTTCCGCAAGTGAGAACAGTTCAGATTTCATTACTGAAATTTTCTTATCAAGCTTATCAATTTCATGATCAAAATTCTCCGCAAAAGTCAGATCTTTTTGAATGTTCTCAGCTTTTTCAAGTAATTCCGGAATATCAAGCTCATGTTTCCTTTTTAAACTGTTTATAGCAAGTAACCTGCTTCTTAAATGCTCGATCCTGACAGGATCAAAGTTCAAATCATTATTATAATTTAATAATGAAGATGAAGTTTCTTTTATCAATATATATGAACTTTCCAGATCCTCTATAAGCTTTTCAAAATTCTTGTCATAATCAGATATCTTCTTTAATTCCTTGACTGCTGCACTGATGATATTTAGAGCGTTGAAATCATTTTCAGAAAGTCCTTCAAGAGAAATACTTAGAGATGATGATATTTCCTCTGAATTTTCAAGTCTGTCCAGTTCAGTCTCTATTTCTTCATCTTCTCCGGGCTGTATATTAACATTATTAATTTCCTTAAGATCATGGTCTAAAAATTTCTTTCGGCTGAGCAGATCTTCTTTTTTTGAAATGAATTCTTTATAATCCGAAACACTTTTTCTCAGATCCAAATAACCTTTTTCATATTCGGAAAAAATAGTTTCATCAGATACATAATTATCAAGAATTCCAATATGAGTTTCCTTACTAAGAAGAGACTGATGTTCATTCTGTGAATGAATATCTATTACTACATCACCGAATTTTTTCATATCAGAAATATTCACAGGCGTGTCATTTATAAAACTTCTGTTAATTCCCTTTGTATTTATCTCTCTTCTGAGAATCAGATAGCCATTAAACTCATCCTCCGGAAACATTTCTTTATAAAGATTTTCAACTATCTTATTATCAGTAAAATTAAACTGACCTTCCATAATAAGCTTATCATCTCCGCTTTTTATTTTGGAATGATCAGCTCTTTCACCAAGCAGTAAAGACAGAGCATCAAGAATGATCGATTTCCCTGCACCGGTCTCGCCTGTAAGAATATTTAAGCCTTCAGAGAAATGAATTTCAGCTTCTTTTATTATCAGGTAGTTCTTAATAAGTAATTTCTCTATCATTATTAATTATATATATAAAAGATTAGTAGCAGTAGCAGTGATGTTAATATTGTTAGTAATTAAGTTTATCAGCATTGTCTTCAAAATACCATCTGATAACTTGTTAATAAAAATAGCTTAAATAAAAAAAACTAACAATTACAGATAGAATAGGTTAAAATTTTTTTAAAATTGTCAGTAGTTATGATTTATTAATAAGATATGAATAAGATTTTAACAATGGGTATTTATTGTAATAATATATGTCTTTATTTAAAATCTACTTTTAAAATTTGTCCGGTTTCATTTTTTTGGATTATTAATTATATATATTCTCATATTGGCGTTTCTGCGTATGGGTTACATATAGACGACTCTACTTATCCGAATCGGTTATTTAATTAAAAGAATATAAATTATATTTCAAAAAAAAATTCTCCGATGGTATTTAATAAAAAAGATAAAATTATTTATAACAAAGACATAGATAATCTTTTTAAAAAAGATAAAATATTCAGCCAAATTCATGATGCTTACGGATCACCTGAAAACGTGATCAGACCGCAGGGATTTATTACATTGTCAAAGATCATCATCGGTCAGCAGGTAAGTCTGGAATCTGCAAATTCACATTTTTTGAAACTGTCAGATTTCGTTCAGGAGTTCACACCGGCTCAGATTATAAAGCTTTCAGATACTGAAATGAGAAATTGTTATATAACCAGACAGAAATCAGAATATCTTCGTTCACTTTCAAATGCAATTTTAAATAATGAACTTGATCTGGAAAATTTATCAGGTCAGGATCAAAATAAAACAAGAGAAATTCTAAAAAAAATTAAAGGGATCGGTGACTGGACGGCTGATATTTATCTGATGTTTGCTCTTCAGGCTAAAGATATCTTCCCTGCGGGAGATGTTGCTGTTATAAACGCTGCGATTGAATTAACGGGCTGTAAAACAAAAATAGAGGTTGTTAAATTTTCAGAAAAATGGAAACCTTACAGATCGCTTGCAAGCTTTTTTTTGTGGCATTATTATCTTAAGAAAAGAAAAAGAGAATTGTTATTATAAATTTTTTAAATGGTCTTTGATTTCTAATATCTGATTAAGTACGTCCTTATCTTTTTTAATGAGATTGGAAATAATATTGTTAGCGTAAAGGACGGTTGCATGATCTTTTCCGCCAAAATTAAGTCCGATGGATTCAAGTGTAAGCGGTGTAAGTTCTTTAGCAAGATGCATTGCTACCTGTCTTGCAAAGGCAATTTCTTTCGTACGCTTTCTTGATAATATCTGATTTTCTGAGATCCTGTAATAATTTGCAACTGCGTATATAATGTTTTCGATGGAAATGTTCTTAGCGCGCTTTACGGTGCCTATGACTCTGCTAATAACGTTTTCGGCAATCTCAAGATTGATCTCGCCTTTGTATCTCAGGACGCTGTCAGCAATGATTCCGACTATACAGCCTTCAATGGTTCTGATACTGTCTTTAACATTTGAAGCAATAAAATGAACCACTTCTTCGGGTGCTTCAATGTCAGCTTCCATTAATTTTTTCTGAATGATAGCAACTCTCATTTCCCAGTTTGGAGCTTGTATATCAGTTGTTATTCCCCACTGAAATCTCGACATCAGTCTTTCTTCTACACCTTTGATCTGATTAATAGGTTTGTCACTTGAAAAAATTATATGCTTTTTGTCATTATACAAAGTATTAAAAATCTGATACATAAAATCCTGAGTCTTTTCTTTTCCGCTCAGATACTGTACGTCATCAAGTATAAGTACATCTAGGGATTTATAAAACGAATCTAATTTCTTTGTACCGTTTCTGTTTGAAGAAAAATCTATCCTGTTTTGAGCGATGTTAGTTGTAAACTCAGTTGTAAAATCCGGTGCCGTTGTATAATAAACTTTCATATCAGGATTCTTTTTCAGAATCTCATTTCCAATCGCCTGAATAAGATGTGTCTTTCCAAGTCCGACTCCGCCATAAACAAAGAATGGGTTGTATGTCTTTCCCGGATTATTTGAAATAGCATAAGCAGCAGCTACAGCGAGCTCATTACTTTCACCCTTTATAAAATTTTCAAATATATGCTTTTTATTTAAATTGGTTGAGAAATTTTTATGCGAATCTGAATTAACATTCGAATTGTCATTTGAATAATAATTTGAACTAACCCCGGAATCAAAAATATTAATTTCGCCAAAAGCCGGTTTCTTTTTTTCTAAGATCTGATTTTTTTTAGCTATGTTTTCTGATTCATTGTCACCAAATAATCCGTATTGTGATATTTCATAATTAAGTTTGCCGTCCGAACCAAGAAGAGTTTCAGTGATAGATGAAATAATTTTATTATAGCGGCTTTCGATGAGACTGTAGTAATCTTCGCTCGGGACAGAAATTGTAAGTACGTTATCTTTGTAACTTTTCGGAATGATCACGGAGAACCATGTATTTATCTCACCCGCCTTGAGATTATCAGATAGCAGTTCAAGGAATTTTTTCCATATAAGTTCGGTCTGACGACTCTCTTCGCTGAGTTTCAGCTCTTCGTTGCCGGAAATGGAATTTTTGTTTTTATCGTTGTCTTTTTGGGAATCAGCAGTAGAGAAATTTATCACACCTAAGAATATTAAAAATTATTAACAAATGAATTTTGGTTAATATTTTACTTTATGTGCAGCAATAAAATAAAACAGGAAAATCATAAATGTTAACACACTTATTAAAAAAACATGTTGTGTTAACGCCTTTGTATATATAGCCGTTATGCAGTTAGTTTAGTCTTATTAACAATTGATGTTAGTAAGTAGTTAGTGGGGCATGCCAGCAAACTTTAAAACCCTGTCCGTTAAAAGTTATTAACAATATATTAACAGGATTTCTGTTTCTTTTTTCCTTAGTTAATATTAAACAAACTGCTTATAATTTTCAAGTTTGATTTGAAATTAATTTAGAAAAAATCAAAAAATAATTAATGAATTAATGAATAGACAAATAAATAAATTCTTTTTAGCAATTAGATTTTTTACATTATTGCATGAATTTGAAGACCGCAGAAAAAAACTTCAGTGATACCTTCGCTGAAATAGATCTTAAAATTTTCAATAAAAATTTTTTAAAAGTAAGAAAATACGCCTGCAGAAAAAATGCTGATACAAAAATTTGTTCGATAGTAAAAGCTAATGCATACGGTCACGGAATGAATGTGATGGCTGAATCACTTATTGGATCAGGTACTGATTATCTTGGAACTGCTGATTATACTGAAACTTCTGAGCTAAGGAATTATCTGGATTCGAAAAAATTATATAAAACTCCGGTATTGTGTCTCGGTATTATAACTGAGAAGAATAAACTTTTAGAAGACTTAGCCTGTAAAAACGTAGAGTTTTCAGTTGCTGACACATCGTCTGCAGTAATACTTAACAAAGCAGCTGCTAAACTTAACACTAAAATTTCTATTCACATACAGGTGGATTCAGGCATAAACAGAACCGGATTTCGGATGAGTGATGCTTATGATGCTGTCAAAGAAATTACATCAATGAAAAATCTGAAGCTGAAAGGAATTTATTCTCATTTTGCTACAAGTGAAATTCCCGGAAATTTGTTTGCAAAAAAACAGGAAGCTGAATTTAGAAAATTAGTTAAATCCTTAGAAGAAAGTATTATAAAATTTGAACTAAGGCACATCAGCAATACCGGCGGGATTCTGAACTTTAATGACGGATATTTTAATATGGTAAGACCCGGTATCTCACTTTACGGATTTTATCCTGACGAAAAAAAAGTAAAAAACGGCATAGGAATAGAACCTGTAATGACATTAAAGTCTAAGGTAAAATTTATCAAACAACTCGAAAAAGGTGAAAGTATTTCATACGGCAGAACATATTTCACAAAAAACAAAACCCGAATTGCATCAGTACCAATCGGATACGGTGACGGGTATATCAGATCTTTCAGCAATAAAGCAAAAATATTTATCAAAGGTAAATTATACAATGTCACAGGAACGGTTTGTATGGACTGGATAATGGCAGATATTGGAATGAAAAATGAAATTAATGTAAATGACGATGTCGAGATCTTTGGCCGAAATTATCCGGCTTATAAACTTGCAGCATTAGCAGAAACAATTTCATATGAGATCACGTGCAACGTTTCATCCAGGGTAAAAAGGATTTATATTTAAAATCAATCAAATGTCTGAAAGTAGAAATAAAGATTACATAAATTTTATTTTCAAAAAATCGATCAACGATCTGGGAAAGTATAATGTCGGTGAGAAACAGTTTCAAAATATAAATGAAATTATTGACAAACTTCTCAGATCAGAAAATCTTTTACGTGATCTTTATATCCTTTATCATATTAAGGAATTCAGAAATACGGGAAAGTATCTGATCTATATATTAAAAAAACTTGACGATAATCTGATTACATTTGATAACCTGACTCAGAATGCAAAAGAGGATTCAGAGTTTATTCACAAAGAGTTTTTAAAATATTTATCTGGTGAGAGAAGTGAGTCAGTAAAAGTAAACAACAAAAAAGTTTTTGATCTGAATGGAATTACAGAAGAAGACAATTCCGGAAATGAAATTATCGATGTAGAATCTGAATTAATAAAACAGGATCAGCTTACAGAAATTATTGATGAAGAAGATGACGAAGAGATGATGACGTTTAAGCAGAATTATATGGAGCTTATACAGTCGGAAGAGGAAAATGATAACGTGGCTTTTATACTTCCTGGTCTGGAAAATGAAGAGCAGACAAGCGCTGAGGGTATGGTGGAAGAAGATCCTGAATCGGATCTTCCTGAAATGCCTGATTTGAATGAAAATGATTTAACTGAATCAGAAGTTGATAAAACTAATGTTAACGCTAATACTATAGCTGTAAATGATAATGTAAAAGAAAGTTTAAGTGTTGATGAAAATTTAAAATCAAAAAGTGAGGAGAATACATCCGGAAAAAATTCAACTCAGGAAGAAGATGAAAATGTATCAAACTCAGGTGATTTAAGTGAAGGAAATCATGAAGTAAATTTTAATAAACTTAAAGATTTAAATTATGATGATAGTGGAGAATATTTTATTATTAAAAAAGTTCTGCCTGCAGCCGGAATAAATAATTCTGAAGAATCGGATGAAGATACTGAAGATACTGAAGATACTGAAGAATTAAATACTAATGACTCAGATATTTCTAAAGAGGAACCTATGAATGATCCTGCTGGAGATTACGAAAATTCAGAGCAGGAAGAAAAAATGAATCTCAACAGTGATATTCAGGAAGAGCTTAATAAGTATGAAAAGGAACTGAAGGAAAAACTTCTTGACAGTGCATCAGGACACAAGGAAGGATCAGGTGAATCCGGATACTCAGATGAATCTGTAAGATCAACTGACTCTGAAAAAGAAGAATATATAGTAGAGCAAAAAGCCAATGAAGAATTCATTGAGTTTGAAACAGAAATAAAATCCCTTAACGGAAAGCTGAATTCAGAATTTGACAGTCTGATCTATATCATTACAGCTAAAATAGATAACGAAGAGGAAAGAAATAATATTATAAGCAACATCAGGGATATCAGCGATAATCTCGAGCTTAATTCCAAAGAAATGTCACTTGAGATTATTTCGAATATTTATCAGGCAATAAGACTTTCTTTTGAAAAAATTGCAAAAGGGAAATATGACATTACGGAAAGCACTTTAAATTTATTTAAACAGGGACTGATATTAGTTTCCAATCTTATCAAGGGAGAAGATTATTTCGGATACAAAAACATTCTGAAGTCAATAGAGAATATCAGAAAAGGACTGATAGAGGAAAATAAAAAGAGAGAAGAATTTATAAAGCAGAGAGATCTCAAAAAGGAAATAGAAACCAAACTGGACGAAAGATTTCCTGAAGAGGATCAAAAGGAAAAATTAATTAATCTGAAAAAACTTATAAAGGACACTGACGAAAATTTTAAAGCTCTGTATAAAATAGAAGGTGAATTTCAGATCTATGAAGCACTCAGAAGTCTTTCAACAAATCTGAACAACCTTAAAGAAACGGTTTTAATAGCTAAGGATCTGAAATTAACAAAGATGGTACAGCTTTCAGAAGCCGGGTATATCTTTTTGAAATTTCTGAACAGTTACAGAATAAACCCTGTAACAGATGACATCAAAGAGATATTCAGTTATTTTATTTATAATATGAAAGCATTAATAATAGACAAAGAGGTTGAAGATCAGGATGTCTTCATTTCTTATCTGAATGATCCGGTAAAGATATTTAATAAAATTAAGAAAAATTAAAACTTAAAATAAATGATAAACTATGCAGTGATAATGGCGGGCGGTGTGGGAACCAGATTCTGGCCAAAAGGCAATTCCAAAGTTCCAAAACAATTTCTTAAGATCACAGATGATGATGACACACTTCTTCAGCTAGCTTACAAACGGCTTGACGGCGTTTTTAAAAATACAAATATTTTTGTTGTAACGAATGTAATTTACAAACAGGAAGTAAAGCGGCAGCTTCCGAAAATTCCTGAAGAGAATATAATCTGTGAGCCGGTAGGCAGAAATACTGCTCCGTGCATTGGTCTCTCATGTGTATTTATAAACAGATTTCAGCCGGAAGCAAATGTACTTGTAGTAGCAGCAGACCATCTGATTGGAAATGTTGATGAATTTCACAGAGTAATAAAAAGTGGTTTGAAATTTGTAAATGATAACGGCGGGATCGTAACACTCGGTATACATCCGACTTTGCCTGAGACCGGTTACGGTTATATACAGTACAATTCTGATATTTATGAAGATGTAGAAATTGAAAGTAAGAACGATACATCGACCGAAAGAATTTACAAAGTAAAAACTTTTGCTGAAAAGCCAAATATGGAAGTTGCAAAGGCATTTCTTGAGAGCGGGGATTTTCTGTGGAACAGTGGTATGTTTATTTTCAGGACGGATACAATGATGCAGGAGATCGAAAGATTTATGCCGGAGCTGCATGAATCGCTGAACAGACTTTCCGATAATATTCTATCGACACAATTTCCTAAAGTTCTGGAAGATGAATTTGCAAAACTAAAAAGTATTTCCATAGATTATGGTGTAATGGAAAAATCTGAAAATGTACATATAATCAGAAGTCATTTTGGATGGAATGATGTAGGCGCATGGGATGAAGTTTATAATATTAAAGAAAAAGATCCAGATGGAAATGTAAGAAAGGGTATGACAGTAACGGAGGATACAAAAAATTGTCTTATTATAAATGACATGAAGATTGTTGCAACAATAGGTGTAGAAGATCTACTTATAATTAACACTGAGAACGGACTTCTGATCTGTAAAAGAGGTGAGGCTCAGAGAGTAAAAGAAGTTGTGGATTATCTCAGACGTAAAGGGATGGATCAGTATCTGTAAAAATAATTTTGATCTTTAGAATATATGAAACTTGCACATATAGGAATAGCAGTAAAGTCACTTGAGGAATCTGTAAAAGTTTTTGAAAAAATATTTAATTCAACAGCTTCAGATACGGAGTTTGTAGAAGAGCAAAAAGTAAATGTAAGGAAATTTCATCTGGAAAATTGTGAAATAGAACTTCTCGAAGGTACAGATCCTGAATCACCTATTTCAAAGTTTATTGAAAAAAAAGGAGAAGGCATCCATCACGTATCTTTTGGGGTAAAGGATATTTCAGGATCATTGGATAAGCTGAAAGAAGAAGGTATTGGTCTGATAAACGAAACTCCCCGGACAGGTGCTGACGATATGCTGATCGCTTTTCTTCATCCGAAATCTACAAACAATATTTTAATTGAGTTAACACAAAAGAAGGAATAATTCTTTATAAAATAATTACAGTAACTTTAATAAATGACTGACAGCAGAGATAAAATAGAATTTAACGATGACAAAGAATTAACACCGACACTCAAAGAAAAATTAAAAAACCTTCCGACCTCACCGGGTGTATATCAGTTCAAAGACTCCACCGGCAAACTTCTTTACATTGGCAAAGCGGCAATACTAAAAAACAGAGTTCGTCAGTATTTTCAGGCAAAGCCTGTATCGCCGATGTTAAATGCAATGATCCGAAAGATCAGCGACATCGAACTGATCGCTACCGACAACGAAGTCGAAGCTCTCATACTTGAGCAAAATCTGATCAGGACCTTTAAGCCGAGATACAATATCAATTTTAAAGATGATAAATCATATCCGTATATTGTAATTACAAACGAACCATTTCCGAGAATTTTTCCGACACGAAGTAAAAGATCTGACGGATCAAAATACTTCGGACCTTACACTGATGTAAAAAATATGAGGTATGCTCTGAAGACAGTGAGAAATATTTTTATGATCAGGTCATGCAGTCTGAATCTGACTGAAGATTCGATAGCTCAAAATAAATTCAATCTTTGCTTAGATTATCACATTCAGAAATGCGAAGGACCGTGTGTTGGATACGTAAGCAGGGAAGAATATAATAAGACTATCGATCATGTATCCAAACTCCTGAACGGGAAAACAAAAGATCTGATTTCGGATCTGACTATGCAGATGAAAGAATATTCTGATAAAATGCAGTTCGAAAAAGCAAAGGTGTTTAGGGATAAGATAAATGCTATTGAAGTTTATTCATCGAAACAAAAAATGGTGGATGATGAGATCATTGACAGAGATATATTTGCTTTTGAAAAGACAGGGAATGACAGTTGCGGAATGATATTAAAAATAAGGGATGGAAAAGTAATCGGAAGGACACATTACTTTCTTTCAAATGTAGAGGACAAGTCACAGTCTGAAATATTAGAGCAGTTGATTGTAAATTATTATTCAAAATCTGAATTCATACCTGACGAAATATATCTGATGAACGAGCTTGAAAATGAAAACAATATAAAAGACTGGCTCGAAAAAAAGAAATCAGGAAAGGTAAATTTTGTAATACCAAAGATTGGTGATAAGTATAAACTTGTTTTCATGGTAAGAAAGAATGCGAGATTAATGCTTGACGAACTTATTTTATCAAAGCTCAAAAGAGAATTCATTCCGCCGTCACTTGATTCCTTAAAAAGGGATCTGAATCTGAGTAAGCTTCCGAGAAGGATCGAGTGTTATGACATTTCACATATACAGGGTACGGATACTGTTGCATCGATGGTAGTATTTGTGGAAGGCCGTCCGAAGAAATCAGATTACAGAAAATTTAAAATAAATTATGTAACGGACGAAGCTGGAAACCCTGATGATTTTCTTTCAATGAGGGAAGTAATTTACAGAAGGTATAAAAAAATTGTTGAAAAAAGTACAGGTGATAATACGGCAATGGAAAATACAATAAATTCAAACGTCAAAGAAGATCTTAGTTTTGGTTCAGTTCCGGATCTGATAATAATCGACGGCGGAAAAGGTCAGCTTTCATCTGCAGTAAAAGTTTTGGATGATCTCGGAGTAAAGGATCAGAATATTATAGGACTGGCAAAGCGTCTTGAGGAAGTATATCTGCCCGGAGAATCAATGCCACATAACATTTCCAAGACATCAAGCGGATTAAGACTTTTGCAGAGAGTAAGGGATGAGGCGCACAGATTTGCAGTAACATACCACAGGAGTCTTGTAGATAAAAGAACATTGACATCTGAGCTCTCTGAGATAGAAGGTATTGGCGAGAAGACAGCACAGAAACTTCTTACTAAATTTGGATCTGTGGAAAATATAAAAGTCTTGCTTAAAGACAGTTATGATCAGTTTGAAAAAGAGGCAGGTAAAAAAATGGCAGACAGACTCAGGACTTTTTTTGAAATTAAATAATTAACTGACTGAAGTTACGCATTTTTAATTTTATTGAGGATTTCATTTTAAAGAACTTTTGCGAAACTGAGTTTTGCATGAAAATTACATTTCCAAACGGAGTTTGGAAACGAGCATCATCCGATTGTTGCAAATATCAATAATTGCGTAATTTCAATCAGCTGATCAATTAAGGTATGAATTATTACATCATATGGAAACAAGTTTAATATTAATTTCAAACATTACATGTCCGGAGTGCGGTTTTATTAAAGAGGAAAAGATGAGTGAAAATTCATGCTTATGGTTTTATGAATGTCATAAATGTAAAACAGTTTTAAAACCAAAGTCAGGAGATTGCTGTGTATTCTGCAGTTATGGATCTGTAAAATGTCCACCTATTCAGTCAGTTGGATTTTGTTGTAAAGAATAATTTATTTATTTAAAAAACTGCTCACCCGGTAAAATACTATTTATGAAAGTTATACCTTTAAAATTACTTCTCTTTTTTCTGCTGATAAGTGGAATTGCTTTTTCGCAGGTAAGTGAAAATGAAAAAGTAATTAAAGAAGATTCAATAAAAGCTCAGGAAGATCAGGTAGATTCTCTAAAAGTCACTGAACGGGAAATTTTAAAACAGCAGGAACAAAACAGAATAGACTCAGTGCTTAAGGTAAAGCTTCATGAAGAGATGCAGTTATATTCTCAAGATTCACAAAAGAAAGCTGAGCTGGAAGAAAAACTCAGAAAAATTGAAGCAGAAGATTCAATAAAAAAGGTAGAGCAGTTACTTAAAATAAAAAGACTTAAAGAAAAAGCAAGAGGATTTCCTGTTACATTATTTACCGATACATTATTTGTCATGTATACGAAGCTAGGTTCATTTGATGCCAATGAAAGAGCTTCTACAGTTACAGAAAGGGTACATTCATTATATGATGAAGATTTCTTTTCTCCTGATTCCATGAAAGTGGATACAGGTGAAACCACTAATGACATCATTTATAATGACAAAATAATTATGAGTGTATCTGAAGTGGATGCGCTTTGGTTTGACAAAACAAAAAATGAAGTTTCAAATGAATATCTGAATACAATTAAGGATACTGTTGTAAAGTACAGAAATGATAACAGTTTTGTGAACAGACTAAAAAGAATAGGGCTTGCATTGCTTACTCTTATAATATTATTTTTTATAGTTAAATTAATATTTAAGTTATTTAAAAAGCTAAAGGAATACATACTAGAACGAAAAGACAAGTACCTGTCCGGATTAACAATAAAAGACTTTAAGCTTTTAAATCAGCAGCAGAGCATAAAAGTAGCAGAGCTCATTTTACGAATTTTAAGACTGATAGTAATACTGTTAGTTCTTTATTTCAGTCTGCCGGTATTGTTTAGTATTTTCCCAGTTACAAAAAGTTATGCGGGATTATTACTGGGATGGGTTTTGAATCCGGCAAAGCTTGTAATAAGTGCAGTTATCAAATTTTTACCAAATCTTTTTACAATAGCAATAATATTTATCTTTACAAGATATGCCATCAGAGCAATTAAATATTTTACGGATGAGATTGATGCAGGCAGAATGGAACTGGGAAACTTTCACAAAGAATGGGCAATACCGACTTTTCAGATAGTAAAGTTTGTAATGTATACGATGATGTTTGTGATAATATTTCCATATCTTCCGGGCTCAGATTCCCCGGCATTTCAGGGAGTGTCTGTATTTCTTGGAATACTGGTTTCGTTCGGATCATCATCATCAATTGCGAATATCATGGCAGGTCTTGTAATTACATATATGAGACCATTTAAAATCGGTGACAGAATTACAATATCAGATGTGACAGGTGATGTAATTGAAAAGACCTTATTAGTTACAAGATTAAGAACAATAAAAAATGAAGATATAACTGTTCCAAATTCTCTTGTTCTGTCAGGTCATACTACAAACTATTCTACCAACAGCAAAGACACTGGCTTGATAGTTCATACAACTATAACAATAGGGTATGATGTACCATGGAAGAAAATGCATGAAACACTTATTGAAGCAGCGATCAGAACGGAAATGATCTTAAAAGATCCAAAGCCATTTGTGCTTCAGACAAGTCTGGATGATTTTTATGTATCCTATCAGATCAATGCTTATACACACGAAGCAAACAAACAAGCGGTTATCTATTCTGATCTTCATCAGAATATTCAGGATACATGCAATGAAAACGGAATTGAGATCATGTCTCCGCATTACAAATCTCTGAGAGATGGTAATCTTTCAACAATACCTGAAAATTATTTACCTAAAGATTACATAGTACCTTCATTTAATATAAAAGAAGAAAAAGATAAAAGATAAGATGTCAGATTTTTTAAATACAGAATTAATAAAAACAGAAACATTCATAATCACAGTTTGGAATTTACTTAATGTATTAATAATTTTTATAGCTGCATTTATTATTATCAAAGTAATATCTACAGTTTTAAAAAAGTCCATGCTTTCCAAAAACAAAATGGACGGAAGACATCAGTCAGTAATTCAGCTTATAAGATATATAATATGGATCATAGCAGTTTCAATGTGTCTGAAAGCACTTCATGTAGATATGACATTCCTGATAGCAAGTTCGGCAGCTTTACTTGTAGGTGTGGGACTCGGTCTGCAGAATGTATTCAAGGATTTTATCAGCGGAATAATTATTCTGATAGAAGGAACAGTAAAAGTGGAAGATATTGTGGAAGTAGAAGGAATCGTATTAAAAGTAAAAGAGATCGCATTGCGTACATCTAAAGTAGTATCTCGTGAAGATAAAGTAATGATAATCCCAAATCATAAATTCATAGAGGAAAATGTTACGAACTGGACACATAATAATACACCAACAAGATTTGTACTTCCGGTTTCAGTTGATTATTCTTCAGATACCAGATTAGTAGAAAAGACACTTCATGACTGTGCAATGAAACACAATGATGTAATTAAAGAAGGAAGATATGCACCTTATATAAGGTTTCTTGACTTTGGCGATTCAGCTTTGCTTTTTGATATAATATTCTGGAGTAATAATTTATTCCGGATTGAAAGTACTAAAAGTGATATTCGGTTTGATATATCTGATGCCTTCAGAGCAAATAAAATTATTATACCGTTTCCACAAAGAGTGATACATTTACCAAAGGAAAAAAGTGAGGAAGAATTAAATTAATTTAAACATGAATAATAGAATTAATTCCCCAGACTTTTTTTTAACACTGTTAGCTATTGTAATATTAATTACTTCAACCGGATGTGAGCAGATAAATAAAGTTTTGTACAAAGATGCGGGTACTGAAGCCGATAAAAAAGTTGACGAAAACTCTAACCTAAAATTTATAGATTCGGGAAAAGTAAATTCAAAAAATGAATCAATAAATACTGCTATAGATTCTGTGGTCAGAACTTTTGAAGGACTTATAACAATTAACCTGAACGAAAAATCATTCAGGGATTGCAGCAATCCGGATTCATTATATTTTATTAAAGATGAAACTGAGACGATTGTTAATTCTTACAAAAAATTAAATCCAATGAATGACATTTACAGATCCGTATTTACCTCATTAAAAGGATTTACTGTAAATGCAGATAGTACGAATAATCCGGATCCTGAAAAGTATTTTAAAATTCTTGTTATTAAAGAAGTTATCGCCGTTGAAGGAAAAAACTTCAGAAACACATGCATACCTTATGACTATTGGTGTCTTGGTAATGAACCAAACTGGTCACTTCAGATTTCCAAAGAAGAAAACATTTTTGAGCTGACTCTGCCTTTTGAAGGTAAGTCTTATTATTTTAATTATAATGAGCCGAAGGAAGAGGATGGTATGATAAAATATTTTGGATATAATAATATTCAGAGAACGACATTAAATATTTCCATTAAAAAAGAAAATTGTTCAGATACAATGTCAGATAAAATTTATGAATATTCAGTAAAAATAATTCTTAACGATAAAACAAATTTCTCAGGTTGTGCGATAAAGGGAAACTTCATTGAGTAAAATAATTTATATGAAAATATTAATTCTTTTAATATTCATATTTTCTGTTTCCTGTGGAAATAAATTTCAGCAGATCAAAGAAGTAAAAAATATTGCAGGCATAGATCCCTGTGAGAGTCCTGATGCAGATATTTCATGCAATTTTGAAAATGTTCCGGATAATCCCGGATATGTAATGAATATTTCATCAAAAACCGAACCCGGAATTAAAATATTTATCGAAGGACAGATTTTAAAAGCAGACGGAAAGACTCCATATCCGGAAATTTTAATTTATGCTTATCAGACTGACTCTACGGGATTATATTCTAAATCAGGAAATGAAACCGGTGTTCAGAAATTGCACGGTAAACTTCATGGTTGGTGTATGACTGACATTAATGGAAAATATAAAATTAATACAGTAAGACCCGGAAAATATCCGACTAACGATTTTCCGGCACACATTCACTGGGCTATACGCGAACCTGACGGTAAAATGCAGTATCTTAATGACTTTGTTTTTTCTGATGACAAGCATGTGAATGAGGAATATATTTCAAAGCCGTATTATAAAACTGGTGACGTAGGAGTTTTAAAACTTTCAAAAAATAATAACGGTATTCTGTGGGCAAAAAGAATAACGGTTTTAAAATAATAAACTTCCAAAGTCAGAAAAACTCCGGAAGTTAATTTAAAAAATTTTTGCAAAGAATTATATTGTAAACAACCCGTCTTTAATTATCTGTATCTCTTTACCTTCAAAATCAATTGCCTTAACATTTATCTTATCAGACCCGATCATAAAATCAGTATGAACTACCGAATAATTACATTTATTTTTTTTCATATCTTCAGTTGTAATGATCTCATCTTTATTTGAGAAGCACATAGGAATTCCTCTCCCCAGTGCAATGTGACATGCGGCATTTTCATCATAAAGAATACTGTTAAAAATCAGACCGGATTTATGTACTTCGGAATTTATATCGACCAATGCAACCTCCCCAAGATAAGAAGCTCCTTCATCCATTTCAAAAAATTTTTCAAGGATATCTCTTTTATCATCTGCTCCATAGTTTATTACTTTTCCGTCTTTGAATTCAAACCAGATTCCTGTCAGAAGATTTTCCAAAACTTTGACAGGTTTGGTAACTTTTACTTTACCATTTGTCCGGCTAAAGTCAGGACATGTAAAAACTTCTTCAGTCGGAAGGTTTGGAATAAACTCTCTGCCGTTCTGAGCTTTGACTTGACCGCCTTTCCAGATAGAATTTTTTGTAAGTCCGACCTCCAGATCAGTATCAGGTCCCGTAAAATACAATTTATCAATTTTCATTTTTGAAAGCATATTCCCTCTTTCTGAAAGATTTTTCCCATGACGTCTCCACTCACTTACAGGATCAGCTTTGTCTAACCGCATAATTTTTACCAGACTATCCCACAGCTTGTTTTCAAGTTCTATATAAGGTTCAGAATCGTAAACTTTAGCAGCCCAGTTAATTCCGGGAGCAGCAACTATACACCATGCAATCTTTGCTGATGAAATTGCTTTCGACATTGACTTATGTGAAGTCTGTTCATTCTTTGTGATTATGCCAAGTGTGTTTGGATCAATTGACTTGAGGACATTTAACTCTTCAAGATTATCAATCCGGATAAAAGCCCAGTCATTTGCAATCTGCTCATAGCTTCGGTTTATCGGATAATTTGGTATAAAATTAATATCATCAATATTTTTAGAATTTATAATGCGGCTTTTGGTAAGTTCATTAGAACTAAAAATAACATCGACATAAGCAGCACCATTAGCATATGCTGTATCAGCAAGCATCAGAGCGAAATCAGCATTTTTAATTCCGCTGCCAATAGCAAGGCACTGTCCTTCATATAAATTCACGCCGACTTTAATTATCAGATCACAATATTTCTGTAATTCTACTTTTTCCATTATTTATTAAATTTTTTTAATTTTTTAAGTTAACTAAATTGATTTTTAAATTTAATTCTAATCAAGAGTTTTTTAAAAAAGGCCAACTTTTTTCTTTAACTTAAAACAGTTAAAAACCGAATGTGAGATATATAAAAAAAATTTCAGATAAAAAGGTAATCGAAAATTTTTACAGAAAAAATACCTGTCTCAATGTATATCCGATCGGTGATCTGGATGATTTCTTTTTTACAAATACTGAATGGTTTGCACTTTTAGAAAAACAGAATGATATTGAAGAAATCATTGAGATGGCATTTATTTATCGCGGCACAGATCTGCCTGTACTGATCGCGGTTTGCGATGGTGAAAATTTAAATTTGAAGGAACTTCTTAACAGAATTTTAAAGGACCTGCCTGATAATATTTACACACACTTTTCAAAAGGATTAGACGAAGTTTTTGAAAGATCATATGATAAACTGGATTATGGCAGACATTTCAAAATGTGTCTGAGAGAAAATGATTTTAAAGAATTTAATGAAGCTAATGAAAATAAAGGATTGGATTATATTAAAAGGTTATCGCCTTCTGACATTGATGTGATAAGTGAATTTTATAAAAAGTCATACCCGGATAACTGGTTTGATTTGAGGATGTTAGAAACGGGAAAATACTTTGGATATTATTTTGAAGATGAACTTATAGGCGTTGCAGGTATTCACGTATATTCTCCCGAATTCAAAGTTGCAGCTCTTGGGAATATTACAACTCTGTCTGAGCACAGAGGCAGATCAGTTTGCCGTAAACTCACTTCTGTTTTATGCCGTGATCTGTTTAAAACTACAGATCAGATCGGACTGAATGTTCATTCGGAAAATTTACCGGCGATCAAATGCTATCAGAATTTAGGATTCACTATAGCGGGTGAATATTTTGAAAGTACATTTAAGAAAAAAAAGTAAAAGTTTTATTTGAAAAAATTTCATACTGTTCAAACCTGATCTATAACTTTTTTCAGCTTATCCCTTACTTCAACTGCTATTCCTGCCAGACTTTCATTATTAACAGCAGACATTGAAGCAGATGGATCTACAGCAGAGATTTCGATATCACCGTTTTCACTTTCCATAACTATAACATTACAGGGAAGGAACACCCCAATTTTATTTTCAGCAAGAATAGCTTTATGCGCAAAGCCCGGATTACAAGCTCCGAGTATTTTGTAATTATTTATATCGGCATCAATCTTTTTTTTCAGAGTTTCCTTGACGTCTATCTCTGTTAAAATGCCGAAGCCTTCTTTTTTAAGTTCGTCTGTGACTTTGGTGATTGCATCGTCAAAACTTATATCTGTAAGTGTTTTATCAAAAGAATATGACATGGTCTTTAAATTAAATTTTATAAAATTATTTCTGCGGTTTATAATAATTCAGCATCCACTGGATCCCGAATTTATCTGTAATCATTCCAAACCGTGCTCCCCAGAATGTGTCTTCAAGTTCCATAACAATTTTTCCGCCATTAGAAAGTTTTTCAAATATCTCATCCTGTTCAGCTTCACTTGTTACATTTAAACTCAGAGAAATATTGTTTCCCGAAATATGTGTGCCTCCCGGCTTTCCGTCAGATGCCATAAGGTCTATGCCGTCAGATTTAAGCTGGGCATGCATTATATTGTTTTTGTATTTCTCTTCGACTTCCATTGGTGCGCCTTCGAAAGTAATCATGTTTACCATTTCCCCGCCTAAACATTCATGATAAAAGTTCATTGCCTCTCTGCAGTTTCCCGGAAAGATCAGATATGCGTTTAGAGTTTTCATAGTTAAAATTTAGTTATATAATTTTTTTTGATTTATTTAAACTTATGGATAAACAGATTAATACTCAATGTGAAAGTGCTGGATTTAAAAACCAACCGTATTTTTAAATTTAATTGTTAAGGTTATTAAAATTTGAGATTACTATATGCTGATACATTTACATTCTTATAATATTTCACAATTTTTTTTGAATCTCTTTAAGCCATTCTGTTTTTTGAGATTTCAGATATGGACTTGCATAACGGTAATTTGGAACGTTACCATTTATGATGCCGATGATATTTTTATTAAGTTTTAAAATATTTTCAGCAGGAATTTTTAACTCGGAAATACTTCCCCACGCAGCAATGATCTTTCCGTTTTTTGATTTCAAAAAATTAATCAGTTCTTTACTCCGATCTTTATGTGTAAGACAATGAGGATTAGTCTTATCAAGCTTCATTGCACTTATAAATTCAGTTTTGAATTTGCCGCTGTTTCCATTTCTCAGATCAGAAAGATTCAGCACCCTGACAAAATTCCATTTGTTGAATATCATAAGTCTCATGATCTGATACTGCGCATTATCAGGTCGTGTTGGCACAACATCTCTTACCTTTATACCCAGGTACTCTTTTTTTGAAAAAGTATTTATTTTAAAATTCTTATCGATTGGTCGGGAAGATCCGGGATTCATCATTATCACAATAATATCGGGAAGCACATTCTCTTCGCCGGAATTTTTCCTTCTGATTTCAAGGACACTTCTGCATTTAAAAACTGAGCCGGATAGTTTTAAATTATAGAAATGACCAGTTACATCAAACATCTGATTCAATTCCTTTGCGTAAATAAACTTCATTTTTGGATGATTGAAAATATGTTATAATTTTTAAAGCAAAAAAT
>DAORRV010000005.1:0-32043 GCA_035443185.1 Ignavibacteria bacterium | reverse complement strand
AGATATAAAAATGGATACAAAAAAAATTTTTTGCAAAATAAATCTATATTTTTCCGACAGTTTTTAATAGTTATTTAAATTGCCGTATCTCATATATATGAGATGTCCTTATGATTTTATTCTTCTTAATTTAAAATAAATAATTCTTAAATCGTTAAATATTTAAAAAATTTAAAAATTTATTATGAATTTATCCAAAATCAATTTCGTCATTATATTAATTTTATATGGAATACTTTTCAGCGGATCAACAAATTCACAGACATATACAAAGATCACCGATCCGGATAATCCTGTTGTAAACGAAATGTTAGAAAGTGGAGGTGGATTCTGGGTGGATCTGAACAATGACGGATGGCTTGATCTGTTTGTAGCAAATGGAAATCTTACAAGTCAGAATAACTCTTTGTTCATCAATAACAGAAACGGAGGATTCTTTAAAGTGCAAAGTGGTCCGGTTGTTACTGACGGTGGAAGTTCGATAGGAGGAGCATTTGCAGATTACAATAACGACGGCAAGTCAGATCTTTTTGTAACCAACAGAAATTTTTTTAAGAATTTTCTATATACTGGTAATGGTGATTCTTCTTTTACAAAAATAATGACAGGCAGTATTGTAAATGATTCAGCAAATTCCAACAGCGGACACTGGCTTGATATCGACCGTGACGGTGATCTTGATCTGTTTATAGTAAATTTTCAGGGAAACGATTTTCTTTATCTCAATAATGGTCAGCCCGCTTTTGATTTTACAAAGATCGATACAGCTTCATTTCTTCTTGACGGAAATGCATTCTCTATTAATGCAGTATGGAGTGACTTTAATAATGACAGACTTCCGGATCTGTTTATAGGAAATGCCGGCAATCAGAACGACAATCTTTTCATGAATAACGGAAATCTAACTTTTAACAAAACTGTAATTGCTGATGGGAAATCAACCCTGGGTGGAAGCTGGGGTGATTACAACAATGACGGAAATCAGGATCTATTTGCTGCAAATTTTCTTGACCAGAATAATATTCTTTACAGAAACAGCGGTCCACCTTTATATGAACTGACAGCATTAAATACAGGTATAGTTTCCAATGACGGCGGAAGCAGTGTGGGAAGCTGCTGGGGTGACATAGACAACGACGGTGATCTGGACATCTTCGTTTGCAACGATGATCTTCAAAATAATTTTTTATATTTAAATAACGGTGCTCCTGATTATGATTTTACAAAAATTTCCGGCGGTTCTGTAGTAAATGACGGTGGAAATTCTTTTGGATGTGTATTCGGTGATTACAACAATGACGGCGCGTTGGATTTGTTTGTAGCCAATCGTCTTAATCAGAAAAATTTTTTATATGTGAACAATAGTAACAGCAATAACTGGATCGGAATTAAATGCAATGGTGTCATTTCCTCGAAAAGCGCAATTGGGACAAAAGTCAGGATCAAAGCCCAGATAAACGGATTGCCGGTGTGGCAGTTAAGGGAAATACAATCTCAGTCCGGATATAACAGTGGAAATCTCATCCTGAATTTTGGCTTAGGAAATGCTGCTGTTATAGATTCAATGAAAATTGAATGGCTTTCAGGAACAACTTCTGTTTTTACTAATCTGCAGGTGAACAGATATATTACTGTAAGTGAAGATGGAAATATTACTTCTGTAAAAGATCAGAGTATCAATCCAGATTTTTTTGAACTCAAACAAAACTATCCAAACCCCTTTAATCCGACGACTATTATTACTTACCAATGTTCAAGTGTCAGTGATGTTTCGCTGAAAGTCTATGATGTTTTAGGAAATGAATTAACGACTTTAGTAAGTGAAACACAATCTGCCGGCAGCTACTCTGTCACTTTCGATGGAAGTAATTTCCCCAGCGGTGTATTTTTTTATAAACTGCAGGCGGGAGAATCAGCTGAAACTAAAAGAATGGTTTTGCTTAAATAAGGATAAATCCCCTAATTCGAAATAGTAATTAATTTTGTAGCATTCATTCATATATAGATCAGATAGTAATAGTATTAAGTTTTTTAATATATATCAAACAAACTTTTTAAATAATTTAAACATCAATTAACAAATGAAAAATACTTTACTAACTCTCATTTTTATTTTTAGTATTACAAATGCAAATGCAGACTGGATCCAACAGACAAGTAATACTAACGAAACACTACTGGGTGTTTCATTTCCAGATCCGATGAACGGTTTCATCGTCGGAACATCAGGTCTGATCCTTCAAACAATAAACGGCGGAAATAACTGGACTGTTTTACCTTCCGGAACGACAGGATTTTTAAGAGACATTTTCTTTTCAGATCAAATGAACGGTACAATAGTCGGTGAGTCAGGTCTGATCTTAAGGACGACTAACGGAGGACAAAACTGGATTTCACAGATCAGCAATACAACAGAGCATCTTGTACATGTGAATTTTATAGATGTGCAGAACGGGATTATAGGAGGACAAAATGGTGTAATAATAACAACAACAAACGGAGGAGCCACGTGGACACTGAATAACAGCGGTGTTAATTCGGAGATTGCAGGAGTTAATATGATCAGCAGTACGACTGCTTATGCAGCCGGATTTAACGGAACAATTCTCAGGACAAATAATGGCGGTTTAAACTGGACAAGTCAAAGCAGCGGATTGACTTCAGAACTCAGAAGTATTTTTTTTACTGATCAGAATACAGGTTTTGTGGCAGGATATAACGGTAAAATTTTAAAGACAACAAACGGCGGAGATAACTGGGTTTCGCAAAATTCAAATACTGCAAATAATCTTTTCAGCATCTATTTTTCAAACTCAGGATCAGGTACAGCTGTGGGAACAGGTAAGATCCTAAAGACCACTGACGGCGGAGATAATTGGGTTTCGCAAACGATACCTTTTACAGGAGATCTTTACAGTGTTTTTTTTGTAAATGAAAACAAAGGCTGGACAGTCGGACAGAATGGAAGGATATTCTATACAGAAAACGGAGGTGTAGGGATAAATTCAAATTCAGATGAAGTACCTGAGAAATTTGCAATATTTCAGAATTATCCTAATCCGTTTAACCCCACAACTACTATTGAATATGCGATTCCAAAAGCATCAATTATATCTTTAAAAGTTTATGATATCCTTGGAAGTGAAGTTGCAGTTCTTATCAATGAATATAAACAGCCCGGATATTATGGAGTTAACTTTAGTGCAGACATTTTAGCAAGTGGAATTTATTTTTACAAAATCGAGGCTGGTGATTTTATTCAGATCAGGAAAATGATTTTGATAAAATAAACTGTTCAAATGAATTAAGCTAAATATATGCAGAATTTAGTTTTATTTTTTAAATTCGAGATAAAGCATAGGAATTGAAATTATAAAATTCCCATTCTTTAAAATGTTTCCGTCTATTTTTTTAATTAATAAATCAAAAAATTCATTTCGTTTATCTGAAGGAATTATAGTTTTCCAGCTTTCAAGAAAACCAATCCTTATTAATGAATGATCAAATAAGGCTTTTGCATTTGTAAATTTAATAAAAGTTTTATCAGTAGATTTTTTCGAATACTTAAAACCTGACAGTTCAAATTCTGAAATTATAGATTCTTCTGTACCTCTGTGATCAATAATTTTTCTGAAATCCAACAAACAATCATCCATATTTTTTTCCTTTAATAATTCATGGTAGAGATCAAACAATTCTTTAAATGTCCCAACCGGATTTGTGGAAATGCAAATAGAACCTCCGGTCTTTAATACTCTGTAACATTCCTTTAGAACGGTTTCCCTGTTTTCAAAATTATTTACACCCAGATTAGAACATATTAAATCCAGTTCGTTATCAGGAAGGGGAATAATTTCAGCACTTTGCTCGAAGATCTCAATGTTTGATAATTCAAGTACCCGGATCTTTTCCTTTGCTCTGATAATTGCTTCGTGCCAAATATCTATTCCATATATTTTTGAATTTTCACCAAATCTCTGACTCAATTCTATTAAAGGAAACCCAAGTCCAAATCCAACATCTAAAACTTTCGCTTCAGATTTCATTGGAATATTTTCAAGAAGAAGTCTGCCAAACATCGCGGCCCATATACTTGCTTCATCAAAGATATTAACTACTTCTTGAGTATGCCAGTCTAAAACTTTTTTCATTTTTTATATATTGTTTTTATTACAGATCTGTCTGTTAATTCAATCAGAATCTACCCGATAATTTCATCAGGGATCCAGCCTTCTTCATTATCAATGATTTTTTTTGACCAGCTCCAGCCGTTAAGGGAATAAATTTTTTGTATCAAGTCACCCTGTCCGACGTCCAGTTCTTTTGCACTATAATTTTCAAGAATTTTCCCCGTATTTCCGTCATCAGAAAATTCAATTATCTGAATGGGAATCCAGCCGGTGTTTGAAGTGCTTTCCACTTTAATCCATCCTTTCCACTTTTCTTCTTTTTCAATTTCAAGAATTTTAACTATCTCCCCGGGTATTACAACAATAGGGTCTTTGTAAATTGATTTGTAAGAAGTCAGAATTTTGAATGTCTGCATTGTCAAAAACTTTTTATAAAATTAAAGATCTTTCAAAGGCGTTACTTTAAAAGCTTCAATATCCCAGCCCGCAAGTTTTGCACCTGAAAGATATGCACTTTCCAAAAATTCCATAAGAACTTTCCGCGGATCATCAAAATTCAGGAGATCTTTGTATTTCAGAATTGCCATCGGACTTCCGTTTGCATCCATCCAGAATGCCTGTTCAGGTTTTATTGATTCCTTATCCAGATCTTTAGGGGCAGGTGCTGTATATGAATAATATGCCGGCTCAGGTAAATTATCGTCGCCTGCCCAGAATCCAAAACTTATCACTTCATGTGAATATGCATCTTTGTCAGAAATTCTGGCATCATGCGGCATTGGCGGTGCAGGTTTTCCGGAAAACCTTGTAACGGCAAGGTCCATGTGATGCCAGTACATATGCACAGGACAGGTCTTGCCATAGAATCTTCCGCTGAACTCTTTGAAAACCCCGTCATTCCATAACATCATCTGCCAGAATAAATTTATTGAGTCCCAGTCATAATGATGAAATTCAGTAATTTTATCAAACGGTTTATCAGTTATCATATCCATAGGTTTGTCAATAAACTCCGGATGTAAATCCCATTCATTTAATATTCCCATGATATTCTTATAAAACTCACTTACAGTATATCCGTTTTCCAGTGGAATTTCTTTTTCTTCACCTTTGCTGTTGTAAAGCTGCACAGCTTTTTTATGTACATTAAAAATAATTTCAAATGTGTTTAAGCCGTCACTCATGGGAATCTGATCAGTTGAAAATCCTTTAGGGGAAAGATATAAAGTGACATACCACCAGTGATTTTTTCGCGGAGTTGTTTTTAGTCTTATCTTTCCGATTATCTGAAAGATAAGGTGAAGTGTAATTCTGGTGTCAGTCCATTTGTCGTAGGGAAGGTATGGTAATTTCATAATAGGTTTTTATTTTTTTAAAAATTATACTAAGTATTAAAAATTTAAGTTTATGACTCAATTAAGAAATTTATCTTTTTTCGTGTAAAATATTCTGTAAATAAAAAGGAAAGTTATATTGAAAAGGCTTACAAAATATTTGTAATTCCGTAACTCAAGTCATTGATATCAGAGAATTTCTGTCTGTCAAACTCCATTTCTAATACCCGGTCAACTCGACATATCCTCTTCCGTTTATTTCTTTATCGTCTTTTCTGCCTTCAATATTTACGGAACCTTCCCAGTATTTTACTGAGACATTCATCAGCTGATCTTTTAATGCGGGAGCAATTTTTAATTCAATTTTCTGTGAAGGGATTTTCAGTATCCAGCCTGAAGGATATTTTTCTCCCGACGGACTTTCCCAGTAATCTGTCACTTCGTTTATCACATCTTCATTTTTTATTAATTGAGATGATCCGTCCTTTTCGATGACCGTTCCTTTGCTGAATTCATCAGAAGTACCGTCATTTTTTCTCATCTGATAATACATAATCTCCGAACCGTCGTCAAGCTGAAGTGCGAACCAGTTCCAGCCTTTCTGATCTCCGCTCAGTGCGCTTGTACTCCATTCACGGTCCATCCAGGAATTTCCGCTTACATCAAATTTTTTTCCTTCAATAATGATCTTACCTTCTGTTCTTAATCTTGTATAGGAATAATAGTATGAAGCATTTCCGATTCCATTTCCCTTCTGACTTAGTCCGCTGTCTCCCTGAAGTATGAATGGTTTTTGTGCTTCAAGAATAAAATTGATCTCAGATTTATCTGACTTTGAAATAATATTAAGTACCGGCAGTTCAAAGGAAGTTCTGCCTTCTGCTCCATTTATTTCATTTATTTTCCAGTCCTCAAGCCAGACTTTGAAAGGTGATGCCTGTGCCCCTGCAAGTTCGTTGCCGTCACGGCTGAAGCGTTCATCAAAAAAAAACTTTCCTCCTGAAATATCAGTTACTGCAAAATGTGCCATATATATCTGGTTTGAACTCCATTCGGAAATTCCTTTATTTGTATCTGTATTTAATGCTGTTCTGAATATCGTGAACTGATAACCAAATTGTTTATTGTCAGAAGATGTAAGATTGCCGGTGAAGTACCACCACTCTGTTCTGAATTCAGGATGGGGACCGTGATCATCGGGAAAAATAAACTTTCTTTTTTCAACAGCTTTTTCAAAACCCATATCTCCTGTCTCAGTATCACTCATAGCTTTTGATAAAGAAATTCCGCCGTTGCCGGATTCTGTTTTCTCATCTTTGCATCCTGAGACTGCAAATACTATTAATATTACAAATAAATATTTTCTCATTTTTACTCTTCTTTTAAAGCGTTTGAAGGTGAAGTTTTCGACATTTTATATCCCGGGTAGATACCCGCCAGCAAGGCAGCTGCAATAGAAAGTACTAAAGCCTCTATTAGTATCGAAGGCATAACCTCGAACTGCATTGTCCATCCGAATGATCTTTTGTTTATAATATATACAAGTATTGCAGCAAGTACATTTCCGAGGGGAAGCGCTATTACTCCTGCTGTGAATCCCATTAAGAAAGTCTGCAACATAACTATTTTAAACAACTGTGAAGGTAGCAGCCCGTTTGCTCTCAGTATTCCGAGTTCTCTCCTGCGTTCAAGCTGCAGTGACATCAGCGAACTCAGAATTCCAATAAAGGCAACGATCACAGACAGAATTTGCAGGACCTTTGCAACGAGAAATGTACGGTCGAATATTTCCACGGATGAATCAAGTAGATATTTGTAAGTTCTTACCACAAGCTGCTGACCGTCTGTTCCGAGGGTCTGAATTTTATCTTTTACAGAATCGATTGTATTTCCTTCTTTTACAAAAACTGAGATACCTGAGATTCCTTCAGCGTTCCAGTATTTTCTGAACTGATCATAATTCATTGTAATCAGTCCCTGATCAGAAGCATAATCATAATAGATCGCTGCTACCTTAAAATCCTGCAAGCCGTTATCAGTTTTCAGTTTAATATTTTCTCCCAAACCAATGTCATTTTTGTAAGCAAACGGTTCAGACAGGAACACTTCACCGTTCTCAAATTTCTCCCATACTTCATTTGGATCACCTTCTTTAAACTGAAAACCTGAATAGCTTCTTTTACTGATTCCCGAAGCAATTATATGATATTCTTTTCCGTCCTGCGGTAAGATCAGTTCACGGTAAAAATTATAATCACTTACTTCATCAAGAGCTTTTATCTTTGAGAGAATTTCTTCGGGTAATACAGCATCATTCCTTCTGGAAATGAGACTTGGGGCGGAAATAAAAATATCTGCATTCAGTCTCGCCTCAAGCCAATTTATAACAGTGGATCTGAAACTGCCGATCATAATACCGACACCGACAGTTGCTGCAACTGCAAGCGCAAGCGCTGCAATTGCAATATATGTTCTGCTGATATTCTGCAGGACAGATCTTGAAGCCATTTTTCCGGTAATGCCGAACAGTTTTTTATATAAGGGTGAAAAAATTTTTTCAACCATTATTATTATCAAAGGAGCCATTAAGGCAAATCCTATGATGACGGGTAATATTCCAAAATAACTAAGCCAGATATTATGAGAAGGTATAAGAAGAATTACAGCACCTGCTATCATAAATATTACTCCCGTAATGCTCATCCGTGGAACATTTCTCAGAAGAGATGACTCCTGTTCGGATCTGATCATTGCAGATCTCGGGTGGACTCTGGATGCTTCTCTGGCCGGATAAATTGCAGAAAGTAAAGTTGCAATTATCCCAAGACCTGCTCCTTTTAAAATGATCATCGGAGAAATATAGATCTCCCTTACGGATACTACATAATACAGATCGTTGATCGTTTGAGAAATAAATATTATCAGAATTTTTGAAATGAAATACGCAGCAATAAATCCTGTAACTGTTCCGATGATCCCCATTATCAGAGCTTCACGCAATATCATTCCCGAGATCTCTTTTGAAGTTACACCAATAGAACGCAAAGTTCCGATCAATACTCTTCTCTGTACTACTGAATAGGTCATTGTATTATAGATTAGAAATAATCCGACTATCAGGGCAAGTAAGCTCAGAGATGTGAGGTTGATATTGAAAGCTTCAAGCATTTGCTCTGCTGTTTCCGAACGTGAGCCGGATTTCTGCAGCTGATAACCGTCCGGCAGCAGACTTTTTATCTGTTGCTCTTCCTGAACATTATTTATGATCAGATCAATATAATCTATTTTATCATTCTTTCCTGTCAGCTCCTGTGCCGATGCAATGTCCGTGATGAAAAGATTTTCCAGTGCGGATCTGTTTTGTTCATCTTCATTTATAATTCCAGTAATGTAAAGTACTTTTTGCTTTCCGTTTATGAGAACAGTTAAGGTATCACCGATTACTTTTTTTAATTTATCAAGACTTTCCTTAGAAAGTATTACAGAATTTGGAAGGGTAAGAAAATCTTTAAGCCCGCCATTCAGTGAGATTCCTGTCTGTGAAAGATAATCACGGAAAGGACGTTCAGCAAAAATATCCACTCCCAGAAGTTTGAATACACGCTTATTCGAGTCAGGAATGCTGACGTATGATTCAATGACAGGAGCAATATTTCTTATCCCTTTTTCTTTTTTAAAAAATCTATACAATGAGTCTGGAATTCCTTCAGCAGTACCGGTGATCTGATGAGTTGATTTTCCCGCAACGGCATTCATAGAGAGATTGAATGCGGTTGCTGAGCTGTAGTTTGCTATATCGATCGAAACAACAATTGCAACTCCCAGTGCAATTCCCAGAACAGATAGACCAAACTGCCAGGGATGTCTTAGTAAAAATCTTAAACTTGATCTTGTAAGCAGGTTACTCAATATCTAATCCCACTTTTGTTTCAATAACTTTTCCCTCTTTCAGCGAATAAATTCTGTCTGCAAGTCCGATCACATCTTTACTGTGAGTGACCATTATCATTGTCTTTCCTTTTTTCTTGACCACCCTGTCCAGAAGATCAACGATCTGCAATCCTGTTTCATAGTCGAGATTTCCTGTCGGTTCATCAGCAAGTATAATATCCGGATTATGAATAAGCGCTCGTGCAATTGCTATTCTTTGCTGCTCGCCGCCTGAGAGCTTATCCGGATAAGAATTTGCTCTGTTAAGAAGTCCAACTTCTGTTAAGATGGAGTTTATTCTCATTTCCTGATCATCATCATTATTCAATTCAAGCGGCAGCTGTAGATTTTCTTTTACTGTAAGTGTGGGAATTAAATTAAAGAACTGAAAGATGAAACCTATCTTATTTCTGCGGGTAAGAGTTCTGTCTTTTTCAGAAAGTTTTGTAATGTCAGTTCCGTCGATCTTTACAGATCCGCTGTCGGGTACATCTATTCCGCTGATAATATTAAGGAGAGTAGATTTACCCGATCCGCTTTTCCCCAGAAGGATAATAATTTCTCCTTCAGGTACGGATAATTCAAAATTGTTCAACACAGAATGTTTAGCACTGCCTTCATAAAAGTCCTTGTTCACATTTTTCAGCTCAAGCATATTGAAATTATTTATGGTCTTAAATTATATTATTTGATAATTAAACACAGTTCGATTTAAATTCCCCTGGATTTTATAATGGAGAAGCCGGTCTTTATTTATTTCCTAAATTTTTCAAAAATTCTGAAACGGAATGTAACGTTTAAGTTAAAATTTTACTAATTACTTTGAACTTTCAATCTGATATCTATAATTTGTTCAAAATTTTTATTTTCATTGAAAGGGGAAATGCCAAAAATTAAAACTTATGATCTGATCGTAATCGGCTCAGGTCCTGCCGGAGAGAAAGCTGCCGTAAAAGCCGCATACTTCGGAAAGAAAGTTGCGCTGATAGAGAAATCTCCTGAAACCGGCGGTGCAGGTGTTCAGACAGGGACACTCCCTTCAAAGACCCTGAAAGAAACAGCACTGTATTTTTCAAGAGTTTATGAAAAGCATATTTTCGAATCGACAGAAAAACATTCCGCTCATACTAAATATAAACAGTTCACATACAGACGTGATATAGTAAGAAATGACATGCAGAATGAAGTTGATAAAAATTTCAGCAGACATAAAGTAGATGTATATACCGGATTTGCTTCATTCATTGACGCTCACAACATTCAGATTCAATGTGAAAATGAAAATGTAATTGTAATAAACGGAAAGTTTATTCTCATAGCGACAGGTTCATATCCGGTAAATCCTCCCGAGATCCCTTTTGACAGGAAAAGAATTTTAGACTCTGATACAATACTTAAGATCAAACGTTTTCCGAAATCATTATGCGTGATTGGTGCAGGAGTCATCGGCTGTGAGTATGCAACTATCTATGCGGCTATGGGTGTGAAAGTATTTTTAGTAAATAACAGAGACAAGATCCTTCCGTTTCTGGATTCGGATATTGCTGATGCACTTGTTAGACAAATGAAGATACATGGAATTGAAATACTTTTTAATACCTGTATTACAAAATATTCCAAACCAAAAAAAGCATCGGACAGCATTCACATGACTCTTAAAAATGGTGATGAGCTGGAATCCGACATGGTGCTGTATGCAGCAGGAAGAAGCGGAAATACTAAGGGACTGAACTGTGACAAAGCAGGCATTATCATGGGTGAGAGGGAAGCGATTATCGTAAATGAATATTATGTAACCAACATTCCTCATATATATGCAGTGGGAGATGTGATCGGATTCCCTGCTCTGGCAAGTACAAGTATGGATCAGGGAAGAGTTGCAATTTCTCATATGTTTGGAACCAACGATCTGGATTTTGTTCAGAAGATATTTCCTTATGGAATTTATACTGTCCCTGAAGTTTCGATGGTAGGAATGACTGAACAGGAAGCTCTATCAAATGGGATAAAATATAATACAGGTGTAAGCCGTGTAGGTGATATTGCGCGAGGTAAAATTCAGGGTTCACCGGACAACGGATTTCTTAAACTGGTTTTTGAGAGTGAATCAAAAGTTATCCTCGGAGTTCATATAATAGGAAGGATTGCAACTGAACTTATTCATTACGGGATGACACTTGTACATGATAAGAAAACTCTTGATCAGATGATAGCCACAGTATTTAATTATCCTACATTTCATGATCTGTATAAATATGCAGCCTATGACGGACTTGGGAACCAAAGCGGGAAGAATATCAAGAATCCTCTGAAAATAAAAAAAATTTTCATATAAAAAGCAGCAATATTTTCATTCTAATAAATTGTAATTATAGTTTTCCTTGTGCATGTTATCTAATGTACCTGCTAATAAATTTTCAGGAACGAAAACTAAAAATCCTGTTTACTCAAAAATGCTGAAACATCAGGCATCTACCTGCATTGATAAAGTGATAGGTTCAAGTACAGTATGCTTGTCCTTTAAATCTTTTGTAGAAGGATCATTTAAAATTGATTGAAGTTTTTCCATATCATAGACTTCCATTACTAATATCACAGAATTAGGATCATCTGCATCCTTAAATGTTTTAAAACTGCTTACTGCAGGAGCAAATACATTTACTCTATCCTCATGACCTTTGATCCAGGTATCAAAATCTCCTACTTTGTGACGAACTACGATTGTTGGCATAATTTATTTGTTTAAATTTTTAAAAGAAAAATAAAATATATTTATTTTATATTCATTTCAAGTTTAATAAAAAGTTTCCTGATTCTTTTTTATGCCGGTCATTACTGATTGATCACTACGTCCATCAATGTCGGGTATTTTTTAAGTTTATAAAATCCCGATTCATTCAAACAATGATCATTTAAGAATGGGCAAAAATTCTATCCATGGTCCGACAGAGTTTTTGTATTGCCCGGCAATGACTCTTGTGATCTGTGCAATATGATTAAGGTCATGAACTACCCAGGCTGACAATAATTCCGAAAGAGTCACTTTATTAAAATCAGGATGAATTCCCTCCCTTTCCCAGTCCTTTTCACCCGGATCCAGTTCACTTAATACTCTCAGATTATCTTTTCGTAAATGTCTGAATATATCCAGAAGCTCTTCTATTGATTTATCTTTGCTATCAGTGATCTGTGCAAAGCGGTCAAAACTCTCGAAAGATCTGTCTTCATTGTCCGAAAGAATGATCTTAATTCTAATCATCCAGTCTGTTTTCTCTCCCTCTATCAAATGTCTGACAATTTCAAAAGGACTCCAGGTATTTTCACCTTCGTTAGATCGTGTCAGTTCATTAGGAAGATCTTTAAGCAAATCTGATAATACAACCGGAGCCTTCTCCAGCAATTGAATATATCTGTTTAGATCAGGTTTCATTTTTTATCTGGTTTAAAAATTAATATTGAAAGATTTAAATTTTGGATTGGAGTTGTTAATGTTTGCTGTGTTTATTAGGTCATTAGCGGAGAGAATATTAAGGAAAGATTAAATATTTTGCAGACATTAAAGACCAACTTCAACAGTATCTGAAATCGAACTTGACAAAGGAATTTCAATTCCATCTTATCTTAATTCCCTGATGTGAAAATTTATTGTCTCTTTCATATTATATTTTAACTCTTCTAAATTTTTCTGTGATGATACAGCCCTGCAGTTCATATATGTATGTACTGTATTTGATTTTTCCTGTCTCTATTATTATAGCATATTTCATAAAATTAAATTAATTCCGATTTATTTATTTCCGGAATAATTTTATAAAAATCTATTTTGAAAAAGTATCAAATTATCAGTCTTGTGATTTAAATTAGATTGTTAAAAATTCATTACATCTTTACAATCCCATTCAATTCCCAACCAAAGCATACACCCACTCCGCCCCGTCTTCGGGAGTTTTATCTGTAGGTCTTACATTACCTGAAGTTTCGATGTCTTTCCATTTAAGCTGACCATTAACTCCGTAGGGAATGAATCTGATGACGCCATTTGACGGCTCGACCTTTATCTGAAAGAAGCTTTGAAAGAACGGTGAATTATTATAGTCGAATGCTGCCGAAAGGAATTCAGGCGTGAAAGGCCAGCCGTTGAGATTTTTTGTCCAGTACCATGCGGGTTCTTTCAGTATATTATTATTTTCTTCTATCTTCATTAAAAGTGGAACGGTCGCAGGATAAATCGCCCATTCCTTTTCGGGCATTTCATCTTTTGGTTTGAGAGCGGCGCCGATGCTGAGATATGCACCGCCTCCGCCATTTACAAAGTGAATCATTTTTGAATCGGGATCATCATCATATCCGCGTTCGACGTAATATTCCAGATCGTGAGTATCGCCTCCCATTACGAGATTGACTTTGTATTGCCTTAATAGCTGATGAATGTCTTTAAAGTCAGGATTAAGATCACCCATATATTCTCCGACCGCATAAAATGGATGCCCTATCAGAACCATGATGTATTTCCCTTTTGAAGCTTCGAGTGCCTGTTTCAGCCATGTCATCTGATCTTCATCTATCCTTCTCAGGATTCCAGTCTCTATAGTAATGAGTGCAAACTTATCTGTCTGTATCTGAAAATAAGGTGACCTCTGAAAACCTGTCGGTACTCCGTAATTATTTCTGAGACGGTCAGCTTCTTTTATAAGTCCGTTTATGTGATCATCTGTAGATGCAGAAATTTTAAGATCGGCAGTTACGCGGGCTTTCATTCCATCGAAAGCTGCCTGAGGTTCGAAGAATGTCGCAGAGAATCCCTCGAGTGCATCATACCAGTCGTGATTTCCGGGAATTGCATACACAGGTTTATAAATTCCTTTCATCGGCAGCCAGAATTTATTTTCATAATCCTTCATTTCACCCGACGGATATACAATGTCAGTTGAGATCACTAGAAATTTCACATCGGGTTTTTCTGATACTATCTGTATCTGATCTTTGAGAGAAAGCTGTGAGGCATCACCTTCACCCGGATCGCCGATTACTATAAATGAAAAATCTGAATTTCCATTCACCCCTTCGGGATGCAGCAAAAATGCTTCCGGACCCGGAGGTTCTCCGACAGATCTTGTGATTGCCATTCTCCAGTTATCTGTCCGCGCTGCAGCCCAGCTGTCCCATACTCCTGCAGCCCAGTTCTCAGTATCAAAATACCAGCTCATTCCAAATACAGGTATTACGGCAGCAAGCATCGCTGCATAAGGAAGTCCCGTTTTCATTCCTGTCATGAAAGCAGATTTAAAGGAATATCCTGCATTACGTAAGCGGATGGAAACTCTAAGTCGGTGTTCAAGATATGCATTTACTATTTTTCTCGGTCCGAATTTCTTTCTCTGATCAGACGGTACTTTGTCCACCCATAGCCATAACTTTCTTGTAACCGGTATAGTCAATTTTTTTAATAAAGCTCTGATCGGCGTGATGATAGCGAATGTGATAATCAATGCAACGACTATATCTCCAAAGAGAGCAACGGCAGGTGAGAATATTCCCAGTGAAGTTTTATCAAACCCCATCCTTCCGAGATGAATCAAAAAAAGCAGTAAAAGAAAAACTATTATCCATGATTTGTCAGCCGGATATCTGGCATCTTCTTCAGACTGAATTTTACTAACGGCAGATTTTACGGAACGGGTATCAGGAAGGTGCAGACTTTTTATTACATCTTCACCGCTTGATCTGTAGTTACCTTCTTTTGCGTGATAAATATTTAATGCAGTTCCGAAGATCCTCCATGCGCCTACTATTGCAATTGTCCAGTCCGCTCCAAAATTTTTTGTAAATAATATAACTGCGATGACGGAAAAATTTCCGATCATAGCCAGCACATCATACAAATAATCTTTCTTATTTTTAAAATTTTTAAAAGCTTCCGCACCGTATCTGATCCCGTCGATACAAAATGTGATAACAATAAAAATCAGCAGTGCTGTACTAATTAACAGAGATGCATTGATAAGTAGAATACCAAATGTAATTGTAACAGCCGAGCTGAACCAGGCAGCCTTTCTTTTTTCGTCGGTAGATCTTCTGAAACCGTGAAATATTTCGAGGATTCCTGCAACTATCAGCAATCCTCCGACACGCGGCTCAATATGTCCATCCGGCCATATTGGCGCGATGAGTGAAAGTATTCCCAGTACAACTGCTGCTGTAATGAAAACATACTTCTGAACGGAAGTACTTTTATTTGTACCTGTCATTTTATAAAATGTCTTTATTTAAAATACAGATCGATTTTTTATCGGGGGAAATTTTTTTATAAAAATAATTTAATCAAATTAATAGAAAAAAAATTGTATAAAACATTTACCTCTGATGTTACTTAGTTTTCAAATATATTATTTTTAAAAATTTTAACATTTAAAAACAGTTTACAGATAATTAACTTTTTATAAAAAGGAGTAAAAATGGAAAAGAAAATAGGAGTTTGGCTAGACCATTCAAAAGCAAAATTAATAGAAATAATGGAAAGCGGATCAGAGATAACAACTGTCCATTCGCCTTATAAGAGACATGTAAGAATTCCCGGTGAAGACAGCAGTAGTGTTGAGACAAGATTTGGTAAAAAGTATTTTTCGAATACTGAATTTAAACTGCATCAGAAAAAACAGAATGAAGTAGCATCTTATTTTAATGATCTTGAAAAGAGACTTCTGAAATATGATTCCATATTATTGTTCGGACCGACACTTGCAAAATCAGAGCTTAATAATTTACTTTCAAAGAATAAAAAATTTTCGAAAAAATCGATTACTTTAAAGAATGCTGACAAGATGACTGAAAATGAAATGGCGGCATTGGTGAGAGAGCATTATGAAAAGAAATAAATTGCCGGATTTATAACGTTTTTTTACCACCAAGGCACCAAGACACAAATGTTTAATATTAATTGAGAATTTGCATTTCGTTTTGTAGGAATAAGAAAATCATTTATAGACCTACTTTGTAGATGTTTTGTTTTAAGTATACTGCTCATGGATGTTCTTTTTAGATCATCGCATTACAGAAGAAGTATTTTTTTGGAAAATAATAAGGGAGGTTATAGGAAGTGATAATTTCAATTAAATTTAATGTCACCGTAACAGGAAAAATCATTGATCTTCAAATATGCTCTTTTATAAACATTGGAATATCCTAAAATAGATGCTGTAGTAAACAGCACATAATGTCCTGCATCATAAACACCATTTGCTAAAAAGAGTGTATCAGATGAAGAGTTTAAAAAATACAATTTTAAATTTGACAAATTACTACTTACACTGAATCTGAAAAATAAAGTATCATTCACGGGATTTGGATATGCCGGAGAAAATGCATCGCACGGCTGAAGTGCATTTGAGCAGGTATCTTTACACCAGTCAGTAGTATCTCCGCCGAGTATGTTTCCGAATTTATCCGTATTCAGTATTGATGTATAATCTTCTGTTATAGCATTTGGATCTTGAACGCTGTCATTGCTGCAGCTGTAATAAAAAGTTGCTGTTAATATTATGATCGTTATAAAATATTTCAAGTGGTCAGTAAAAAATTATTATTGTTATCGGATTTTATATTAACATTATTAGTCTTTTATATCAATCTACTAAAATTCTCATATTTGAATCTAAATTATGAGGGTAAAAGAATTCTTAGTAATGAAAATTTTTCGACACAGATGTTGGTGAACAAAAAGTTTTTTTGAATAGAGCAGGAATAACCAGGTTTTGAATTATAAACATTTTGGAACACCAAATTCGTTGGTTGATATCCATAAAATTTTCAGATAAATACTGCTTTGACATTTTTTTATGTAATAATTAACTTGATGCGGTATTGGAATTTAAGAAATAATTTCTAACTTTGAAAAAATGTATAGTATAAAAGCAGTGATGAATATATTTAGAAAAATTAATAATTAATGAAGAAGATATGAAATTAACAGAAGAACAAAAGGAGATCATTAGTTCCGAAGGTAACATTAAGATCAACGCAGTCGCCGGATCCGGTAAGACCACTACAATAATAGAGTATGCAAAAGCCCGCCCTGAAAACAGCAAAATACTTTATCTCGCTTTTAACAGATCAGTAAAGACAGAAGCTCTTAAAAAATTTGCAGCAAAAAAATTATACAATGTAAAAGTTGAAACGGCGCATTCACTCGCGTACGGACATGTTGTGTATGGACACGGATACAGAGTGAGCGCAAAAGGATACAAGTCGCATGAGATATGTGAAATTCTGCATCTCAGCGGAGTAGGTGAAAAGCACGGTGAGCATATCGTTGCTAATCATGTAAGTAAATTCATTTCATATTTTTGTAACAGCGATAAACAAAAAGTCAGTGAGCTGAATTATGCAGATGTCGTTTCCGACAACAGGGCAAATGCATTTGTCTCAAAGCATTATGATTACATTGAAAATCAGACAAGACTTTTTTTAAGTAAAATGAACAGCGGTGAAATTGAGATCACTCATGATTTTTATTTAAAGAAATTTCAGTTGTTAAATCCAAAACTTAATTATGATTATATACTTTTTGATGAAGGGCAGGATGCATCGGCGGCAATGCTCGACGTATTTTTGAAACAGGACGCAGTGAAAGTAATTGTAGGCGATACTCATCAGCAGATCTACGGATGGAGATTTGCCGTGAACTCTCTTGAGAAAGCTGAATTCAAAACGTTCAGTCTTACAAACAGTTTTCGTTTCAGTCAGGATATTGCCGATCTTGCAATGGAAATTTTAAAAATGAAAAGTCAGGTTGCTGAATTCAAACCAAGTCCCATTTCAGGAAAAAATCTTTCTACTCAATCAGGAACTAGCGCTGTTATTGGCAGGACTAATCTGGGTCTTCTGGTAAAAGCAATTGAAATAGTAACAGGAAATAAAAAAATCAGGAGTCTTTACTTTGAAGGTAATTTTAATTCTTATACTTATTCGGAAGAAGGTGCGTCACTTTATGATGTATTAAATCTTTATAATGGTAAACATAAACTTATAAAAGATACACTGATAAAACAGATGAGGACTCTGAGTGAACTTCAGAATTATATTAACAAAACCGGAGACTCTCAGCTCTCTATGCTTGTAGAGATCGTTAAGGAATATGGAAATGACATTCCGCAGATCTTAAAAAAGATCAAAGAGCTGCATGTGTCTGACGATAAAAAGGAAAAAGCTGAAGTGATATTTTCAACAGTTCACAGATGTAAGGGAATGGAGTATGATACTGTTCAGATAGTGAACGATTTTATAAATGAAGAAAAACTTGAAAAGCAGATTGAGGAAATAAAAAAAACCGGTTCCGGATTATCGAAAATTAATGAAGAGATCAACCTTCTTTATGTGGCAGTAACGAGGACAAAGAACTGCATTGAGATACCTGACACACTTCTCCCAAAAGGTTTTCCGGATTCACAAAGGATAAAGAAAATTATCGGCGAGCCTGTATCCGGAAATAAAGACAATAAGAATTATTCAAAGATATCTTATGAAAAGCCTGATTTCAGCGGAAGTAAAAAAAGTAAAGTTTACAGCGCAGATAAGGTCAGAGAGAAATTTAAATCTGCTTATACTCCATGGACAGAGAAGCTGGATGATGAACTTACAGTAATGTATTGTGAAGGGGCTAATGTAAAAAAAATAGCAAAACATTTTGGAAGGACACTCAATGCAATCAGGATGCGGATTGAGAAATTAGAGCTTGAAGATATTTACGGATAACATTTTTCGAGATAAAATATTCTTTTAATTTTTACATTATTTTTCAATTACATTTTTTTTTGATGGAACCAAAAGACGCATACAGATCATGGTCTGAGCAGTATGATACAAATATAAATAAAACGAGAGATCTCGAAGGTATTACAATTAGAAAAGAACTTGCCGGTATGAGTTTTAAAAATTGTCTGGAGATTGGCTGCGGCACAGGTAAAAATTCTGAATGGCTTTTGACAATTTCAGATAAATTAACTGCGGTTGATATTTCCCCCGAGATGATCGCAAAAGCAAAAGAAAAGATCCTGTCGGATAAAGTCAGTTTTATTCAGGCTGATATTAATAATGAATGGATTTTTGTAAAAGAGCAATTTGATCTCATCAGTTTTAGTCTCGTACTTGAGCATATCGAAGATCTGAATCATATTTTTTTTGAAGTTTCAAAAGCTTTATCCAATGAAGGTAAAGTCTATATCGGAGAGCTTCATCCTTTCAAACAATATACAGGAACCAAAGCAAGATTCGAAACAGAAAAAGGCATTCAGACAGTAACATGTTTTGATCACAACATATCTGATTTCACAAACTCCGCAAAAAAGAACGGTTTCATACTTTCGGAAGTAAATGAATATTTTGACAAAGAAGACCGTACCGGCATTCCGAGAATACTTACATTATTATTCCGGAAAAAATAATTTTTAAATAAGAGAGCTTGTTCTGAAAGTTTTGAAGTATAGAATATATAATATAATTTTTATAAATTGAGATACTTCTAAATCAAATAAAAAATATTCTGATGTGTAAAAAATTAACGGATCTTTTTTTACCGGTGATCATAATCTTTGTATCGATTATCTCTTTTATAGGCTGCAGCAGTGAGGATAATTCAGTTGATCCACCGGCAACGGGCGAAGTATTACTGGCTGAAGTGTCAGGTGATTCTGTCGGAGTATCTTCAGGATCATCATCCATGTCTCAGAGTATTACAGGCAGTACACTTAATTTTTCTGACAGAGACAGTGTAAGATTAACTTTTTACTATTCGGGAGAAAATAACTTTGATCCGGCTCCTCTGAAAATATTTTATAATCAGGGTCCTGCAGAAATTAATATTTTTAATTTTAGTTCTGCGAATATAACTCCAACAGAAAAATATATAGATACTACAATAGCTTCTCCAAAAGTAAATGATTTTTTTATATACAGAATAACTGCTTCTTCTCCGACTTTCTCCTTTTTTAAATTCAGAGATCTGAAAATCTATAAAAAATAAATTTTACTTTTGTTTGCATAAATAAACAGTTCCTGTCAGTAGTTGTTAAAATTCATATTCAATCATAATTAAATGCCGATTTAAACTAAAATCTGGATCATTCCGTATATTTTTCACCTGATCAGTTATCCCGGGTCAAAAAAGGGTTTTTAAAAAAAGTACATTAAATAAATATTAAATTCCTATTGAAGTTTTCTATCAATAATCTAAGCAAGTCCTACGAAAGATCACATAAAGCTCTCGACAATATAAATATTGAAATCGGTCAGGGAATGTTCGGACTGCTGGGACCAAACGGTGCCGGTAAATCTACTCTGATGAGGATCGCTGCAACAGTTCAACTGCCTGATGAAGGAGAAATATATTTTGATGAGATAAATGTACTTGAAGATCCGATGAGTTACAGAAAACTACTTGGTTATCTGCCTCAGGAATTTGGGATTTATCAGGGTATGAATGCAGATGAACTGCTTGACTACTTTGCTATTTTAAAAGGTATATCATCTTCAAGAGACAGAAAAATGATAACGGATAAAGTTCTGGAAATGACAAACCTGCTTGATGTCAGAAAAATGCATGTCAGTAAATATTCAGGAGGGATGAAACAAAGATTTGGAATTGCTCAGATACTGTTGAACGATCCGAAAATTATAATAGTGGATGAACCAACGTCAGGACTGGATCCCGCTGAGAGAAAACGTTTTCTGAATCTGCTGCGTGAAATTGCGAGCACAAACATAATTATTTTTTCTACACATATTGTAGATGATATAAAAGATCTGTGTAATGACATGGCAATAATTAACAAAGGAAGAATTTTGAAAACAGGTTCTCCAACAGCAGCAGTGAAAGAATTAGATCAAAAGATCTGGGTAATTAATATTGATAAAAATGAGCTGGAAGAATATACAAGATTGCACAGAGTTATTTCATCTAAATTTAACGAAGACAATTCTCTGAGTGTAAAAGTATATTCAGAAGAGAAACCTTCAGCAGAATTTATTGATGCTGATCCTGGTTTGGAAGACATTTACTTTACGGTACTTGAAACTGACAAGCACACAGTGAGATAATGTTTATTCCAATTATTAAATTTGAGTTAAGACTCTGGCTGAAAAGTCTGTCATTTTATTTTTACTCATTTGTGTTTTTCTTGGCAGCTCTCATTTCATTATCAGGTGCTGCGGGAATATTCGGCGAAGGTTCAGGAAGTACCGGTATAGCAAATTCACCAATAGATATTTTATCTACAGCAATATTTTTTAATAAATTATTTCTGCTGCTGATTCCGGTTATAATCGGAACGGTGATCAGCAGAGATTATCTCAGCAAAACCAACAGGTTTCTCTTTTCCTATCCGGTAAAAAAATCAGATTATCTATCAGGAAAATTCACTAATGGTTTTATAACAGTTATATTTATTTCCATATTGGTAATGTCCGGAATGGCTTTAGGATTATTATTACCCGGAATAAATTCCGATCAGGTAATTGGATTTGACTTATCAGTATATCTGCAGACTTTTTTCCTTTACCTACTTCCCAATTTATTTTTGGTTACAGTAATTGTCTTTACAGTAGTTTTAAGGACAAAGAACATCTATTCAGGTTTCCCGGCAGTTATAATTTTATTACTGCTTACTAAATTGATCAGCGGTATCATGTTCAGTACAGGATTCGGATTTCCTGAAATCACGGCAGATCCATTTGGTGAAATTTATTTTGAGAATAAAATTAAGTATTTATCTGCATCTGAACTTGCAAGTATATCTATACCTTTCGGATTTGAATATTTAATTAACAGAATATTCTGGATGACAATAGCATCGTTGGTCTTATGTTATACTTATAAAAAATTTTCATTCACTGTGACAGAGAAAATAAAAGAGAGATCCTTTTTTAAAAAAAAGGAATTATTATCCGAGTCAAAAACTTCATTTCGATCACTTGACATAAAATTTAATTATACTTTCAGCCAAAATATAAGATCAATATGGAGACTATCTCAATATGATTTCAATTACATAACAAGAAATCTGTCATTCAGAATATTAGCATTAATCGGTGCTGTCTTCATAGCCGTACTTATCCTGAAAGGAAATACTGACACAGGTGTAAAATTACTTCCTGTGACATGGACAATAATGAGTATTCCGTTTTTATTTTATTCACTGCTAATAATTTTTCTCACATTTCTTTATTCAGGATTACTGATCAACAGATCTGAAAGTACAGGCATGAAAGAATTAGAGTGCATGACACCGGCACCTGATTTTGTTTTGTATTTCTCAAGGCTGACTGCACTGATCAAAATTCAGATTCTGATGCTCCTGATTATGATGATCTCAGGTATTCTGATACAGATCTACAGCGGGTATTACAATTTCGATATCGGTAATTATATTTACACTTTATTTGGAATTCATCTTATCGGTTTTGTGATCTGGGCAGTATTGGCATTGTTTATTCAAACCTTAGTAACAAATTCATTTACCGGACTCATAATATTAGTTTTAATTTTTCTTGGATTAGACAATGTGCCTATTGGAGATGCAGGTTCATTGGTATTAAAATTCAACAGGAACCCTGAACCGGATTTTTTTCTGAAATATTCAGAGATATCGGGATTTGGACATTCGGTGTATCCTTACTTTGTTTCAAAATTATACTGGGTTCTGTTTTGTATGGTATTGATCAATCTTACAATAATTTTTAACAAAAGATTAAAAGCTGATTTAATTTCTGAAAGAATCAAAAATGTTAATTTAAGATTTTATGGGAAAAAACTTATGCCACTGACAGGATTAATGGCATTATTTATTTTGAGTGGGATTTATATTTACAGTGAAAAGAAAAATGAGTCTGAAATTATACTGACGGAAAAACAGAAATCTGAGTACATGTTAAATTTTCAAAATGAATTTGGTAAATATGATTCTTTCCCTCAGCCGAGGATTGTACTTCTGAATTTTAATATGGATATTTTTCCGGATGAAAAGTCATTTACAGCAGAAGGATTTTATATACTGGTAAACAAAACAAATTATGTAATCGACAAACTACTTTTAAAAAGCGGCTATGATGAAAATACTTCTTATACTTTTTCAGAAGGAACTGAACTTGAAGCTTATGACAGTGTTCTGAAATTTTCAGTATATAAATTAAGTAAAGGAATAGAACCAAAAGATTCTATAAAATTATATTTCAGCATTAAAAATATTTCAAACACAATTCTAACACAAAACTCAAATGTACTTGAAGACGGCACTTTTATAAAGAGTAACATATTTCCTCATATCGGATTTATAAATCTTAAAAATGAAAATAAATTAAATCCGGAAGACAGTATTTCGCACTTAAATCATTATCAGAGATACGATTCTGACCTTATAAATATCGAAGCAACTGTAAGTACGAGTAAAGATCAGATTGCTATAATGCCTGGAATACTGATGGATAAGAGAGAGCAAAACGGCAGAAATTATTTTCATTACAAATCTGAAGGGAATATCAAATTTGTTTTAGGAATAAATTCAGGAGAGTTTAATATTTATCAAGAATCATACAAAGGAAAAGAGCTCAGCATTTTTTATTATAAAGATCACAGCAATAACATAAATAATTTTGCAGACGGCATTAAATCTGCGTTTGATTATAACACAGAATATTTTGGAGAATATCAGCACAGTAATATTTCGATCGTAGAATTTCCAAGATCTGAAGGCAGCTATGCAACTACATCAGGTAACACAATTCAGATCTCTGAGATAAGATTTATAAATGATACGGGAGAGGACGGTGAAGAAAACACTGATATTTCCTTTTATACGGCAGCTCATGAACTCACTCATCAGTGGTGGGGAAATCAGATCATACCTGCAGATGCAGCAGGTGCACTTATGATTACCGAGAGCATTACGGAATACATTACGGCAAAAATTTACGAAAGAAAATTTGGAAGAGAAAAAGCATTGGGTTTTCTGAAAATTCAGTATGATCGTTATCTGAAAGGCAGAGCAGAAGAAGTTGATAAAGAATTACCGCTGATGTATGTAAGTCCTGAGCAGACTTACATTTCATATGGTAAGGGTTCGATTACGTTTTATATTTTGAGTGAATATATAGGAGAAGATAACCTTAACAGGATACTCAGATCTTTTCTTGAAAAAAATAAATTTCAAGGTCCGCCATATACTACAACACATGAATTTATCAGGTATTTAAAAGAGGAAACACCTGAAAATTTACATTATTTAATTTATGATCTGTTTGAATCTTCTGATTTTGAAAAATTTTCAGAGTATTACAAAAAGCTGGATGGTAATTCAAATTAAAAACATTCTAGTCACTATCTTTTTCACCGCTGTCAGAATCTCCCTGTAAATTATACAAAAGTTTTCCTTCCGGATCGAACATATATTCACTGTTTTTTACTTCTGCCATGTAGGTAACTTTTCCCGTTGGCTCAGTTATTTTTGCAGCTTCTTCTATTTGTGCATTGTTAAGATTTTTTGAAATGTAATCCTTTACACCGTCCGGCAGATCGGATGCAGGGATCTGGGATTCTGTCTGTACGAGAAATCCGTTTGCATCTAATAAAACAGATGTTACCATGTCATTAACCTTTATTCCGCCTTCAAAATACGCGCCTTGTATTTCCCATTCTACATTATCGGCATCCGGATAAGAAGCATAGAATGCAGTTTTTACAGCTTCAGGTACATCAGTTTCTTTTATGTCTTGTGCATTTATATTACTGAATATTGCAATTGCGAAGACCACTAAAATTATTTTTTTCATTTTTTTTTATTTTTAATTATACAAAAGTAGTAATTTATAATGAAAATAATTACATAAATTAATGCACTTTTTTTTAATTACTGTAAAGTTTAATCCTGTCTCGAAGTCTCTAAGACTCAAAAGGGTTTATATTTAAAATTTTTAGCTTTGAGTCTTAAATGTAATTCAGCCTTTAGGAAGTCTGAAGAATCAGGGGGATATATAAAGAAGAAATAAAAGTCGCCTGCTAGTGATAAATTGTAGAAGGTATATTTGAAACGGAGTTTCAATTTCAAGTTCGTTTCCAAACGGACAGACTGGGTAGTTTGGGAAGAAACGAAATTTTGATTATAAATATGAGACTGTTGAAAAACGGTATTGATTTTTGTAATTTGTTTTACTTAAACTAAAAATTTATCAAAAAAACTTACTCATTTCAAAATGACAAAGTCAGAAATAATCCGGAAGTATTTAGGTTCATATGAAACAGGAGAGAGAAAAACAATCGAAAATATATTATCAGAAGAATTCATTTTTTCGAGTCCTCAGGATGATCATATAGACAGGGCTGCATATTTTGAAAAGTGCTGGCCTATGAATACTCAAAAACCTTTTATCCCGATCGAAACAATAGTTGAGTCAGGTGAAGAGGCTTTTGTAATTTATGATTGTAATATGAGCGGAATGAAATTCCGTAATACGGAGTATATCAAATTTAGCGCGGATAAAATAATTTCGGTTGAAGTGTTTTTTGGGAATGAAATTAAAAATTAATTTCTGAATTAATTACCGGTCAGATGAGGGTGATCAATCAGAATTATAAATTTAGAAATGAGAATTTTAATTACCGGAGCTACAGGATATATCGGACAGAGACTTCTTCCTGCATTAATTCAGAATGGACATGAAGTGATTTGCTGTGTAAGAGATGTCAACAGATTTGATGCTGATAAATACGGTACTGGAAAATTAAAAGTCATTGAAGTAAATTTTCTTAATAAAGAGTCAGTAAGTCTGATACCTGCTGATATAGATGCAGCTTATTATCTGATACATTCAATGTCGGCATTAAATGAAGATTTTGAATCGCTGGAAAAAGTCACCGCTGAGAATTTCAGAAATAGAATTGAAAAAACAAATGTCAAACAGGTCATATATCTCAGCGGGATAATTAATGATAAAAAATTATCAAAACATTTAAGATCGAGAAGGGCTGTAGAAAAAATATTGTCGGATTCAGATTTTCATCTGACTACACTCAGAGCCGGGATAATATTAGGTTCAGGCAGTGCTTCATTTGAGATCATCCGTGATCTGGTGGAAAAGCTGCCGGTAATGATAGCTCCGAAATGGCTCAGTACAAAATCCCAGCCGATTGCAAGCAGAAATGTTGTAGAATTTCTTACAGGAGTTTTACTTAATGAAGAAACTTATGATAAAAGTTATGATATAGGCGGTCCGGAAATAATGAGTTATAAGGACATGTTGTTAAGATTTGCGAAAGTTAGAAATCTGATCAGAAAGATAATTACTGTTCCGGTGATGACACCGAAACTTTCATCATACTGGTTGTATTTTGTGACTTCCACTTCATTTACTCTGGCAACTAATTTAGTGAAAAGTATGGGAGTAGAAATAATATGTAAAGAAAATAATCTGAGAGAATTATTAGGAATAAAATTACTTACATATGAAGAATCAATATTGCTGGCATTTAATAAAATCCAGAATGCGGAAGTAGTTTCAAGCTGGAAAGATGCTTTGTCAAGCAGAATTCTTGGCGAAGGAATATCAAAGCATATTAATGTACCGACTTTCGGTTGTTACATTGATAAAAGAGAGACAGTTGTAAAAAATGTTGACGCCACCTTGAATAAGATCTGGTGCATTGGAGGAAGGAACGGCTGGTACTACGGGAACTGGCTTTGGGAGATCAGAGGGTTCATTGATAAGTTGTTTGGTGGAGTGGGTCTTCGCAGGGGGAGAAAGAATACTAACCTGATCAATGCAGGAGATTCTCTGGATTTCTGGCGTGTACTATATGCGGATAAAAGAGAGATGAGACTTTTACTTTACGCTGAAATGAAATTGCCGGGGGAAGCCTGGCTTGAATTCAAAATTGAAAACAATGTATTTTATCAGACAGCAACATTCAGACCATTGGGTCTGCTCGGAAGAATTTACTGGTATGCAGTTATGCCATTTCACGGTTTTATTTTCGGCGGTATGATGAAAAAAATTGCATCTGCGGAATAAATAAAAATTTGAAGAGTGAATTAAATTTTTTTTTTGAATAAATTAATTTTTTATAAAAAAAAGAACGATTTAAAATTCAGTGCTCCTGAAAATTTATTCATATTTGTTTAGAAAAAAATAATAATTAAAAATTAACAAAAAGTATTTTGAAATATATCGTTTTACTTTTTTTACTGCTTTTAATCCCCGAATATATTTTTTCACAGACAAAACCTGATACTTCACAAAGCGGATTTTCAGGAAAGATCAGAGTCGTAGCGGGTGAAAAATATGACATAAGCGGATTTTCAGAAATATTTCTTGGCAAGCACTGGAGGGATCTGTGGACGACACCTTTTGATGTAAACATTCTTAACCTGAATACATTTGCCGGCGGCCTGACTCCATATAAACGCGGCGGCGGCCTGCAGACAAAATCCTTAAGATTAAAAGGAGAAGACGGAAAAGTTTATAAATTCCGTTCGATTGACAAAGACCCAAAAATGATTCTTCCAAAAGATCTTCAGGAAACTGTATTTGCAGATGCAGTGCAGGATCAGATCAGCACATCAAATCCGCTTGCATCAATTATTGTCGCATCTATGCTGAATCAGGTCGGGATAATCAATGCCGTACCAATAATTGTGTATATGCCTGATGATCCAAGACTTGGTGAATACAGAAAGGACTTTGCAAATGTACTCGGGACTTTTGAAGAAAATCCTGAAAGCGGAGATGAAGATGAAAAGGGATTTGCCGAATCAGATAAAATTTCAAATTCATATAAACTTTATAAAAAATTAGAAAATGATAATGATAATCAGGTGGATGATATTGAATTTCTAAAAGCAAGATTATTTGATCTGATGATCGGTGACTGGGACAGGCATTCTGACCAGTGGCTGTGGGCAGGATTTGAGGAAGACGGAAAGATGATCTATAAGCCGATCCCGCGGGACAGAGATCAGGCGTTTTGTTTATATGACGGTATCGTTCCATTTTTTGTAGGAGAATATGTAACACAGATCGAAGGGTACGGAGAAAATTATCCAAGGATATATGATCTTTCCTGGAACGGCAGATATATTGACAGAAAATTTCTTACTCAACCGACGAAAAAACAATTTGATTCTTTGGCAAGATATATTCAGAGTAAGATAACAGACGAAGTAATAGTTAATGCTGTAAAGCAGATGCCGGCTGAATGGTACAGTTTAGAAGGGAAAAATCTTATCAGTATGATAAAATCCAGAAGAGATCAGCTTCCTGAAGCAACGGATGAATATTTTGAATTATTAAATTCTGTGGCAGATATTTATGGAAGTGATAAACGGGAATTCATCGAGATAAATAATATTAGTGATAAAAAGATCGAAGTGAAAATGTTTAAACAGGATAAGGAAACAAAAGAAAAGAAAGGTGAGCCGTTTTTTAAAAAAATATTTGATTCGGAATATACAGATGAGATAAGGATCTATCTGAATGAAGGCAAAGACATTTTAGAATTCAAAGGGGAAAACAACAGCGGCATTGAGATCAGAGTGATTAAAGATAATGAAAATTTAACAGTCAAAGGAAATAAAGATAACGGAATCCGGTATTACAAAGATGACAGACCAAAAGATAATATTCAGTATAGAAATGAACCGCCAGTAGAAGATCGGGGAAATGAATGGAGATTCACACCTGTATTTAATTATGATTCGGATAATGGAATTGAGCTGGGAGGCGGTCCGGTATATTACAAATATGGATTCAGAGCAAAACCTTATGTATATAAAATGTCGCTTACAGGAAGCTATGCTTTTAATTCCGGGAGTTATAATTTTAAGTACTCAGGAGATTTTTATTCTATAATAAATGATAAACGGATAAATTTAGAAGTTATTCAAACGCAGCTGGCCATAACAAGATATTTCGGGGAAGGAAATGAGACACCATTTACAGACAGCCTTCAGGATCAAAAATATTATAATGTAAAACAGGGATTATTTAAAGTGGCGACTACATTTTATTTTCCTTTCAGGAAAGATCTGGAATTAACACTGACTCCTTTTTACAAAATGCCGAATGTCAGCTATGATCAGAATACACTGCTCGGACAAAATCCAAATACATACGGCATAGGCAGATTAAACTTTGCCGGAATAAATACTTCATTTAATTATGATACGCGTGATAATACAATGGAACCGTACAAAGGAATCTATGCGCAGGCACTTGGAAACTGGACGCCGAAAATTTTCGATAACAATTTCGGATTCGGAAAAGCCGGTGTGGATATCAGAGCTTATATTTCAACAGATACAGTCAAAGGGGTGACGTTTGCATTCAGGACCGGAGCAGGAAAAGTATGGGGAGATTATCCATTCTATGAATCAATGTTTCTGGGAGGTGCAAATTCTTTGAAAGGATTTTCAAGAGAAAGATTTGCAGGAGATGCAGTCGTAGTTGCTCAATCAGAAATAAGAATGTCAGTTGCAAGAGTAAATATTCTCGTTCCCGGAATGTTAGGATTATCTGTATTCGGAGGTACCGGAAGAGTATTCCTGACAGGAGAGGAATCCAAAAGATGGCACAGTACATTCGGCACATCGGTCTGGATCACTTATCTGGACAGAATGTTTAACATCGGATTAACGGTTGCAAAATCAGATGAAGGTTACAAATTTTTTGTCGGCTCAGGTTTGTTTTTATAGATACATTTCCTAATCTTTAGGTGTGCCTAAAAGCCTCCAAACCTTGAAGTTTTAATACATTTAAATTAAACTTCTTTGAGCTTTAGAAATTTTGAGTCAAACTAAATAGATTTGTTTGGATACGTTCCTAAACAGGACAGATTGACCGAAAACGGTGGAATTACCTCTAAGGCTCTAAGGCTCAAATTTTAAAAATTTTAAAAAGTTTAAAAAGTTTAAAAATAAGCTTCCTTGAACCTTCGGGTCCTGGAGTCAACCTTGTAATCAAACTCAAATTTTTGTTTTCGGACAGTCTGGGAATTTGGGAACGAGCGGTAAAATAAAATATCATTCTTATAATAATTTTTTAAATTAAATCATATAATATGAATTTCAAATTCAGTCCGCATATTGCAATACAGGTAAAAGATTATGAGAAAGCAAAAGGATTTTATGAAAACGTATTGGGAATGAAAATTGAGAAGACTTCAGAAAAAGAAACTCATTTTGTAAAAGACGGAATTAATTTTTATATGGAGAACAGCGAAGGCGGAAATACATTTTTTGAATTCAAAGTGGATAGTATCGATGAAGCCTTGAAAACATTAGAGAAAGAAGGATGTAAAGTCACACAGGTGTACAGTGAGAAAAGCAAAATGATAGCTGATCCTTACGGTATGAGATTTCATGTCTGGGAATAGTAATATATTTTAATTAATACAAAGCCTGAGTTTAAAAATTAAATTGATTAATAACTCTAAAAAATTTTCCCCTACCCTAAAATAATATGAGTTTAAATGTTCAAAGTAAACGAAACATAAATTCGGTTCTGATCTTCATAACCGTTACATCTTTAACAACAGTCACCTTTGCAGTTTTAATTCAGGGGTTTCTTCTAATCCCGATAATAAATCATTTTATCTTTGGCTTAATATTCGGTTTGATCATTTCGGTACTTGAGATCTATTTTCTTGAAAAAAAATTCAGGAGACTTAAATTTTCCACTTCAGTAATTTTGAGAAGTCTGCTGTATATTTTTATTTTCATCGGAATATTATTGCTTATATTAAAGATCAATATGGGATTGGAACATAATGATACATTTCAGGAAAAAGTAAAAAAGTTTGGTACATTCACAAACTTCATAGAGAGTAAATCCTTTTTTGTAATGCTGGCTGTCGGTGTATTAATGATATTTACAATTAATTTTATAAGACAGATCAACAGGCTTATGGGGCAGAATGTGCTGTTGAATTATGTCACGGGAAAATATCAGCTGCCTCTTGAAGAAGAACTTATCTTTATGTTTCTGGATCTGAAGTCATCAACGACGATCGCAGAAAGAATCGGATTAGAGAAAAACCATGAACTCCTCAATGATTTTTTTTATGATATGACAGATTCTATACTTGAGTGTAAAGGCAGGATCTACCAATATGTCGGTGATGAAATAGTCATAACATGGCGGATGAAGGACGGTATAAATAATCTTAACTGTATTAAATGTTTTTTTAAAATAAAGAATAGAATAGCCGGTAAAAAAGATCTGTATATGAAGAAGTTTGATGTGTTTCCCGAATTCAAGGCAGGTTTGCATTTTGGGAAAGTAATAACGGGCGAGATTGGCGACATAAAAAAAGACATAGTGTATCACGGAGATACAGTGAATACTTCTTCTCGTATTCAGTATGAATGTAATGGATTCGGTAAATCATTTCTGATATCAGAGACATTGCTTAAAAAAATGAATCTGAAAGAAGAGTATAAAACTGAGTCCATGGGTAAGATAAAATTAAGGGGAAAGAGCGAAGAGCTTGAGTTATATTCGATAGAGGAAAATTAAATTTATTTTTTAATTCATCTCAAAATTCTCTTTAGACATTCAGCAGCTTCATCCAGAGTTTTATCTTCTTTTGCAAAGCAGAAGCGGAGGACTTTGTT
>DAORRV010000004.1:0-86441 GCA_035443185.1 Ignavibacteria bacterium | reverse complement strand
CAACACCGTCCTGATTTACATCTCCTCCGATCAGACAATACAAAGTCCCTTTTAGAATTAAATTATTTCAATATGCCTGAAATTTGGAAGAGGTAAATTCATAATATGAAGTCAGAATGTCTTACCTTTTATTAAAATATTAATTCTCTAAAAAATTTTTAGACTTTTCTTCTGATACTAATATTAGAATTGTAATAGAAACCATTCATTTTTATATTGTTAGCTTAAATTTTAGAAAATGAGATTAACTAAATTTTTTCTGCCGACATTGAAAGATGATCCGGTAGATGCCGTAACAGTTTCACACAAATTAATGATCAGAGCCGGAATGGTAAAGCAGCTTACTTCAGGTGTTTATTCTACTTTGCCGCTTGGACTTATAGTTTTCAGAAAAGTTGAAAATATTATCCGTCAGGAAATGAACGCAATCGGTGGTAATGAATTTTTACTGCCTGCATTATCTCCTCATGATCTATGGTCTGAAACAGGCAGGATGGAAGATTATGGTGATCTTATGTTCAGGATCAAGAACCGTGAACTTGTATTATGTCCTACTCATGAAGAAGTGTTTACTTCTATTGCAAAGCCAAGTCTTATTTCATATAAAGATTTTCCGCAGGTATGGTATCAGATTCAGTCAAAATTCAGAAATGAGGAACGTCCGAGAGCAGGAGTTTTAAGAGCCCGCCAGTTTACAATGAAAGATGCGTATTCGCTTGATGCCACTTGGGAAGGTCTTGATAAGTCGTATAATGACATGGCTCAGGCATACAGAAATATTTTCACACGATGCGGACTTGATTTTGTAATTGTATCAGCTCACAGCGGAGCAATGGGTGGAAGTGCTTCTGAAGAATTTATGGTTCCATCTTCGGCAGGTGAAGATAATATTGTAATAAGTGAAGATGGAAATTATACATCCAATATCGAAGTCGCAGTTTCATTTGTCGAAAAAAATGACAGGAAAAATTCTGATCTGCCTTTTGAAGAATTTCATACACCGAATATTAAAAGTATAGAAGAGCTTGCAGGATTCCTGAATATTACTGACAAAACAAGACTGGCAAAATCAAGAGTATTTGTAAATCCATCGAAACAGGAAAAAGGTGAAGATGAATATGTGCTTGTACTTGTGAGAGGTGATGATGAAGTAAATGAATTGAAGCTCCAGAATTTATTCGGAATAAATATCCGACCTGCGCATAATGAAGAACTGGCGGAAATAACAGGTGCAGATGCAGGATCGATAGGTCCTGTAAATCTAAAAGTATTGAAAAATAAAAAAGTTAAGATCATTGCAGATCTTTTACTTGAAGACAGTGATGAACTGGTAAGTGGTGCAAATAAAAATGATCATCACATAAAAAATATTGATATTAAAAGAGATGTCCCGGGTATTGAATACAAAGACCTGAGAATTGTAAAAGAAGGCGAGCTAACTTCTGATAAAAAAAGTAAATTAAAAATTACAAAAGCAATTGAAGTCGGACATATATTTAAGTTAGGTACAAAATATCCTGAAGCACTCGGCGCAAAATTTCTTGATGCAGACGGTAAAGAAAATCCGATCATTATGGGAAGTTACGGAATTGGAGTTGAACGAACTACCGCTTCATTTATTGAACAGAGTAATGATGATAAAGGAATAATATGGAAAGGGGAAATAGCGCCGTTTCAGATAAATCTGATTTGTCTCTCTGGTAAGACAGACGAAGTGAAAGATCTTGCAGAGAAATATTATTTGGAATTGACAGAACAGAAAAAGATAGAAGTTTTATATGATGACAGGGAAGAAGTCAGACCCGGTGTTAAATTCAATGATGCTGATCTGATCGGAATCCCTGTACAGCTTATAGTCGGTGAGAGAAATCTTAAAGACGGAAATGTAGAAATTAAGATCAGACAAACCGGTGAAAAGATTATTGTCAGTAAAGATGATGCAGTCTCAAAAGCAATTGAACTAATCGGATAATATTTGGCTGACCTGAAATCCATTCTGAATAAACAATACATCCTTGCCTCTGCTTCGCCGAGAAGGGCACAGCTTCTCAGACAAATCGGTCTAAAATTTGTCACTATTGAAAGTAATGTAAATGAACTGGAAACTTCTGATCAAGATCCTCTGCATTCAGTCAGATATAATTCCGTTTTAAAATCTAAAACTGTCGCTAATCTTTTTAAAAAAGAGATAGTCATTGGTGCAGATACAATAGTAGTTCTTGGGAAAGAAATTATCAATAAGCCTTCTGATCTGAACGAAGCAAAATTGATTCTAAAAAAGCTCAGTGGTAAAGTTCATGAAGTTTATACCGGTGTGAATGTTATTAACACAACAAACGGTAAACAAAAATTTACATTTGAAAAAACAAAAGTACATTTCAGAAAAATTGATAAAGATGAAATTGACTATTATGTCAAAAAATACAAACCACTAGATAAAGCCGGGGCATATGGAATACAGGATGATTTCGGATGTCTTTTTATTAAAAAGATCGAAGGTGATTATTATAATATAGTGGGACTTCCTCTTGTAAAATTATATGAAAGTTTGAGAAAAGTGATCTGATGTTTAAAAAATATAAAAAGAAAATACTGCTTTCTGTAGCACTTGGAGCTCTGGTCTTTCTGGGCTTCAGCATCTATGCAGATTTTGATAAACTCATAGCGACGTTTGCTGAATTTAACTGGTATTTTTTTCCTGTAATAATAGGACTAACATTTTTAAATTTTCTGATAAGATTTTTTAAATGGGAATATTATCTAAGACTTTTAAAGATCAGTTTAAAAAGAAAAACCAGTTTCCTTATTTTCATGTCAACTTTTGTGATGAGTGTGACGCCCGGCAAGATGGGCGAACTTTTAAAATCATATTTATTAAGAGAAGAGAACGGAACACCTGTCGCTAGATCAGCACCGATTATACTTGCAGAAAGATTGACAGATTTTATTTCTGTAGTGATACTCTGCATTACAGGTGCTTTTGTTTTTAATTATGGTCAGACGATAGTGATCGGAGTTGGAGTATTTTTTATTGTCTGCGTAATGCTTATCAGTTCAAGAAAAACATCGATAGCCTTAATACGTTATCTTGAAAAAATAAAATTGTTAAGTAAGGTTGCTAATAAATTCGAGGATGCATATGAAAGTATTTACACATTAGTAAGGGTCAAACCTCTGATCATTGCGACTTCGATGAGCGTCGTTGCATGGTTTTGTGAATGTCTAGGACTTTACATTATCCTTAAAGTTTATTCGGGGATCACGCATATTGATGTCAGTCTTTTATCTGCAGTTTTTATATATGGGTTTTCTACAATTGTTGGTTCAATTGCAATGCTTCCAGGCGGGCTTGGAGTGACAGAAGCATCAATGACAGGACTTCTGGTTTTATTAAAGATACCAAAAGATGTATCAGTAGCATCGACTTTTATAATAAGAGTTGCAACATTATGGTTTGCCGTTTTGGTTGGAATAATTTCCGTTTATTTCTATCAAAAGTATTCTCACAAGGATTTGGAGAATATTGCGACTTCTCAGATGGAAGCATAATTTCACTTGAAGAAATACAGTATTTGGGTTAAATTACAAACTATATGTCAAAAAATAATAATCAGCAAAATAAGATCCGCGTATTGATCGGAAAGGTTGGTCTTGACGGTCACGACAGGGGAGCAAAAGTGATTGCTGCAGCTTTTCGAGATGCAGGAATAGAAGTTATATACACAGGTCTACGACAGACACCGGAAACAATTGTCGAGGCAGCACTTCAGGAAGATGTCAATGCGATTGGAATTAGTATCCTCAGCGGTGCACATATGACAGTGTTTCCAAAAGTAAAAAAACTAATGGATAGTAAAGGTCTAAATGATGTATTGTTATTCGGAGGCGGTATTATTCCGGATCAGGATATTGAAGAGCTTAGAAAAATGGGAGTTGGAGAACTCTTTACACCGGGCACACCTACCTATGAAACTATCGAATATGTAAAAAACTGGGTTTCAAAAACAAATGAAGGGAAATCTATATAATCAGAATATTCAGATTTTTACATTTTTTTTATTTTATTAAATCACATTCATTAAATTATGAGTAATATTTCAGAGCCGGTAAAATTCGGTACTGACGGCTGGAGAGCGATTATCGCTGATACCTATACATTTGAAAATGTTAAAAGAGTTGCTCTTGCAACAGCAAGAGTTTTTAAGGATCATAAAAAAATATCAACAGGAATTGTAATTGGATACGATACAAGATTCCAGGGTAAAGAGTTTGCACATGCAGCTGCCACAGTCTTTGGAAATGAAGGGATAAAAACAAAACTGACTGACTATTTTGTTACTACCCCAACTGTTTCTTTACTTGCAAGAGATCTTGGTTGTGCTTTAGGTGTCATGATAACTGCTTCACATAATCCTTATCAATATAATGGATATAAGCTAAAGGATGAATTCGGAGGATCAATGGATCCTGATGAGATAGTTAAGATCGAAGCTGAGCTTAAGAATATAAAATCTGTTGAAACACCGAAAAGTTTTGAGCAGTTACTTAATGAAGGTGTAATTGAGTATTTCAAAGGAAATGAATTTTATCTGAACTATCTAAAAGACAGAATAAATATAGATGTTATTAAAAAAGCAGATTTAAAAGTTATCTATGATGCAATGTACGGAGCAGGTCAGAATTTAATAGGACATTTTGTAGATGTAAAACAAATTCACGGTGAAGTAAATCCATCATTTGGAAAATCAGCACCTGAGCCTGTTCAGAAAAATTTATCAGAAATCTGTGAGTATATGAAATATAATAAATTTGATTTAGGAATAGTGACAGACGGTGATGCTGACAGAATAGCAATCATAGATGAGAACGGAGATTTTCTTGATGCTCAAAAAACCTTTGTACTTCTGATAAAATATTTATTTGAAAAAAAGAAACTGACGGGTAAAGTAGTCAGAGGATTTTCGACAAGTGATCTTGTTAGAAAATATTGTGAAAAAAATAATATTGAGCTTGATACTGTGCCAATTGGATTTAAGCATATTTCAAAGATCATGATAAATGATGACGTTATGATCGGTGCAGAGGAAAGCGGTGGTATTGGGATAAAAGGACATCTTCCTGAAAGGGATGGGATTTATAACGGACTTCTTTATATGGAAATGCTTGCTGAATATGGTAAGAGTATTACGGAGTTAAAAAAAGAATTTGATGATGAATTTGGATTATACTTTTATCAGAGACATGATGTGAAAACTACTGAAGAGAAAAAAATCAAAGCTCTTCAGATTTCTAAAGAGCTACAGGAAGGTGATGAAATTGCAGGGCAGAAGATCCTAAAAAAAGATGATCTTGACGGAAGTAAATTTTATTTTGAAAACGGTTGGCTGCTTGTGAGAGCTTCAGGTACTGAGCCGCTGATCAGAATATATTGTGAGACTTATGTTGAAGATAAAACTTCAGAGATCTTAAATAAAACTAAAGAATTTTTAGGGTTATGAAAAAACTAATTTTATTTACACTGCTGGTATTTTTAATTAATGCTGCTTATACTTTTGCTCAGTTCAAAAGCAAAGAAAAAGATACTGAAGATCCAATGAGTAAAATTCTCAATCAGTCTGGCAGAGGAAATACAAATACAGGAATAAATGCAGATGCACCGGATATTTTTGATCAGATGGGCAGTCAGAATACTTTCACTACAAAGTCTATTCCGATTGAAGGTGCAATAGATCCGGATGTTTATATTGTCGGACCTAATGATCTGTTTACAGTAGGACTCTATGGTTATATCAATCAGCAGATACCGATAGTTGTTTCACCTGAAGGAACTGTTGTTATTCCGACAGTCGGAGCTGTTGACGTTGCAGGATTGACACTATCATCTGCAAAGCAAAAGGTTGTAAGTGCTGTAAAGCAAAGATATTATTCCAGTGATGTTAGTTTTACTCTTAATACTCCCCGGACATTTTTGATAAAAGTATCAGGTCTTACTCAGGGAAATTTCGAAGTATCTCCAGTAACAAGAGTGTCGGAAATTTTAAAAGTTCTAATGTTCGATACATTAAACACTTCAAGGAATTTTTATGAAAAAACCAATGAAAGGGAATTTTTTAATACTCAGATCTCTCTCAGAAATATAAAACTTATAAGAAAGAACGGACAAGTCATCAATGTTGATATTTACAAATATTTTCTGACCAACCAAGATTCACATAACCCGTTTTTTTTAGAAGGAGATCTTTTAAAGATTCCATATCTTCAGCTTGATAATAATTTTATTAATATTGGTGGTGCAGTTCAGCTTGGAGGCTCATATGAATATGCTGATGGGGATGATCTTGAAACTATTGTAGGAATTGCAAGAGGATTTGATGTAAGCGCTGAACCAGATAGTATAGTACTTTACAGAGCTGTTGCAGGTTCAAGTGATTTTAAATCAATTGATCTTAATTTTGAAAAAGATAAAAAATTTGATATTGAGAGTTTTGACAGGATCTATGTAAAATCAAAGATAAATTATCAGAAAAATCTTTCTGTGCTGATACTTGGAGAAGTATTAAGACCGGGATATTACCCGATATCATTTAAGAATACGAGACTAAAAGATGTAATAGAAATGGCAGGAGGTCTCAAGGAAAAAGCTTATTTGCCGCTTAGTATTTTATTCAGAGACTATGATGCTGAATATACAGCAAAAGATACTTCCGAGATACTGATAAATTTGAGGGCGAATGATCTGATCGTAACTGAAATGGATAAAGAAAATTATATTGCAGACATACAATCAAGAAGGAACAGGGTCATTGTTGATTTTGATAGATTACTGAATAATAATGATGAGTCTCAGAATGTTTTACTTGAAGCTAAGGATATAATTTATATAAATGATAATAAAAATATTGTTTATGTATTCGGGCAGGTAGGTCAGGAAGGTTATGTGCCTTATAAGAAAGGAGCTGATGTAGATTATTATATTAAAAAAGCAGGCGGTTATGCCCTTGCAGCTGAAGAAGACGATACAAGAGTAATTAAATTTAATACAAGAAACTGGTATGAACCTGATGAAGCGGTTATCGAATCAGGTGATTTTGTTTATGTCCCAAAAGAAGTTAATCAGCCGTTCAGTTTTACTATAGGACTTATGGCACAGATTGCTTCGGTATTATTAGCATTTCTAACTACTTATGTATTAATCAGAGATAGTAATAAATGATATATGAATGTGATACAGAAGAATTATTTTTTCAATTTAATCTGAAATGGAAGAAAAAGAAATAAATACAAATAACGATATAAGATTTTACATAAAATTGTTTTTAGAAAAAAAGAAAATAATAATTATAAATTCTTTTATTGGTGTAATAGTATCTCTTATACTTGTATTATTTGTAATCGATCCAATATTTTATTCTGCAGGAATTGTAAGAACCTCAAATCAAAGTTCAGGACTTCAAAGCTTAATGGGACTTTCTGGTGCAGGTTCGCTGGATTTTGGTGACCTGGCAGGATTTTCAGGTGGAGGTGGTGCGACTAAGGAATTAGCATTATACACCCAGATTTTAACCAGCAGAAGAGCAGTTGAAGAAGCAATTATTAAATATAATATAATTGAAGAAGAAGAATTTAAATATATGTTTGATGCCGTAAAGTATTTCAGAAAGAATATCATGGAAATAAATCAGGATAAAATGGCAGGAACTCTGGAAATTGGCATCTACGATAAAGATCCTGTAAAAGCTAAGGATATTGCTGACTTTATGATTCAACAGCTTAATAAGATCCATTCAGAAATGAGTTCTTTAAATGCAAAGAATAATAAAGAGTTTCTTGAATCAAGATATGAATCAGTAAAACAGGACCTTAAGCAAGTTGAAGACAGTCTGACTTTTTTTCAAAATAACTTTGGTATTTCCCCGGAAATAACTGTTCAGGCAGCTATTAAAGCAGAAGTTGAATTAGAAGCTGAGATAAAAAGTGAAGAACTTAAGCTTGAACTTTTAAGGAAAATAATTTCTTCTGGCGAGCCTGAAATTTTAACTCAGGAAGATAAAATTTCAGCTTTAAAAAATCAATTAAACATAGTAAAAGAGACTCCTGCAGATATAAACTCTGTATTAGGATTAAAAGGATCACCTGAAGTAGTAATGAATTTTTTAAGACTTAGAAGAAATGTTGAGATACAAAATAAAATATTAACTACAATAATACCTATACTCGAACAATCTAAAATTGAAGAAAAAAAAGAAACACCAACTGTTCTTATCTTAGACCCTCCGAATGTACCCGATAAAAAAGCTAAGCCAAAAAGAGCTACTATCGTTTTATTAATTACTTTCCTTTCAGGTTTTTTAACCTACTTATTCTTTCTGATTAAGATCAAATGGAAAGAATTTAAGGGTAGTTATAATTTTTGATCAATGTCTAGCAAATTTCAACTAAATGAAAAACTAATATTAATTTATTTGATAATAGTTTTTTCTTTAAGTATAACTGTTCCCCAGCTTCATTTCTTAAATGATATAAGTGTTAAAGTATTCATCTTTTTAACTGTGATCATTATGGGATTTTCATTTTCCAAAATCACAGAAAAAAAATTTAACCAACCAGATCTGCTTGAATTATTATTTCTATTAGTAACTGCTTCATTTTTAATCTCCAGCTTCTATGTGAATTTTGATGATAACTTCAATTTGTTTTCTCTGATGACTTTACTTACTTATGTGATAAATTTTGTAATGTTCTTTCTTATTCTTGGTAAAAATTTCAGACTAAGTACATATAAATTTGATAAATTTATAAATCTGATATTAATATTTGCTATTTTTTTATCATTCGCATCTTTGATATTTTATTCCTTAGGGATTCATTATTTAACTCAATACAGTCATACTTCTGCAGGTTTATTTGGACATCCGAATACTACTTCAATGTTTTACACCATTTGCGTTCCAGTTTTATTTTATAAATATTTTTCAAAAAAAATTTCTTTTCCGGTTTTTATTTCTTTACTGGTTTTATTTCTTATCGTGTTATTGCTTACTTTAAGCAGAGCGGGATATATAGGTGTCGGCATAGGGATTCTATTTTATACATTTTACAAATCAAGAGCGATGTTTGTTGTAGTTAGTATCATTGTCGCTATTGTCGCTTTAACTGTTGTTGCTGATTTTGCTTCTGCAAAAGTTGACAGCTCTGCCTCAAGATTCTTATTGTTGCTTGCTGCTTATAGTATCATTACTAGAACAGATACAACAATGCTATGGGGATATGGTCCTGTGAATGGAGAGCAGGTTTTTATAAATGAGAAATTTTTTTTTGGAAATGAACCTGTACCAAATCCTCATAATCTGCTGATGCAGTTATCTATACAGTTTGGAGTTTTGTTTACATTGCTTATGACATTGACCATAGTCACACTATTGTTAAAAGGAATATTCCTTAAGTTTAAGAATGAAAAGTTTAAGAATGATCATAGATTAAGTTTATGTTTAACAGTGATTATTTCTCTGATAGTACAGAATTTTTTTGAAGATGTATTAGTGAATCCGCTGTATTTTGTAATGCCCGTGTTTACAGTTTTTTGTGGATTTGTTTATTACTCATTAAAGTATAAAGATGAAATTGTACAGGTACCATAATGGAAATTCATGACCTATTAATGAAAATCATTTTTTTTTACTGCCAAGGTTTTTTAAGTAATCAGATTACTATTTATTAATTAAAACAATCAGAAAATTAAAGATATTTTTCGAGCCAGTTATAAAATTCTGATAATGACAGGTGTGAATTTTGTAACAGGTTTTTTAAAAAATAAAATATATTCAATTTATCTTGGACTCAGCGGTCTGGGGATAATATCTCAGTTTACCTCTTCTATTAGTTTTCTGACTTATCTGTTGCCGCTTGGTTTTCCTATGGGGATCACTCAAATGATTGCTCAAAATAGTGAAAATGGTAAATCTGTTTTAAGTGGAATTGTTTATTCTTCTATAGTAGTTCTTCTGATCCCTGTAATAGCTTCTGTTACATTCATCCTTACATATTCGGATGAAATATCTCTCTTCCTATTTAATGAAACTATTTATGGCAGTTATATAAAAATTTTAAGTATAGTCACGCCTTTCATAGTTTTATATACCATTATTGAAGCAGTTTTAAAAGGTATAGGTGATATAAGCTTATATGTAAAATTACTTATTACGTCTTCTCTTGTATCATTTTCAATATCAATACCGCTTGTAATTTTTTGTGGAATTGAAGGTGCTGTCTATGGCTTAATGATCAATTTTGTTTTCTTTGTTTTTTATTCTTTGTATAAGATCAATAAATTGAAGATACTCGAATTTAATTTTAAATTTCTGAATTTCAATAATAAGATAGTAAAAGATATTACTAAGATAGGAATTGCTTTTCTAATTGCAGGAGCATTATATCAGTTAACTTTTCTTTTACTTAAAAAAATGGTGATTGAAAAATATGGATTAGATGGAAGCGGTATATTTCAAAGTGTTTTAAATATATCACTTTTCTATTTTGGTTTTATTTTCACTTCAATGTCAAGCTATACATTTCCTAAAATTGCTAGGCTATATAATAATACTGATCTTTCAAATGAACTGAATACTACTATAAGATTCATTTCACTTGTCATGGTTCCGTTAATACTTACTTTGATAGTATTCAGATATTTGATTTTATTAGTACTTTATACATCTGACTTTGTTGTAGCAGAATCACTTTTTCAATATCAGTTTTTAGGGGATTTTTTTAAAGCACTTTCATGGGTATTAGGAATATGGCTTATACCCAGATCCAAATTATTTTATTTTATTTTGTTTGATGTGATCCTGAATGCAAATCTTATATTGATCTCAATGTATATTCTTGATTTTACTGAATTTGGTGTAAAAGGTGTTTCTTTGGCATATATGACAGCATATCTTATACATTTTTTAATGAATTTAATTTTAACAAGAAAAAAGATAGGGTTTAGATTTTCTTTAAAAAACTTTAAACTGATTTCATCCAGTATAATAGCAATAACAGGTATAACTATTGTTTCATTTTATAATGTAACATTCGGATATGTGTTATTTTTACCTCTGATTTCAGGATGGGTATTATTAAATTTATCACTTCATGAATTTAAAGAAATGAAAATTATGATAAAAAATTATATCGTTTCCAGAAATTTAAATAAAGTATCAGGTTCTGACTCTGAACCAAAATAATTATTTAGTTTTATTTCTTATACTGTTTAAAAATTTTAATAAAAAGTAATTTAAAAATTGGTTTCAATAATAGTCCTCACATATAACAGATTTGATCTACTGAGTCAGACCTTAACGTCAATTTTGAAACAGATTTATACAGATTTTGAAATTGTGATCGTAAATGACGGATCCACTGATGAAACGAAAAATTTAACTAAACATTTTTCAGATTCGCGGATCAGATTATTTAATCTGGAAAAACAAAACAATCTGGCTAAGTTAAGAAATTTCGGTGTAAAGCAATCTCGGGGTGAATTCATTTCTTTTTGTGATGACGATGATCTGTGGATAGATACTAAACTTGAAATACAAATACCAATGATGAATGAATATGATTTTATTTGTACAAATGCCAGACTTATAGATGGAGATAATAAAATAGTTTCAGAAAAATATTTAAATTTTGATTCTTCGTTTATGATTTTTACAAAGACATTACTTTTGCAGAATATTGTAATGCCTTCTTCTGTAATATTCAAAAAAGAGATATTAAAAGATGATAAGCCATTTGACGAAAAAAATTTTATTAATCTTTGTGAAGATTATAATCTCTGGATTAATTTATCCTGCATTTCAAAAAAAATGTTCTTTTTTAATGAAAATTTAATTTTACACAGAGTACATAATAGCTGGGCTAGAAGTTTTAAGCATTCTCAGCAAATCTATTTAAATCATATTGAGCTGATGAAACCTTTTCTAAATAACGATGAAAAAGAACTCAGTGAAGCTGCTTATTTAGGCATTTTGAACAACAGATATTATAAGTTGAAAAATCAGATTGATAATAAAGAATATTTAAATGCTTTTTCTGACCTCTTTAAATTTGTTAGTATGTTTTTGAATCCGAATTATATTAAAGCTTTATATTTAAGAAAAAGTAAATAATTAATTATAAATCTTTACAGATAGATTGAAATTCGTAGATATGTATGAGATAGTTAATAAGATAAAAATTTTTGTATGATCAGTATAATTATTTTAAATTATAATACTGCTGCTTTTACAAGGGAATGTTTGTATTCAATTTTTAAATACAAAGGAGATGCTGATACTGAAATAATAGTAGTTGATAATAATTCAAGTGAAAGATCAATCGAAAACTTAGCAGATGAATTTGATTCTGTCCGATTTTATTTTAGAATCACAAATGACGGATTTGCCGGAGGATGTAACTTTGGAGCTAATAAAGCAAATGGAAATTATCTGATGTTTCTTAATCCTGATGTGCAATTATCTAATTTTAAATTAAGTATTCTTACTGATTATCTGGACAATAATGAAAGTGCAGGTGTAGTTTCAGGCTTAATGCTGGATGAAAATAAAAACGTTCTTTATTTTTATAATAATTTCCCTTCTCTTTCATGGGAAATATCACAATTATATTCACCAAATCTTCAAGACAAGATAAATTTTTTGAATTCGAAAAAGGAAATTGTAGAGTTAAAGAATTTTGAAGTTGACTGGTTTCACGGCGCATTCATGATGATGAGGAAAAGTGATTTTATTCAGGCAGGCAGATTTAATGAAAATTATTTTATGTATTATGAAGATGTCGAGTTGTGCTATAAATTTAAAAATATTCTGAAAAAGAAAAATATTTGTGTACCTGAATTTAAATATTTCCATTCAACAAAGTCATCATTGAATAATGAAAAAAATGACAATATTTATGTTTTCCATATAAACAGAGGTAAACTACTTTTCATTGGGAATTATAAAAAATTAAAAAGGTCACTGATCTATTTTACAGGATTATCAAATATAATTTCCAGAATCATTTTTCTTCCATTCTGGAGTAAATATAAACATCACAGAAAGGAAAAGTTTAATCAATTATTAAAAGTATTACAATTATATTTAGATAAAAACTATCTTAACAAAAGTAAATTTGAATATATAAAATAGAAACTATTTTAAAAAAAACTAAAATAATTATATGCCTTCAGAAATACAAAATCTTGAAAAATGGGATAAAGATTACGATTGGTCACAATCAGGTGACGAATGGTCAGAAGCTTGGGGGGGCACTAATAGTCTATGGTGGTGGATGCTGTACCCTAGGTTAAGAAAATTTTTAAAAGTTAACAGAATCCTTGAAATTGCACCAGGCTATGGTAGGATCACACAATTTTTAAAAGATCAATGTAATGAATTAGTGATAGTTGATATCTCAGGTAATTGTATAGAAGCCTGTAAGAACAGATTCAGAGATTCTAAAAACATTGAATTTCATGTTAATAATGGTACTTCGCTGGATTTTGTAAAAGATAATTCAATAGATTTTGTTTTTTCATTTGATTCATTGGTTCATGCTGAAAATAATATACTGCAAAAGTATATAACTGAAATAAATAAAAAACTTGTCGTTAATGGAAACGGTTTTTTACATCATTCTAATCTAGGAGGATATAAAAAGCTTGGAAAATATTTCTTTAATTTTTTACCGCCGGCAAGAATTAGAACACATTGGAGAGCTGAAACTATGACTGCAAAATTATTTAATGAATATTGCACGGCAGAAAATCTGAACTGCAATTCGCAGGAATTAATAAACTGGGGAGGAAAATATCTTATTGATTCATTTTCAGTATTTTCAAAAAATTCTCAAAATAATAAGAATCAGATAATTGAAAACTATGAATTTATGAAAGAAGCTGATTACATTAAGAAAATATCTGAGTTATATTTAAAATAATTGTTACCCGCTTAAATTTGTATGTAATTAATTTAGAAATTAAATCTATATTTTAGATGAAAATTGATAAGAATAATATTTGAATAGATATCAATTTAAAATTGAAAGTTAAAAATAATATTAAATCAATTTTTCAAAAACATTTTTGCAATATTGTAAAATCTATTTATTAAATTGATATTCATTGATCAAAAGTTATAATAATTTGAAAAAAGTTTTCCTGACAATAAATAATAGCAGGATAAGCGGAATAGAAATGTTTACGATTCTATTGGCAGAAAATCTTGATAAAAATAAATATGATGTAACAATTGGAATTCCAATTGACGGTCCGATAACAGATTATTTAACTGAGCACAGAATTAAATATTATATTTTTAATAATAAAAACACGGGAAAACATACATGGTCAGGTATGAAGGATCTTTATTCTTATATTGCAAAAAATAAATTTGATATAATTCATGCACAGGCAGGAATAGTCCCATGTGTGATTGGTAAAATTTTAAAAACTTCGTTGTTAATAGAGCATAGGCATGGTCTTGACTTTACATCAGTTGCTCTTGATAATATGAGTTTTCAGAAATTACAATATGAAAAACTAAAAAAATATTTTTCTGATTATGCAGTTACAGTATGTAATGTTGACAGAAATGTCCTCATTAAAAAGTTTGGATTTAAAGATAAAAAAGTAGTCACAGTATATAACGGAATTAAACATTCAGAAGTAATTAATAAAAAAAATGCAAGCGGTAAAAAAATTATTGGCACAATAGGTAGATTGACATATCAGAAAGGACAGGAGTTTTTTATTGAAGCAGCAAGAAATTTATTAAAGGAAGGTTTTGATTTTGAATTTCATATTTATGGTGATGGTGAGAAAAGAATAGAATATGAAAAATTAATTATTGATTACGGATTAGAAAAATCAGTATTTTTAAAAGGGTATACTAAAGATGTATTATCAGTTTTAAGAACATTCGATCTATTTGTTCTGACTTCCAGATATGAGGGCATTCCATATGTAATATTAGAAGCTATGAGTATGAATATACCAATTGTAACTACCGATGTTGGTGGAATAAGTGAAGTAATAAAAAATAAAATCAATGGATTACTTGCAGAGAACGGCAATGTTTCTGATATTTCAGAAAAAATTATATATATAATGGAAAATGATGAATTAAGAATTCAATTTATTGATAAAGCAAGAAAAGATTTTGAAGAAAAATTTTTAATCGAAAATACTGTATCGCAGATTGAAAAGATTTACGAAATGAAATAAATTGATTTCACAATTTTGAAAGATAAAATAAAACTTGTACATATTATCTCAAATCTTAGCTTAGGAGGAGCACAGGTATTACTTTTTGATATTCTTCATTACCTTTCAAAAAAAAATGATCTGGAAATTTATGTTATCACAATAGATTCCGGCGAGTATATAGAAAAATTTAAAAAAGCAGGAATAAAAGTTTTTGATTTAATGGAAAAAGGTTTGGTCAATCCAAAAATTTATTTTAAAATGAAAAAACTTTTAAAGTATTTAAATCCTGACATAGTTCATACTCATTTAAATAAAGCTGATTTTTATGGACGAATAGCTGCTAAAAAAACAGGTGTTAAACTTATTTATTCGACATGTCACAATTATTCAACACATCACAAAGGAGCAGATGTAAATAAAATCTCAATTTTTGATTATATAGATAATTTTGTAGTCAAATATTCGGGATCATATCTGATTGCCATATCAGAAATTGTTAAAAAATATTTGATAAACAGGGATAAAAGATTTGATAGTATTACTGATGTGATATATAATGGTGTAAATATTAGTAAAAAAAATTATCAGTTGGAAGAAAATGAAATCGATTTATTGCGGATTAAATATAATGTAAGTAAAGACGATTTCTTAATTTGTCTGTCAGGTAGATTTGATAAACAGAAAGGTCATTTATTTTTACTGGATGCACTTTCCGAAAAAATTAAAGAAAGAAAAAATATAAAAATAATTATGCCTGGTGACGGTATTTTAAAAAAGGAAGTTGAAAATTATATTTCAAAAAATGATTTAAATGAATTTGTGATTTTGCCAGGGTTCCATAAAGATATTGAAAAAATTATTGAAATCAGTGATCTGACTATCGTTCCTTCACTTTGGGAAGGATTTGGTCTTGTAGTAATAGAGTCAATGGTTAAGAAAAAAGTAGTATTGGCTTCAGATACCGGGGGGATTCCTGAAATTATTGAGCATGGAGAAAATGGATATTTATTTAAAACATTGAATAAAACAGATTTCCTTGAAAAATTTAATTTCATCTATTCTGTTAATAGTAATTTACCTGAAATACAAACTAAAGCTTTAAATACTGTTGAAATGAGATTTGATATAAATAAGAATTCGGAATTTTATTATTTAAGTTATTTAAGTAAATTTCAATCAATTTCTAAATAAAATAATTCTGAAAAAAGTGACTGAAAATTTATGTCCAGCTTGCGGATCAAGTGATGTTAAAAATTGTGGTCAACCTATTTACAGTGATAAAGGATCAAAGTATTCTGTAATTGAGTGTAATATCTGTCAGTTGAACTGGTGTAATCCTATGCCAACTATAGATGAACTTGATGAACATTATTTGAAATATTATGAAGTCAGACATAATACTGTCGAAAAGAGTGCAATGAAACTTGCTATAAGAAAAAAGATCACATTCAGAGAGTATAGATTGAAAAAATTTTTCTCACTAATTAAAAAGTTTTCACCGGTAAACTACATTCTTGATTTTGGATGTGGTGAAGCAGAAATATTATATTTAGCAAAAAAGAAACAATGGCAAGTCCTTGGAGTGGATTACTCTAATGAGTTAAGTGAAAAATTTAATAAAGAGAATATAAATTTTATACAGGCAAATGATTTATTTTCTATAAATATTGAAAAAAGCAGTGTCGGATGTATCTCAGCAAAACACACTATTGAACATCTGACAAACCTTGAGTTTTTTTTTGATTCAACAAGAGATATTTTACATAAAGATGGAATACTTGCAATCAAGACACCGTCCTCAACAAGTCTAAGAGCAAAAAGAGGTCTTTCAGGATGGCATCATGTAAATCCGCCTGAGCATTGCTGGGGATTTAATCTTAACAATTTTGGTAAACTTGTAAGCAGAAATGGGTTTGAAGTTGTTTATTTAAAAGACGGTATATTGGTAAATGAATTAACATGTATTGCGAGAAAAATTTAACCGAAAAAATAAACTAATTTAGATAAGACAATTTCCATTTTTAAAACTTAAAATTAAATTTTATTTATCATGAATAAATTATTATCTAAAATCTTGTTCAAGACAGTATTTGTAATCTTACCATTGATATTAGTTGTAATTGTTTCAAATATAATACTTTCCAATAACTCTGAGGAAGTTAAAAATGACAAATTTAAATGGCAGCTTACATTTGAAGATAACTTTGATTCATTTGACAGATCAAAGTGGCAGACTATGTTTGATATGAATACCAGAACGATATGGTCAAATAAAGAACTTCAATGGTACAAAGATGAAAACGTATTTGCTGATAATGGAGTCTTAAAAATAATCACAAAAAAAGAATCAATTTTTGGTAAAGATGCAGAAAGTGAAAAGCAGTTTGAGTTCACATCCGGAATGATAAACACTGCAAGAACATTTACCCAGAGTTATGGTAAGTGGGAAATCAAAGTAAAATTTCCATACAAAAAAGGATATTGGCCTGCATTCTGGTTAGTCGCAAAGGAAAGACCCGGATTACCGGAAATTGATGTATTTGAATATTTTGGAAGAAAAGAAAATTCAATGTCATCATCTTTACATTGGGGAATTAATTATCCAAGTTCAGAGAAAGATAATTCAGCACCGTTTTATTATGTTAAGTCAAACGAAATCACAGGTGACTTTTCAGATAACTGGATGATCTGGTCATTAGAATGTTTTCCTGATAAAATACTCTGGAAATTGAATGATAAAATTGTTTTCGAATCTACACAGGGAATTCCAACAGGTCCTATGTATATAATTGCAAATGTAGCAATTAAAGCCTGGGATGAAAATAATGGTGAAGTAGATAGATCAGATGATCCTTATGTAATGGAGATTGATTATATAAAAGCGTATAAGATAATACCAGAATAGAGGACTATTATTTAATTAATTTTAAAAAATAAGATACTATAAAATTAATTTCTTTTTTCAATTTTAACAATTTCAGAAATAAATTTATTTAAGTACGTTCTCCTTTATGAATTTTAAATTTAAAGCAAAAATACAAAATCTTTTCTCAGTATTACCAAAGGGGGAGAATATAAATTATTTTTTTCAGAAGCATGTAACAAAGTCACTTCCAATATCTGATGAAGATTTTAAAATTAAACTCGAAACTGTAAAACTGCATTTTGACAACTATGTAAAATATTCCGGAAACATTGATTTTAAAAGAAGCCGATATTATGAATTTGGTTCGGGATATGATCTTGTAATTCCAATTGGAATCAGATCACTCGGATTTGATGAGTTAACTTGTATAGATATTCGTGAACTAGTTTTTCCCGAATTGATAAATGATACAATAAACAGATTTAATAAAACGGCCGGGAAAATTTCAGATGAGTTTTGTCTGTTTGAAAATGTACCTACTGTAACCGGTAGCAATTATAAAAATGTATTATCTGAGTATTTTAATATTAATTATATTGCACCATTAGATGCCAGAAATACTGGTATAGAATCGGACAGCATTGATTTTATCCTTTCAAATGCTACCCTAGAACATATTCCTGAAATTCATATTGAAGACATTTTGAAAGAATGCAACAGAATTTTAAAACCAGGCGGAATCATGTCCAATGCAATTGACTACAGAGATCATTGGTCATTTTTTGATAATAATATAAGTATATATAATTATCTGCTATATTCTGAAAATGAATGGAAAAAATTAAATCCTTCCATAATGTATCAAAACAGAATGAGACATAAGGATCATATTCAGAAGATAAAGAATGCAGGATTTGAAATAATATCGGAAAAGTTGGATCTTGCGGATGATTCAGAAATTGAAAAATTGAAAACTATTAATCTAAATGACCATTTCACGAATAATTATACTTTTGAGGAAATAGCAATCAAATCAAGTATGTTGATCCTCCGAAAAAACAATTAATTCAAAAAAATTTCTAACTTTTATCTTAAATCCCTACTTGATAACTTCCACGTTTAATAATTTATGAGTTCAAATTCCGTGCCTAGGGTTAGTATTATTATCCCTACTTATAACAGAGTGGATATGCTCGAGAAATCAATCGAAAGTGTATTCTCTCAATCTTTTACGGACTGGGAACTCATTATTATTGATGATGCATCTACTGACGGAACTGAAGAAAGAATGACTAAGCTTTCTGAAAGGGAACCGGCAATAAATTACATGAGGATCCCAAGGATTACAGGAAAAGGAATTTCTGAATATCTGAATATTGGCCTTAGAAATTCCAGAGGTGAATATATTGCAAGAATAGATGATGATGACTTTTGGTGTCATAAAGATAAGCTGAAAATGCAAGTGGAATTTTTAGATAAAAATCCGGAGTATGTTGTAGTCGGTGGCGGTGTGATCTTAGTTGATAAAGATGGTAAAGAACTTTTTAAATATCTGAAAAAGGAAACTGACGAAGAGATCAGAAGCTTTGCACTTTTTTCAAATCCATTTACACATGCTACTGTAATGTTTAGAAAAGAAACCGCCATGAAGCTGGGCGGATATAAAAATCTGGAACATGTAGAAGATATGGAACTTTGGCTGCGAATGGGGATGGAAGGGAAGCTTTATAATTTCAAAGAATATTTCATCACATATATGACAGCCGGTCAGAATAAGTCATTTACTCAACAGAGGGAAAATTCCAGAACGGTTGTAAATGTGGTAAAGATGCACGGAAAAAATTATCCGAATTATTACAAAGCATATTTGCTGAATTATACACAATATATGTATTCCTTTTTACCGGTATTTTTTAAAAAACGGCTTCAGTCATTTATGTATTATTTGAAACGAAAGAATTTTTAATATTAATTTTTATTAAGTAATATTGGGTAAAAAATATTTTATAGCAGGCGGAGCGGGATTTGTAGGCAGCCATCTATGCAGAGACATTTTAAAAAACGAACCTCATGCTGAGATCACTATCTATGATAATTTCAGCTCAGGTCAGATGTGGCATATAGATGATTTTAAAGTTAAGATAAAAATTATCAAAGCTGATATTAAAGAAAAAGATACACTGAATGATGCAATGAAAGATCAGGAAGTTGTTTATCATTTCGCATCAAACCCTGATATTGCAAAAGCTATGACTCAGCCGGATATTGATTTCTGGGAAGGGACATATCTTACAAATAATATCATCGAAGCAATGAGAATCAACAGCGTAAAGAATTTAATTTATGCTTCCGGAAGCGGTGTGTATGGAGATGTTGGTTTTACTGAAACTGCTGAGGACTTTTCACCGCAGCTTCCGATCTCTACTTACGGATCGAGTAAACTTGCATGCGAGGCAATGATCGGTTCTTATTGTTATATGTTTGATATGAATGCTGCTGCTTTCAGATTTGCAAATGTAGTCGGACCAAATCAGACTCACGGAGTTGGTTATGACTTTACGAGAAGGCTGCTTGAAGACAACAGTAAACTTTCCATACTTGGTGACGGATCTCAGAGTAAGTCTTATATTTATGTTACAGATATTATTAATGCAATCAGAAATATTCAGCTCAATCATCTGAAAGGCTATTCTTATTTTAATGTATCGACACTTGATTATATCAGTGTGAAAGAGATCGCAGATGTGACACTTGAAGTATTGGGACTGGAAAATGTGAAGTATGAATTCACAGGCGGCAACAGGGGATGGAAAGGTGATGTTCCGATAGTCAGACTTAATTCGGAAAAAATCAGAAAGACAGGCTGGTCAAATGAATTTACATCTCGGGAAGCAATTAAAAAATCAGTTCAGTCTATATATGAGGATGCAATGAAAAATAAATTCGGATGGAAAGAGGAGAGTATTAAATGATCTTATCGAGAGCACCTGTGAGAATTTCAATGGGCGGCGGCGGAACAGACCTTCCGTCATATTATGAAAAACACGGTGGATTTTTACTGGCAGCAAGCATAAATAAATTTGTGCATATAATGCTTAATAAAAGATTTGAGGATTCGATCAGACTTTCATATTCAAAGACAGAGATTGTTGATAAGGTAAAAGATATTGAGCATAGAATATTCAGAGAGTCAATGAAATTTGCAAATGTAAAAAAGCAGGTAGAGATAGTTTCTATTGCTGATGTCCCTTCAAACTGCGGACTGGGTACATCTTCTACATTTACTGTTGCGTTACTTAGTGCATTATTTTCATATAACAGAGATCATAAGACGCTTGAAGAGATTGCAGAGTGTGCATGTAATATTGAAATTAATTTGCTGAAAGAGCCGATCGGAAAGCAGGATCAGTATGCTGCTACATTCGGCGGATTCAATGCATATACTTTTAATAAGGATGGGACAGTAGAAGTCGATGCTGTTAAAATTTCCGAAGGCGCAATGATGGAGCTGCAGAGTAATATGTTCTTATTTTATCTTAATAAAAAAAGATCGGCCGGAGACATACTAAAGCATCAGAATAAAAAGACGAAACAAAAAAATACTGACGTTTTAAACAGGCTTCATAAAATTAAAGACATTGGACTTTATACAAAAAAGATATTAGAGAAAAACAAGATCGATGAATTCGGAGATTTACTTCATGACCATTGGCTTATTAAGAAAGGTTTATCTGATAAAATTTCAGATCCATTTATCGATGAAGTATATGAAACAGCCAGAAAAAATGGAGCAATAGGTGGAAAGGTGATTGGTGCAGGCGGCGGAGGATTTCTTTTATTTTATTGTCCAAAGGAAAAGACAAAGCTTGTTGCCGCTATGGAAAAAATGGGTTTGAAGGCAACATGGTTTGCATTTGAGCATGAAGGTGTGAAGAACGGATTTTATAATTAGTCATACAAAGTATTAATGGAAATTAATAATCTGGCACTTCTTGCAGGCGGGCTGGCTACGAGATTAAAACCTGTAACAGAGACGATTCCAAAGTCAATGCTTGATGTGGCAGGAATACCTTTTATTCACCATCAGCTGAATATTCTTAAAAATAAGGGGATTAAAAAAGTTGTTATTTGCGCAGGTGCTATGGGCGAGCAGATAAAATCTTATACTGATTCAAATCCGTTAGAAGGGATGGAAATTATATTTTCTTTTGACGGAGAAAAATTGCTTGGTACAGGCGGTGCTTTAAAAAAAGCTCTGAGTAAACTGAATGAAAATTTTTTTGTAATGTATGGTGATTCATATTTAGATACTGATTTTAATGATATAAATAAATACTTTTTAGACCAAAATAAAAAGGGTCTGATGACAGTTTTCCGAAACGAAGGAAAATGGGACATCAGTAATATTGAATTTGAAAACGGAAAGATTTTGAATTATGACAAGTTCAGTAAGAATGAAAATATGAGACACATTGATTACGGACTTGGGATACTTACTCAAAGTGCATTTAAAAATTTTTCCAATGAAGAAGTATTTGATCTTGCGGAAGTATATAAATTATTATTAAAGAATAATGAGCTGGCAGGTTTTGAAGTAATGGAAAGATTTTACGAAATAGGTTCATTTTCCGGGCTGGAAGAAACTAGAAAGTTATTGTCTAAAATTTAATATTACATAAAAAAATAAATGGATTATGTAAGTAAATATTTAACCGAAGTAAAAGAGATCGCCAATAATCTTGATAAAGAACAGATCGAGAAAATGGCTGAGATCATTTCGGGATTGAAAAAAAACGGAGGAAGATTGTTCTTTCTCGGAGTAGGCGGCGGAGCCGGAAATGCATCACATGCAGTGAATGATTTTAGAAAAATAGCAGGTATAGAAAGTTACTCACCGTCAGATAATGTGTCAGAGCTTACAGCAAGGATTAATGATGACGGATGGGAAACATCTTATGTAAACTGGCTGCGCGGAAGCCGTTTAAAAAAAGAAGACTGCATTTTTGTATTTTCAGTTGGTGGTGGAAATGAAGAAAAAAATATCAGCGTTAATCTGGTGAATGCATTAAAGTTTGCTGAAGAAACCGGTTCTAAAATAATCGGCATAGTCGGAAAAGACGGCGGCTATACTGCTAAAGTCGCTGATGCTGTAGTTTTAGTCCCGACAGTAAATCCGGATACAATTACACCTCACACAGAATCTTTTCAGGGGACAGTCTGGCATTTACTTGTTACACATCCTTCAGTAAAAGAGTATGAGATGAAATGGGAATCAGCAGTTAAATGAATAAAGCAGTTTTCCTTGACAGGGATGGAGTAATTAATGATCTAATCTACAATGAATTTAGAAAAGAATATGAACCTCCACACAAAGTTGAGGATATAAAAATTTTCGCCGGAGTAAAAGATTCTTTAAAAGAGTTAAAAAAAAATGGGTTCGAATTATTTTTAATTTCAAATCAACCTGATTTTGCAAAAGGAAAAACTTCACTTGAAAATCTCATTGCGGTTAAAAAAAAGTTTATGGAGATTTTAAATGATGATGATGCTTTTATAAAAAATGACTTCTATTGTTTTCATCATCCGGAAGGAATTACTGAAGGTTATTCTTATAATTGTGAATGCAGAAAGCCTAAAACGTTCTTAGTCGATAAGGCAGTCGGGAATTATAATATTGACAGAAATGCATCATGGTTTATCGGTGACAGAGAGACAGACATAGAATGTGGTATTAATGCTGGGTTAAAGACGGTTCTAATAAAAAATAAATATAATAATTATACAGATTTACCAAAGCCGGATTTTATTTCGGTTGATCTGAAATCTGCAGTAAAAATAATTTTGAATAAATAAAAAATAAATGAACAGTTCAAAAGATCTTAAAATAAAGATATTTTCTGACGGAGCAAATATAGATGAAATGAAAAGAGTTTACAGTGAAGGTATAGTTTCCGGATTTACCACTAATCCTACCTTGATGAAAAAAGATGGAGTTACTGATTATGTGGCTTTTGCAAAAAATGTATTGGCAGAGATAAAAGATATGCCAATATCATTTGAAGTGTTTACAGATGATTTTGAATCTATGGAAAGACAGGCAAATGAAATAGCAAGCTGGGGAGAGAACGTGTATATAAAAATTCCTGTAACAAATACGAAAGATAAACCATCATATGAGCTGATAAATAAATTATCATCAAAAGGTTTTAAGCTGAATGTAACTGCTATACTTACAATAGATCAGGTGAGAAAAGTATATGAGAGTCTTGATAAAAATACACCTTCTATTATTTCAGTCTTTGCAGGAAGGATTGCAGATACAGGCAGAGATCCGATCCCTTATATGAAAGAGAGTTATGAGATTGTAAAAAGTTCTGAGAAAGTTGAATTACTTTGGGCGAGTTCAAGAGAGTTACTGAATATAATACAGGCAGATGAATGTGGATGTCATATTATTACAGTTACAAATGATCTTTTGAAAAAACTGAAAATGGTTGGTAAAGATCTGAAAGAGCTTTCGCTTGATACGGTAAAAATGTTTTACAATGATGCAGTATCTGCAGGTTATGATTTTTAATCATAGAAAATAATTTAGAATATTAGTCAGAAAATTTGACCAAGAGGAAGGAAAAAATATTTTTATTTCTGTCCGATCTGATCTTTATTTCATTGGCATGGACAGTTTATTATTATATCAGGGTTGATACCGGTTGGATCAATTATACAAACCCGCCGGCATTTATCGCGCCGCTTATTGCAATTTATTTTTACTGGTTGATAATTTTTTCATTTGCTGGATTATATCAGCACTGGTTTGTAAGATCAAGATTTGATGAATTTTCTTCTGTATTTAAAACAGTTTCAGTAGGTTGTTTCATATTGTTCTTTCTTATATATCTGGATGACATGATGAATGATGCACCGATCATTTCCAGATTTCTTATTCTGATATACTGGATTCTTACGGTTGTCTTCATTAGTACAGGCAGGATCATTATCAGAAGTATTCAAAGGAATTTACTTGAAAAAGGAATTGGTCTCAGGGAGACATTAATTGTCGGCAGAGGTGAAAAAGCTTCTGAGCTGAAAAACATGATCATAAAATATCCTCAGCTTGGATACAGATTTGCCGGGTATATTAGTATAGAAGATCCAGACACAGGTAATGAAAACAGCGGTATTGCAGGACTTAATGAAATTAAAAATATAATTGCTGAAAAGGAAATATCTGAAATTCTTATTGCTCTTGAATTGAATGAAAAGGATAAACTTATTGATGTAATAAGATACTGCAGTGAAGAAAAAGTTAATTTAAAAATTTTACCTGACATGTATGAGATAGTCAGCGGAATGGCAAGAACAAATCAGATTTATGGAGTACCGCTGATTGAAGTAATGCCTGATATTATGTCTCCGGCCGGATTACTTACAAAAAGAATTATTGATGTAATAATTTCAGGTATAACTTTGATATTTCTTTCACCGTTACTTTTGATCGTAGGAATTTTAGTAAAACTAACTTCTGACGGACCGGTGTTTTATAAACAAGAAAGAGTCGGAAAAAAGGGATTGATATTTGTTATGTATAAGTTCAGGTCAATGGTTATAAACTCCGAAGAATATGGTCCTGAATGGGCAGGGGATAATGATCCGAGGATTACAAATTTTGGAAAACTGTTGAGGAAATTATATATAGATGAAATACCTCAGATGTTTAATGTTTTGAAAAACGAAATGAGTCTTATTGGTCCAAGACCTGAGAGACCTTTTTTTGTAGAGCAATTGAAAAAAGAAATACCTTATTATTATAAAAGATTATCTGTAAAACCCGGTATTACCGGCTGGGCACAGATAAAACATAAATATGACACTTCTGTGGATGATGTAAAATCGAAAATTCAATTTGATTTTTATTACATAGAAAACATGAGTTTAAAATTAGATTTCAAAATAATGATAAATACTATTATTGTAATTCTATTAATGAAAGGTCACTGAATTTGAAAAGAATATTAGTGATCATTCCTACATATAATGAAGCTGATAATATATTAAAGATCATTCCGTTGATTCTTGAAAACAGTGATCAGGATAATGAATACAATATACTTGTAGTCGATGATAATTCACCGGACGGAACTGCAAAACTTGTTGAAGATCTTAACAACAATCATGTAAATATTTTAAAGCGTGAAAAAAAACTTGGTCTTGGAACTGCTTATGTCGCAGGATTCAGATATGCAATAAAAGAAAAGTATGACTGCGTCTTTGAAATGGATGCTGATTTTTCTCATGATCCAAAATATCTTAAAGGTTTTATTGAGAAGATCGATGAAGGTTATGATCTTGTGATCGGATCAAGATACATTGACGGAATTTCTGTTCTGAACTGGCCTCTTAGAAGACTTATCCTTAGCTATCTCGCATCAGTTTATACAAGAGCAGTTACAGGTCTGAAAGTAATGGATACAACGGCAGGATTTATGTGCTACAAAGTTGATTCGCTGAAGAAGATAGATCTTGATAATGTAAGATCAAACGGATATTCATTTCAGATCGAGATGAAATTTAAGATGTATAAAAAAGGATTCAAGATAATCGAAGTTCCTATACTATTTATTGACAGAAGGGAAGGTGAATCCAAGATGTCCCGCAAAGTAGTATATGAAGCATATTTCATGGTCTGGAAATTAAAATTCAAATCGGTATTCGGGAAGTTATAATTTTTTTATGTAAATGAATTTCAGAATTTTATGAAATTTCCTGTATATCAAAAATCATTAAATGAACTCCAAAGCATTCGACATTTCGGTTATAATTGTAAACTACAATGTAAAGGAACTTGTCGATAACTGCATAGCCTCAATTTACACCGCAAACAATAACGAATACAGTCTCGAAATTTTTTTAGTTGATAATAATTCGATAGATGAAAGTCCGGAGCATATAGAAAAAAAATATCCTGATGTTAATGTGATCAGGAATTCAAAGAACATTGGTTTTTCCAAAGCCAACAATATTGCAATAAAGAAAGCTTTGGGAAAATATATTTTAATTCTAAATCCTGATACACTCCTTGAAGAAAATACATTTAATAAGCTTATAAAATTTTGTGATGAACATAAGCATACCGGTGCTGTCACATCAAAGCTGATCCTCGGTAACGGTAAACTTGACTCAGCATGTAAAAGAAGTTTTCCGATACCATCTGTTGCAATACCAAGGATACTTGGTCTATCATCATTATTTCCTCAAAGCAAAATATTCGGAAAATATAATCTCACATATCTCGACGAAGATAAAACATGGGAAGTAGATGCTATCTGCGGTGCGTTTATGTTTATTCCAAAAGAGGTTTTGGAAAAAACAGGATACTTTGATGAAGATTATTTTATGTACGGTGAAGATATTGATCTTTGCTTCAGAATAAAGAAACACGGATTTAAAATTTATTATTTTCCTGAAGTTACGACAATACATTTTAAAGGAGAGAGTACACGCAAGACTAATTTATCTTATGTGAATAATTTCTATGGTGCCATGATAATTTTTGTAAAAAAAAATTTCACAGGATTTTCAAGATCATTGTCACCGCTTCTTCAGTTTGGAATCTTCTGGAGATCTTTGTTTTCATATCTGCAGAGGATCATCAGATTATTTATATTCCCGATCTCAGATATTCTTCTTTTATTTCTATCGCTGATAATTTCTGTAAAGATCAGATTTGATATTTTTCCGAATAAAGATTACATGTTCATCATTTCAATATACGTATTGATATGGCTTGTGACTCTTGCAATATTCGGATCATATTCCAAAAAGCATTTCCTTTCACTTCGAAATACCTTCAACGCAGTGATCGTCGGATTTTTTATAAACTCTTCAATAACATATTTCTTTAAAGAATATGCTTTTTCAAGAAGTGTGATACTTGCATCAACTGTATTGTCAATTTTTTTCCTGCTGATATTCCGGGGCGTATATAAACTGTACTTATTTTTTGTATCGAAAAACATTCTCCTAAATAAAGTAAATCTTCTGCAGGTAGGCAGCGAAAAGCTTAGTCAGAATGTAGAAGATAAATTGAATTCAAAATATAATATATTTCATTATTCAGATGTTTCCAAAAAAAATAATATTTCAGAACTGGAAGAAATTATCACTATAAATAAAATTGACGAAGTAGTATTTGCAGGTAATCTTTTTTCTAATCAGGACATGCTCAATCTTATGTGGGATATGCGGAACAGAAATGTCAGGTTCAGGATTTTCCCCTCAGGCAAAGAGCTTATGCTGTCAAAATTAAATACCAGCAGTATTGATGAGATTAACCTAATAGAAATTGAATATAATATTAATAATAAATTAAATATATTTTTAAAAAGATCTTTTGACATAATATTCTCAGTAATTCTTCTCATTTCGGTTTACCCCGTTTTGATAATCCTGATGAAGTTATTCAGATATAAACCTTCGAAACATTTCTCAAAGCTTTTATTGCTTCCGGATGTTTTTTATGGAAATACCAGTTTTGTAGGTTATCCGGTATGGCTGGACAATAACAAGAAACAATATATAGGTAAGAAAGGACTTACCGGACTTGTTCAGTTGAATTATTATAAAGGAGTTTCCTCAGAAGAAATACTCAACATGAATTTATTTTATGCAAAAAATCAGTCTTTGATACTTGATATTGAGATACTACTAAAAACTTTTATATTAACATTTAAAAAATAGTTATGGCAGTTCAAAATTATTTAGAAATTGAGAAACCAATAATTACACTTGAAAATAAGATCGAGGAGATGAGAAAGATGTCAGATCAACTTGATATTTCACATGAAATCAGTAAACTGGAAGAGAGAATAAATTTATTAAGAAAAGAGATATTCAGTAATCTGACTCCATGGCAGATCGTTCAGCTTGCAAGACATCCTGAAAGACCATTTGCTTTGGATTATATTTATTTGATGACTGATAATTTTGTTGAGCTCCACGGTGACAGATATTTTGGTGATGATAAAGCTATAGTTGGTGGATTTGCGAAACTTGATGACAGAACTGTAATGATAATTGGTCAGCAAAAAGGACGTGATACAAAATCAAATCTTTACAGAAATTTTGGCATGCCCAATCCAGAAGGTTACAGAAAAGCTTTAAGATTAATGAAGCTTGCTGAAAAATTTAATAAACCTGTAATTACTTTGATCGATACTCCGGGTGCATATCCGGGTATCGAAGCTGAGGAAAGGGGACAGGCAGAAGCTATTGCAAGAAATCTTTATGAGATGTCAGGTCTGAAGGTTCCGATAATTGTTGCAATTATCGGAGAAGGTGCCTCAGGCGGAGCATTAGGAATAGGTATTGGTGACAGGATTTTAATGTTAAAATACTGCTGGTATTCCGTAATTGCTCCTGAGTCATGTTCTCAAATTTTATGGAGGAGCTGGGATTTTAAAGAACAGGCTGCTGAATCATTAAAGCTCACTGCAAAAGATATGCTCGAGCTAAAAATAATTGACAGAATAGTAGAAGAGCCTGAAGGCGGAGCTCACCGAGATCATGTGCAGGCTGCTGAATTTTTAAAAAAAGCATTGATTGAAGAATTAGATGTAGTAAGTAAGATCAAAAAAGATAAATTTCTTGATAACAGGATAAAGAAATTCGGTGAGATGGGATTTTTCAAAGACTGATCAAATTCAGCAAATTATATTCAATTGAAATAAATTTAATAGAAAAAATTGTCCGGAATAAATACAAAATTTTTAATAAAAGGCGGAAGACCATTACATGGAAAAGTGAAAGTCAGCGGAGCAAAAAATTCAGCTACAAAATTATTAGTTGCATCACTCCTTACTGAAGAAGAATGTATCCTTCACAATTCACCAAATAAAATAAGTGACCTTACCATTACAACGGAAATATGTTCTTCACTTGGAAGTAAAATAGAATTCGAAGATGATATTTTAAGATCAAAATCGGAAAAAATTGAAACTTCACATATTTCTGAAGAGCTCGGAAATAAAAACAGAATAGCAATTTTACTTGCAGGACCTTTATTGCTCAGAACAGGAAAAGCTGAGATACCTATCCCAGGTGGATGCAAGATCGGTTCACGACCTGTAAATTTCCATATAGATTCACTTGAGAAACTTGGCTGTAATGTAACTGTAAAAGATAATTATTTTATACTGCAGGCTGATTATCTCAAAGGTAACAACATCAGGCTGGATTATTCAAGTGTAGGTGCAACAGAAAATATAATAATTGCCAGCACTCTTGCAAAGGGAAGAACTGTAATTACTAATGCAGCAGTAGAGCCTGAGATTATTGATCTGATAAAATTTCTTCAAAAAATGGGAGCAATTATTGAGATTAATACTGACAGAAAAATTACTATAGAAGGTGTAGATAAATTAACCGGTGCCGAACATTATGTTATTCCTGACAGAAATCAATCAGCTTCTTTTGCATGTGCAGGACTCGCTTCAAAAGGTGATATTTTTATTGAGAATGCAGTGCAGGAAAATCTGATCACTTTTCTTAATACTATAAGAAGGGTTGGCGGAAAATTTGAAGTAAAAGAAAAAGGAATCAGATTTTATTATGACGGGGAAATGAATTCAATACCTATTGAAACAAATGTGCATCCGGGATTTATGACTGACTGGCAGCAGCCGTTTGTAATTTTGATGACTCAGGCAAAAGGTATTTCAATAGTTCATGAAACTGTATATGAAGAAAGATTTGGTTATGTCAGCGAACTGCAGAAAATGGGTGCAGAAATAGAATTATACGATACTTGTCTTGGCGGACTTCAATGCAGATTTGCGAATACTCATTATTTTCACAGTGCAGTAATTAAAGGACCTACTCCGCTTCACTCGGCTGAAATTAATGTACCTGATCTTAGGGCCGGATTTTCTTATTTAATTGCCGGAGTAATTGCAAAAGGGGAATCGACAGTAAATGGTGCTGTCTATATTGACAGAGGCTATGAAGAAATTGATAAAAAACTCAGCGATCTTGGAGCAGATATTAAGAGAATTGAAGATTAACATATAATTTTTTTAAAAAAATAATTTTGATTAAATACTTTTAAACTGATTTGATTTAACCAATGAAAAATAAAATTGATATATTAAAAGAAAAAAGGAATGAGGCATTAGCAGGCGGTGGTCAATCGAGAATTGACTCACAGCATAAGAAGGGGAAGCTGACTGCAAGAGAAAGAATTGATCTCTTATTGGATGAAGGTAGTTTTGTAGAAACAGACATTTTTGTAAGACATCAGTCAAATGATTTTGATCTCGCTAAACAAAGATTTTATACTGACGGAGTCGTGACAGGAACAGGTAAAATTGAAGGCAGAACAATATGTGTCTTCTCACAGGATTTTACAATTCACGGAGGATCACTTGCCGAATATCATGCAAAAAAAATATGTAAGATCATGGATCTTGCAATGAAGATTGGCGTGCCGGTAATCGGAATTAATGACAGCGGAGGTGCGAGGATTCAGGAAGGTGTAGTTTCTCTTGGCGGCTATGCGGATATTTTTTTAAGGAATACACTTGCAAGCGGAGTAGTACCTCAGATATCTGCAATTGTCGGTCCTTGTGCAGGCGGTGCAGTTTATTCGCCTGCAATTACAGATTTTATTTTTATGGTTGACAAAGTTTCATATATGTTTGTCACAGGACCAAACGTAGTAAAAACAGTAACGCATGAAGAAGTCTCTTTTGATGATCTGGGAGGTGCTCATACTCATGCTGTGAAAAGCGGAGTCAGTCACTTTACTGCTGAAAATGAAATTGAGTGTTTTCAGAATATCAGGAAATTAGTTTCATATGTTCCTCTGAATAATATGGATCCTGTACCTTTAAGAGAATATAACGGTGGAGAGAAAAACCTGGAATTTTTGAATACCTTTATGCCCGATAATCCAAATAAACCTTATGATGTCAAAGATGTAATCAATGCTTTGATAGATGAAGAATCATTTTTTGAAGTTCATGCAGAATATGCTGAAAATATTGTAGTGGGATTTGGAAGGATAAACGGAAGATCAATAGGCATTGTAGCAAATCAGCCGCTCGTACTCGCAGGTGTACTTGATCTTAATTCATCTATTAAAGCAGCAAGGTTTGTAAGATTCTGCGATGCATTTAATATTCCTTTACTTGTACTTGAAGACGTGCCGGGATTTTTGCCGGGGACTGATCAGGAATGGCGTGGAGTGATCAGACACGGTGCAAAACTTTTATATGCATTCTGCGAAGCTACTGTTCCCAAAATTACTGTGATACTTAGAAAAGCTTACGGTGGAGCTTATGATGTTATGAATTCCAAACATATCAGAGGCGATTTTAATCTTGCTTGGCCGACTGCAGAGATAGCAGTAATGGGTGCTCAGGGTGCTGCTGAAATTATTTTCAAAAAAGAAATTGATGCTGCTGAAGATAAAGTAGCAGCATTAAAAGAAAAGGTAGACGAGTTTACAGAAAAGTTTGCCAATCCATATCTTGCTGCTGAAAGAGGTTTCGTCGATGATGTGATTGAACCTAAAGATACACGTGAAAAATTGATTTACTATTTCGAAATTCTTGAAAATAAAGTCGATTCAAATCCTAAGAAAAAGCACGGAAATATTCCTTTATAAATTATAAAAACTAAAGTTCCCCTTTGATATTAAAGCATCCGGAAGTTAAATATCGGATGCTTTTGTTTTAAGTTCATATTCATTCTGCATACTTAAACTTTGCAGTAAAATGTCTGAGGAATTCAGGCTCTTTGGTAATGACCATTCCTTTTACTGAATCCTTATTTTCAATCAGCATTTTAAAAACTTCTATAACATATTCGATATGACTTTGAGTATATACTCTTCGGGGTATTGCTAACCTTACAAGTTCATTCGGTGCAGGAATTAGTCTCCCTTTTTTATCATATTTACCAAACATAACAGAACCTATCTCCACCGACCGGATACCTCCTTTTAAATATAATTCACAAACCAAAGCCTGCCCCGGATATTGCTCAACGGGAATATGTGGATAAAAAGATTTTGCATCGATATAAACCGCATGTCCTCCAATTGGCCAGATCAAAGGCACTCCCATTTTGTAAAGCATTTCACCAAGATATTCAGTACTTCTGATCCTGTATTTCAGATAATCTTTGTCAAAAACTTCTTTAAGACCAATCGCTATCGCCTCCATGTCTCTTCCTGTCAGTCCGCCATATGTTACAAATCCTTCGGTTATAATTAACAGGTTTGTACACGCTTCATATAATTCTTTATCTTTTAATGCCAGAAACCCACCCATATTTACAAGTCCGTCTTTCTTGGCACTCATGATACTACCGTCAGAAAGTGCGAACATTTCTTTAGCTATATTTTTGTATGAAATCCTGTTATAACCGGGCTCACGGGATCTGATGAAGTAAGAATTTTCAGCTATCCTGCAGCAGTCGAGAAAAAATTTCACATTAAATTTTCTACAAAGATTACTTACTTCATTTGCATTTTTCATGCTTACCGGCTGACCGCCGCCGCTGTTGTTTGTGACAGTTAAAATTACCCCGCCTATATTTTCGCTGCCGTATTCCTTCAATAAATTTTTTAGTTTTTCTGTATCCATATTACCTTTAAAAGGGTGTGACAGCATTGGTTCATTGGATTCCGCTATCGGAATGTCAATCGCTGCAGCTCCGGAATATTCAATGTTCGCTCTTGTAGTATCGAAATGTGTATTACTTATAAATATTTTTCCTTTACCACCAAGATATCCGTAAAGAATTCTTTCACCGGCTCTGCCCTGATGTGTCGGCAGAATGTATTCAAATCCGGTCAGATCTTTAATTCTCTTTTCCATTTTTATCCAGCTTTTTGATCCGGCATAGGCTTCATCACCGTCCATTATTGCAGACCATTGTTTTGAACTCATTGCAGAAGTTCCGCTGTCAGTAAGAAGATCTATAAGCACATTTTTTGAAAGAAGCTGGAATGGATTGTAGTCTGCTTCTTCAAGTAATCTATTCCTCTCCTCCTCCGAGGTCAACTTTATTGGCTCTACAGATTTAATTTTGAATGGTTCAAATATTGTTTTAAATTTCATTTAAATATCTCCGTTAAAATATTAATAAATTTTTATTTTTCTTTTCTAATTTAAATATACTGCAAAATTTTAGTTATGATTTATGTCATATAAAATTTTATGAAAGCTCAAATTCCAAAACCTTTATCTACTATTTACATGCCTAATTATTTATATTTGAAAATTGAATTAAACCCAATAGATATCAAAAAATCAGAAAATATACTTAAGAAATTCAATTACCATAAATACAATGAAAGATTAGAAATATTTACTTCATTGAAACTTAAGAAGGGAAAAACTTTTGCTGAAGAAGTGAAGAATGGTCTTTCTGCAAAAAATAAATCTTTACCGCCAAAATATTTTTATGATAAAACAGGCTCACTTCTTTTTGAAAAAATATGTAAGACAAAAGAGTATTACCCAACAGTTACGGAAAAGAAAATTCTTATTGCAAAAGCTGAAGAGATCTCGAAAAAGAATATGAAAATAAATCTTGTTACAGAACTTGGCAGCGGAAGTTCAGAAAAATCAGCTTACTTGATAAAGGCATTTCTAAATGAAAGAAATAGTCTGCATTATATTCCTATTGATGTTTCTGAAATACTTTATGAGAGTTCTTTAAATTTGGTTAAAAAATATAAAAAACTTTCTGTATCTGGAATAATTTCGTTTTATGAAAATGGAATTAAACTTATTAAAAGTATTGATGATTCTCCAAAGTTAATTTTATTTCTTGGATCAAGCATTGGAAATTTCACCCGAAAAGAATCAGTAAAATTCTTAACTAATGTCAGCAGATTCATGAATCCTGATGACAGATTGTTGGTGGGTTTTGATCTGATAAAAGATGAAAATGTTTTGAACAATGCATACAACGATAAAGACGGTTATACAAAAAAATTCAATCTGAATATACTTAAGAGAATAAACAGAGAACTGCATGCTAATTTTCCTCTTTCAAAATTTAGTCATAAAGCATTTTATAATTCAAATAAAAAAAGAATCGAAATGCATCTCATTGCAAATGATGATCTGACTGTAGAAATCGGTGATGATAAATATAAAATTAATTTCACAAAAGGTGAGTCCATTCATACTGAGAATTCATGTAAATTTAATTTTGATATGATTCAAGATCTGGCTGACCAATCAGGAATGAAAATTTCAGATCAATATACAGACAATAAAAATTTTTTTACAATTACTTCTTTGACATTAAAAACTTAATGTAATTCTGATATCATTAATAAAAATTATGCAATAAAATTAGGAAAACTTTTATCAGTATTATTTGAAATTTGTCATTTAAAATATGAAAATGTTTTTAATCTGTTTCTTTACAATTTCTTAACATTAAGAATATTCTATTATGTCTATTTTTGTATATTAAAAATTTAAATAATATCATGTATAAAGTAATTTCGATTTTTATTCTCACCTTAGTTTTGTTTTCATGCGGTAAAAAAGATGTTTCAATGGATAAACCCGGAGATAAATCCGGTGGTCAGATTAACGGTGCAGGAGCTACTTTCCCTTATCCAATATATTCAAAATGGTTTAATGAATATGCAAAAATTGATAAAGATGCAAAGATCAATTACCAGTCAATAGGAAGCGGTGGTGGAATCAAGCAGATAACTGAAGGAACAGTTGACTTCGGTGCAACTGATAGTCCAATGAGTGACGAGGAAATTGAAAAAGCAAACATAAAAAATAACAATAAGATAATTCATATTCCTACTGTTATCGGATCTGTTGTAATAACTTATAATCTGCCTGGAGTTGAAAATAATCTTAAGCTAACAGGAGAAATCATTTCTGGCATTTACATGGGGAAGATCAAAAAATGGAATGACGCAAAGATCAAAGTGGAAAATCCGGGGGTGAATTTACCGGATAAGGAAATTATTGTCTGTTCCAGGACAGACGGAAGTGGTACTACTTTTGTATTTACAGATTATCTTGGTAAAGTAGATCCTGACTGGAAAACAAATATCGGCGTAGCAAAGGATGTTAAGTTTCCTGTCGGTCAGGGCGGAAAGGGTAATGAAGGAGTCACAGGACTTGTGAAGCAACTTGAATATTCAATAGGTTATGTTGAGCTAGTCTATGCGCTTCAGAATAAATTAAAATATGCTGAGATCAAAAATGCAGATGGTGAATTTATTTTACCGACACTTGAAACACTTACCAATGCAGCAGATAATTCGATCTCAGATATGCCTGATGATCTTAGAATATCTATCACAAATGCAAAAGGAAAAAATTCTTATCCAATCTCAAGTTTTACTTATATTCTTATTTTTGACACACAGAAAAATGCATTTAATGGTAAAACAATGAAAGCATTTCTAGAATGGGCGCTAACAACGGGTGAATCTTATGCAACAGAATTGGGATATGCTCCTCTTCCAAAGAGTGTTACTGAAAAGGCATTGACCAAAATAAAAGGAATTAAAGTTCAGTAAATATTAAAATTAAATTATTATAATCAGCTACGGAAAATTCTAAAAATGAAATAAAGGGTAAAAAGAAACTTGGGGATATTTTCTTTGAGAATCTTACACTCATATTTGCTCTGAGCATCCTGGGTTTAGTAATATACATGATATATGAGATGTTTATTGACTCATCCGAAAGCATAGAAAAATTTGGTTTCGGATTTATTTTTTCAGAGAACTGGGATCCTGTGAAGGAAGAATTCGGTGCACTGACTTTCATTTACGGAACAATAGTATCGTCATTTCTTGCACTCCTTATTTCACTACCGATCAGTATTGGAGTCGCAATCTTTTTATCAGAGATTGTACATAAGTCCATCAAAACTTCACTGAGTTTTTTGATTGAGATTCTTGCAGCTATTCCGAGCATTATTTACGGCTTTTGGGGAATATTCGTACTGGCTCCATATATGCGAACGACAATTCAGCCATTCCTTCAGGATGTATTTGGATTCCTTCCATTTTTTCAGGGAACAATGTATGGTACTGGATTATTGACAGCTTCAATAATTTTAGCAATAATGATCACACCAATTATTACTGCGATCACAAGAGATGTATTAAAGGCGATTCCTGTTTCTCAAAAAGAAGCTGCATATGCATTAGGTGCGACCCGATGGGAAGGAATAAAAATGGCATTATTAAATGCACGAAGCGGAATCTTAGGTGGTGCTGTGCTTGGACTAGGTAGAGCAATAGGGGAGACAATGGCTGTTACAATGGTAATTGGAAATAAAGCTCAGATCAAAGCTTCTTTATTTGAACCGGCTTATACAATGGCATCTGTCATTGCAAATGAATTTGCAGAAGCTTCAGGAGGAATGCAGGTCAGTGCTTTGATTGAAGTTGGGCTGATCTTATTTGGCGTAACATTTATAGTAAATTCAATGGCAAGATTATTAATTTACAGTGTTACAAGACAATCATGATAAACAGATTTATATATAAATGACAGCAGATAAAATATTTAAAAATCCGAAGAATCTTAAACGCAGGAAATTTGTCAATTCACTGATGATATTTCTTTGTGTGGTTGCATCTGTATTAACGATTCTACCGCTTCTTTATATATTTATTTACACTACTCAATCCGGCTTTTCATCTCTGAATATTGATTTTTTTACTCAGCTTCCAAAACCGGTAGGTGAAGAAGGTGGTGGAATGGCAAATGCAATTGTCGGCAGCGGAATACTTTTAGGTATTGGCGGGCTTATCGGAATTCCTATCGGTATTCTTAGTGGAATTTATATAGCAGAATATTCCAAAAGTTTTCTTGCCAGTGCCGTTAAATTTACAACCGATGTATTAAGCGGTGTACCATCTATAGTTGTTGGAATTTTTGCTTACGGTGTGATAGTACTTACAATGCAGAGCTTTAGTGCAATAGCCGGTGGCTTTGCATTAGGAATACTTATGATCCCGACTATTACAAAGATAACTGAAGAAATGCTTAAACTCGTACCGCAGTCATTGCGTGAAGCCTCACTTGCCTTAGGAGTTTCGAGATGGAAAACAACTTTGAAGGTAGTATTGAAAACTGCTTCATCAGGTATTGTAACAGGTGTTTTACTTGCAATAGCCAGAGCAGCAGGTGAGACAGCGCCTTTACTTTTTACAGCTTTTGGAAATGCTTTCTGGCAGACAAATATAGATCAGCCGATTGCAGCACTGCCGCTTCAGATATTTGTTTATGCTATCTCTCCTTATGAAGACTGGCACAGACAGGCATGGGCTGGGGCATTTGTACTTATATTTCTTGTATTCATTGTCAACTTTCTTGTGAGATTTGTAACGCGGGAAAAATACAGTTAAATTATAATATTTAAATGGACATAATTCCAAAAAAAGATGAAGATTTTAAAGAAGCTGAAGTGTTAGTTTCAGAATTGGAAAAGGAAGAAGATGGAGATGACGGGACTGGAAATATAAAGACTAAGTCAGCTGTGTTGACAACCGATTTATCGGTTTATTTTAATAAGAGACCGGCGATTGAAAATATAAATATCAAAATAAAAAAGAATTCAGTTACTGCAATTATTGGACCTTCGGGCTGCGGAAAATCTACTTTCCTCAGATCTCTGAATATGATGCATGATATGACTCCAAAAGCTCAGGTGTTTGGAGAGATTTATATTCATGGAGAAAATATTGTTAACTTTAATACTGTTGAATTAAGAAAAAGAGTCGGTATGGTTTTTCAAAAACCAAATCCTTTTCCTACAATGACAATTTATGATAATGTAGCTGCAGGTTTTAAATTAAATGGAATTGGTAAGAAATCTGAACTTGATGAAATAGTAGAAAAAAATCTTGTAAATGCAGGTCTTTGGGAAGAAGTGAAGGATAGACTGAAATCTCCGGCTTTAAGTCTTTCAGGTGGTCAGCAACAGAGATTATGTATAGCCAGAACAATTGCTGTTAATCCGGAGATCATACTGATGGATGAACCAACGAGTGCACTTGATCCTGTATCATCTTCGAAAATTGAAGAACTGATTTATAATCTGAAAAAAGAATTTACTATTGTAATTGTAACTCATAATATGCAGCAAGCTGCAAGAGTCAGCGACCAAACTGCATTCTTTTATCTGGGAAGACTGGTTGAGATTTCCAAAACCAGGAAAATGTTCACAAACCCAAAAGAAAAACTTACAGAAGAGTATGTAACCGGAAAATTTGGGTAATTATTAATTTGTTTAAATTTAATATTATTTTTGATATTTTTGATATCGTAATACTAAATCTAACTTATTTAAACTAACTAAAGATATTCCGGACAGATTTTTTTCGGGTAAAAATTTTGAATCATTATACTAAAATATATTCTGTGGTTTTACCTGCAGCTATTCTATTTTTTTCCGTAAGTGGTTTTATTGGTAGTAAATCAGGAAAAATTAATTCATTTATTAAAACTGATTTTATTACAGAATCAGGCGGTTTAAAAATTTATAATGCAGGTAATGTAAATATTTTATCACCCGATGATCTTTCTTCGGGTTTAAAAGATACTGTTTATACTGACAAAGAGTGCTGGTTAGAATTGAAAATTGAAAAGCAAATGCTCTATCAGCACTGGAGAAACGGTACAGTTACTTCTTATCCTGTTTCTACTGGAAATAACAAAGGTGGTGATCCTGAAGCACTTGAATCAAGACCTGGGTTGTTTGCGATATTTCTAAAAGTAGAACATCATCAGTCTTCACAATTCAATTCTTCAAATATGTATAATTTCATGCCATTCAATCAGGGAATTGGATTCCATTCTATTGATGGTACAAGTTATTATGCGCATCTTGGTGTAAGACCTTCTTCTCACGGTTGTATCAGAATGAAACATGATGATGTGAAAAAACTATTTAAAGAATGTCCTTTAGGTACTTTGGTTTTAGCAAGTAAAGGTTATACTGCCCGAACTGTTGCTTTTGCTCCGGAAGGATTTGTAAATAAAAAAGAATATTCAAAAGATGATTATAAATTGATGCTTGCTGAAAATCTGTATAATATTATTAATGGAAAATACTATATGCAGGAAAGAGAAATGTTTGTTGTAAACCCCAAAGTAATTCCTGTTTCAGGTGTTTATACTAGTTATGATGTGAAGATTCCTCAAAAGCAAATTATTCCAAGAACACATTTGACTGTAACAGAATTAAAAGATAACCTCAATATAATTGAAAGCAAAAGTATTTTGCAAACAGAAGATACTGAAATTATAGAAGATGAAATAGTTGAGGTTGGTTCAGAGGAAGATAAAAATCCAGAAGTAGATTCTTCAAAAGATCTTATAAAAAAATATTTTAATAATCCAATTGGAGTATTACCTTATTTTGGTCCAAAAAGATAATTTAAAAATTTTATTAAATTTAACATTTTTATTGTATAAAAAATATTTTAAGTTTAGCAAATTCCGGAACAAAATTTTAAATTCACAGTTAGCAAATGAAATTTCATAACTTTAAAAGCAGGGGGTCATATGTCCAGCCATGAAAACATAGATAACAGCGAAGTTGTCTTCGAAGAGATCAATAAAAAAATGAAATACGGAGCACCTGAGTTGAAAAAATTTTACCAGAAATATGTAACAAGAGGTTTGATTATTGCGGTGGCACTTCACGGTTTTTTTATTGGTGGATATGCTCTTGCAATGTATTATGAAAAAGTAAAAGCGAATGAGGAGCTTGAAGGACAGGAAAGAATTGTAAATCTTTCTGACCTTGATGTTCCACCTCCAATTGATGAAGTTCCACCAGAGCCACCAAAAGATATTGCATTAAAAGATCTATCTGCTTTAACACCTGAGCCAGTAGCAAAAAAAGAAGTTACCGAAGAAGTAAAACTTAAAAGTCAGAAAGAGCTGGAGGATGTAAAACTCCCTGTAGCATCAGAAGGTACTGATGATCCTAATCTTGTAAATCCGAATGCTGTGTTTACCGGAAAAGTACAAGAGAAAAAAGTTGAAGAAAAAGTAGAAAAAAAAGAAGAAAAGAAAAAAGATACTTTCCAGCAGTTTGAAGTTGAAAAAGCTCCTGTTGCTGTAAATTTAGGATCAGTAAAAGGATCTATGAGATATCCTGAAATTGCAAGACAATCTGGAATGGAAGGAAGAGTGGTAGCTAAAGTTCTTGTAGGTACAAATGGTAGTGTGATCAAGGTTGGTGGTATCAGCGGACCTGAAGTATTCAGAGATGAAGTTGCTGATAAAGTAATGGAACTTACTTTTACTCCTGCTCTTCAAAATGGTCAACCTGTAAAATGCTGGGTAAGTGTACCTTTTAGTTTTACTCTTAGCGCTAAAGATAAGAAAAAAGCTGAAGAAGATGTAGAAGAAGATGAATAATTTTAACTGATTTTTTATAGATTTCAGGACTATTAAAAATTTCTAAATTCAATTAAAGCAGAAGTTTTTTTATCAGTCAATTTGACTTTCCAAAACAGCAATAAATAATTATAAACTGTATTAAAATTTTAAAAGCCTGAAATATACCTCAGGCTTATTTTAATTATAACCAAATGAATGCAGGAATTTACATCAATTTTGCAACATCTTTTTTTACTTTTATATTCGGAATTTTACTTCTGACAGGAATAGTGTTTCCTGGAGGCAGCGGTAATACAAAGTTAATGCTTGGTATAGTTCTTATGATTTATGGAGTATATAGATTTATAAATGCTTATGCCAAACTTAAACAAAATAAAATCAAAGAAAATATTTCGAAACTTGAACATGACAGAAATAAACTACTTGAAGGTAAATGAATAGACTTTATATATATATTACAATTGTCATATGTGTATTTACTATACAGAGTTGTGATCTAGATGAAATTAAATCTGTAGCAACTTCAGGTGAAATGAAAATTGCTACCGACGAAAATGTGGAACCTCTTATGAAAGATGAAGTCAGGGAGTTTCAGAGATTGAATCCTGAAGCAAAAATCGTTATGTCATCGGGACCTACTAATAACGTGATCACCGAACTGTTAAATAGGGATACTAAATTTATTGTAAGTACAAGAGTTTTAAATCAGGAAGAGAAAGATATTGCTGTAAAAAATAAAATGGAAATTACAGAAATTCCTTTTGCTATCGATGCAATAGGATTTATAGTCAACCTAAAAAATCCGGTAACAAGGGTAACATCTGATGATCTCAGAAAAATATTAAGTGGTGAAACTAAAAACTGGCTTGATATTACTGCTCAGGATGAAGAACAGAATAAAGAAGCAAAATCTTTTTTTAATAATTCGAATGAAAAAATTAAATTATATATTCAGAGAAAAAATTCTTCTACACATGATTATTTACTCGACAGTATTTTAAAGCAATCTCAATATTCAGAAAATGCTGTAATATGTTCAACTACAGTTCAGATTCTGGAATCTGTCAGAGATAATGAAAACGCAATTGGAATTGTAAATATGAACTGGCTCTCAACTGGAAATCATGATACAATTGATTCAACTGTAAAACCTCTTAGAGTTTCCAAGATCTGGGATAATGGTAAACAGGATGATTATTCCGAATTTCATCAGGGACTTATTTTTAACGGTAAATATCCTTACAGAAGGACTATTTATATAATTACTTCTGAAGTTGGTATTACTTTGGCTACTGGATTCATTACTTTTTTAACAAAAACAGATGGTCAGAAAATTGTATTGAAAAACAGTCTGGTTCCTGTTAATCAACCTATCAGAACAATTCAAATAAATTGAAGTTAAAATAAAAAAATTAATTAATTAATAAATAATAAAATGAACAATATTTTAAAAAAATCTCTGCTGTTTTTATTTTTGTTAGCTTTATCTTCAAATCTATATTCAAAAGATAATTTTGACGAAGGTATAAAAGCTGCACAGAGAGGGGATTATGTCAATGCTGTTAAATTGCTAAAGAGTACTGTAAATACTGAAAACAATTATGAAGGTTACTATTATTACGGACTTGCACTTATGAATACAGGTTCTACAAAAGAAGCAGAAAAATATCTTAACAAAGCTCTAAATGAAGATGATGAAGGAATTGGAGCTCTTATTGCTATGGGTGATCTTTACAGTATGAAAAAGGATTATACAAAAGCGGACAGCTATTATAAAAAGGCTTTAAAAGCTGAACCTGAAGCTGTAAATGTATTACTTGCACAGGCAAAAAACTATAACCGTGCAGGTAAAGTAGATGATGCTATTACTGCATTAACTCTTGCTACTACTATTTCAAAAGAAAATCCAAATGTATATGTAGGATTAGGTGATTCTTATTATTACAGAAGATCTTACAAACCTGCTATTGATAATTACAATCAGGCATTGAAATTAGATAAAAATAGTGCTGCTGCTTTATTCGGATTGGGAGCTGTCGCCTTTAAGGAAAAAAATTACAATGAAGCTCTGGAATTTTATCAAAAGTCTATAGATGCAAATCCTAATTTTGCTGACGCCTATCTTGAAAAAGGTAGACTGCTTTATTTTAATGAAAATTATGATGCAGCTATGAAAGCATTTGAGAAATATGCATCCTTAAAGCCTGGTTCAGTCGAAGGTGAAACATATATTGCAAAGACTTTATATGGTATGAAAAAATATGATGAGGCTGAAGCTAAATTAGAAGAGATTATAAAAAATAATCCTGATGAAGATGTGTCATCAGCTTATAAATATTTAGCATATGTAAATCACGATAAAGAAAATTATGATCAGGCGATTGATTATTTTAAGAAAGTACCGGATGATTTTTTTGAAGTTGAAGATCTGATAATGCTTGCAAAAATTAATTCCAGTAAAGGAGATTATACTACTGCATATACTAATATGAATAAGGCAATTCAAATGGATAGTGCAGATGATAACACTTATTATCAACTTGGAATAATTCAATTCAACGAAAAAAAATATGAGGCTTCCATTTTAAGTTTTAATAAAGCAATTGAAATGGGTTCTACACAGCTTGCTGCTTACGTATATAAAGGACTTTGTTATTATTCACTTCAGAAATATGATGAAGCATTAAAAACTTTCAATGAGGCAAATGCTCTGGATAATTCTTATGTGCAGTCATGGCTTTGGAAAGCAAGGTCAGAAGTTGCATTAAATGATTTTGATGCAGCAAGATTAAGTTATGCAAAAGTACTTGAACTTGAACCTGAAAACACCAGTGCAAAAGAAGACCTGGAGTTATTAGATAAGAAACAATAGTAAATTTAAAGTTTGAATTAAATTAGTTAAATTTGTGCGGTCTTTTTGACCGCATTTTTATTAAATAACTTAATGGAAAAAATAGAAAAATATATAGAAAGTAATAAAGACAATTACGTTGAAGAATTAAAAGAATTTTTAAGAATTCCTTCCATTAGTACTAATCCTGAAAATAAAGCAGACGTTAGAAATTGTGCTGAATATGTTAGAGATCAGTTAAATTTAATAGGACTCGAAAATGTAAAAATTTATGAAACTCCCGGACATCCAATAGTTTATGGAGACTGGTTATATGCAGGTGAAGATAAACCGACAATTCTGATTTACGGGCATTATGACGTTCAACCGGTAGATCCGCTGAATTTATGGACTGATCCGCCATTTGAACCAACAGTAAGAAATGGAAATATCTATGCACGTGGTTCGGCTGATGATAAAGGTCAGGTTTTTATTCACATGAAAAGCATTCAGGCACATCTTCTCAATAATGGTTCACTTCCGGTAAATATAAAGTTTTTAATCGAAGGTGAAGAAGAAGTCGGAAGTATTCATCTAGATGAATTTATTCTTAAAAATAAGGAGCTTTTGAAATGTGATAATGTTGTCGTCTCTGATAGTGCAATGTTCGATTACGATGTTCCTTCAATTTGCTATGGACTCAGAGGACTTGCATACATGCAGGTCGATCTAACCGGACCTAACAGAGACCTTCATTCAGGTTCATTCGGTGGTGCTGTAGATAATCCTATAAATGCTCTTGCACACATTATTGTACAACTCAAAGATAATAAGGGTAAAATATTGATAGATGGATTTTATGATGATGTACTTCCGATATCAGAAAAAGAACGAGTAGAATTTAAAAAATTACCCTTTGATGAAAAGAAATATATGGAAGGTCTTGAGATAAATGAAGTATTTGGTGAGGAAGGATATTCTACTTTGGAAAGAGCTTCAGCCCGGCCTACACTTGACTGTAATGGTATCTGGGGTGGTTTTCAGGGTGAAGGTGCAAAGACAGTACTTCCTTCAAAAGCGAGTGCAAAAATTTCTATGAGGTTAGTACCTAATCAGGATCCTGAAAAAATAGAAAAGTTATTTTCAGATTTTGTACATAAAATAACTCCGGCAACAGTAAAAGTAAAAGTAACTTCTCTCCATGGCGGGAAAGGAGCTATCACTCCTATCGATTCTCCTGCAATAGATGCAGCAGTGGAAGCACTCAGAAAAGGATTTGGTAAAGTACCGGTCTTTACAAGGGAAGGTGGATCTATTCCTATCGTTAATACATTTCAGACTATGTTAGAAGCTGATACTGTGTTACTTGGATTTGGTTTACCTGACGAAAATGCTCATTCGCCGGATGAACATTTAAACTTAAGTAATTTTCAAAGAGGAATTTTAAGTGTCGCACATTTTTTTACAGAATTATCAAAAATTAAAAAATAATTTTAATGGCAAAATCAAAACAGCAAAATTTACAGACTATCAGATCGAAAAAGCAGAAAAGAGAACAAAGTCATCTTCATTTTGCAATGACATCAAAAAATTATACAATTATAACCGCTGGTATAGTCATAATTATTCTGGGATATTTACTTATGAATGAAAATTCAGTTTCAGGATTCCTGCCTACTGTAATAGCACCGGTCTTACTTGTTTTTGGTTATTGCGTAGTAATACCTATAGGAATTTTGTATAAAGGAAAAGAAATTAATGAAACTGAAGAAGTAATAAAGGATAATATTAAAGCAGAAACTGAAAGTAATGTATCAGCAGCAACTTCAAATGTGAAAACAGTCTGATTCACTTTTCATATTAATTTGCAAAGCAGATCAAAAGTTTTTTTGTTCTTTGAAATTTCGGGAATGCAACGGTATCGACGGGAAGAAAGATGTTTAGAACTGCATTTAGTGTTCCTGCCATCACTTTAAAAAGGTAGAAAAACATAAAAAACAACAACGTAGAAAATACCTACGCAATGGCTGCATAATTTAATGCAACCTCTCTTTAATGGTTCTCGCTTATTGGGATTGTTAAAGTGATCATTTAGATAAGATAGTCTCTGATGTTGTCTGAGTGTCAGAGATGAAACTAAATCAGAATAGCAATTTTACCGGTCTGTCTTTCGAAAGGTGAGTTGTGATGCTTAATGGTAAAGACTAAAAATGTAGACGTTTTAATGGTCTTCTTTTCGGACCCGAGTTCGACTCTCGGCATTTCCACTTTATTTTCAGATCAGCGGAAGTATTTTATGGAGTCTCTCCGAAATACTTCCCGGATCTATTCCATCCATATTGTTTTGGTTATCTGAAAAAATCACTTCATTTAAAAAAGATAAAGGTTTGAATTTTTCATAATTCCATTTTACATCAGGATAAAATGCAAGTATTGGTTTGTTATATGCAGAACAGACATGAACTGCTGATGTATCAGAAGTTATTACAATATCTGACATTTCAATAGCTGCTGCAAATTCGAAAAAGTTATCTGCCATTACAAATCTTAATTTATTATTTTTTACTCTTCTGACAATCTTTTCAATAACCTTTTCATCTTCTGCAAGCCCTGTTATAAATAGCTTTTCATTATTGTTCAAGCTTAGATTATTTAAAGCTTCTATCCATATATCTGTATTTAGATAACGGTTTTCGCTACCGGCAGAATAATTTACAAGTATATTCTTACTCTTTGAAACTCTTCCAATTTTTTCCCTCATATTAACTTTATCTTTTTCAGGGATATTAATTTCTGGTCTGACGCTTTTACTAAAGTTATCTTGCGAATTATTAAAAAAATTAATTGGAGATAAATTTATATCTATAGCGTGCTCACCAAAAGTAAATTCATTTAATGACTTTGTAAATACTTCTTCTTCAAAATTAAATCCAAGAGAACATTCAGGCTTTGAATTTTTTACAAGTAAAGCTGCTGTCTTTGAATACATATTTTTTGAGTCGATCCAGTATTTTAAAACAGATGATCTTAAAGAGAGAAATGATCTTACTCCTGATAGATTTTTCTTAAAGATTAAAACTTTATCTACAGAATTATGAGTATCGGCAAGAAAGTGATTCTTTTCAGAAGCCAGAACTATAAGCTCTGACTTCGGAAACAATTTTTTGATCTGGGAAAAAAGGGGAGTCGTAAGAATCATATCACCAATTTTACCAATCTGAATAACTACTATTGATTCAGGTGAATTTTTTAATATCATTTATTTTTTCAATTTTTTAAAGCCCTTTGAGGATGAATTTTTCTTTTTGCTTTCAAGTACGGTTGCTGTAACTGTTTTCATTCCGTTTTCTTTGTCAAGCTCTTTTGCACTATCTTTTCTTTTGTTATAATATTGCTGAATTATAGAAAAGAGGTTGAAAGAAAAATAATAAAGATTCAGTCCTGCCGGGAAACTGAAGAATAACAGCGTCAGCATAACAGGCATGATATAAACCATTGCTTTTTGCTTTGGATCAGTAATAGTCATTTTTTGCTGAATAAACATTGTAATACCCATCAATAAAGCAATTCCGGATATATCATCAATTCCGAAAAGAGGAATTTTAAAAGGTAAATGTAAGATCACATCCGGCGCTGAAAGGTCTTTTATCCAGAGAAAACTGGCATGCCTTAATTCGATGGTCGAATTGAATACCCCAAAAAGTGCATAAAGAATCGGGAGTTGTAATAACATTGGAAGACATCCACCGGCTGGATTGATCTTTTCTTCCTTATACATCTTCATGATCTGTTGATTTGCTTTTACAGGATCATCCTTATACTTCTCTCTGATAGCAGTGATCTTGGGATTTATCTCAGAAAGTTTCTTCATAGAATTCATCTGAGTCTTTGTCAAAGGATTTAACACTATTTTTAAAAGTAAAGCAAATAAGATAATTACCAGACCCCAGCTCGGAATAAATGAATGAAGAAACAAAAATACCGGAAGAATCATATATTGAGCAATCGGTCTTACTATAAAGTCCAGAGAGAATCTTAGAGTCTTTTCTAGTTCGAGTTCATAAGATTTCAATAGACTATAATCAAGCGGAGCAATCAATATTTTAAATGCTGACTTTTCAAGACTGGAATTTTTTATATCCATTTTTACAGCAATGGAATAATTTTCCATGAGACCCTGATCTTTTAAATTTTCTTTGTATCCCGATAAATATGCGCCGTCTCCCTTTCTTTCAGTCGGAATAATGTAAAGTCCGAAGTATTTTGTTCGCATACTTACAAAATCAGTATTACCATTTAAGTCTTCCCTGTATGTTTCAGTATCATCTGTAGCGTCAATATATTCAAGTTCTCCTCCCATATATGCCGAAGCTTCAGCAAATGTAGCTTCCTGGTCACTTCTGAATTCGGAAAGATTTAAAGATGATTCCCATACTATCTGATATTTATTGTCAGCTATGAATTTACCGGGATTTACAAATTCATAATTAACATCAAATTCATATTTGTCAGGATGAAATGAATATGTTTTAATGATTTTCTCAGTTCCGTTTGGATCTAAATTCAGTGTAAATTTTAATTTATATGAACCATCATTTTCAATATTTATTTTTGAATTGTCAGTAAAATCAGATTCAAATACAAAATCTTTTGTATTTATTGAACGTCCTTCTTTTGATGTGAATAATAAATGCAATTCTTTTCCTGCTCTCCAGTCTACCAGCTGTAGAGGTTTCTTATCCCATGTTTCAGTATTTTTGATTGTGTACATCTTCAATCCGCCGCCATAATTTGAAAATACTATCTCAGTCAAATTATTGCTTACAGTAATCACTTTTTCCTGAGCTGCGTCCGGATAGTTAATTGAACTGGTATAAAATTTATTGCCGTATTTTATTTTTAATGAATCGACTGCAAGTGAATCGTTATTAAGTGTTTGTTTTAATGAGTCGATGCTTTCGGAAATTAAAAGCTTTTCCTTTTTTTCTTTATCCTGATTAATTTTCTCATTCTCTGAAAGTATAGAGTCCTGTGTTCTTTTGAGATTTTGCGTAGTCTTCTGCTGATTACCTGAATTCCAGTAAAGCCATACCATCAATACAATACCGATTAAAATAAAACCTAATACTGATCGTTTATCCATTTATATAAATTATATTTAAATTCATTTAATTTTCTGACTAATATATTTGAAGTTCCCTGAACTTTTATCAGCCGGGGGAACCGGGTCGTAACCGCATTTACAAAATGGGTTGCAACGTAATATCCTTTTTATTGTAAAGTAAGATCCTAAAAAAAATCCATGTATTTTAAACGCTTCTATACTATAGTCTGAACAGGTTGGCTCAAATCTGCAAGAATCAGGAAGTATGGGCGAGATAATTAGTTTGTAAAATTTTACAATATATATTGCAACAATACTCATATTGATAATTTTCCTAAATAAGCTTTTATTTCTAAATTCACTTTTTTAATCTCATTATCCGTATAGATATTTTTTGTCATTGGGAATTTTTTAAAATAATTGTAGCCGTTTTGTGAGAGAGAATAAATGATTTTTACATCCAAATCTTCTGATCCGATCTTGTTTTTTCTGTATGATTCTCTAAGAAGTCTTTTTATTCTGTTTCTGAAATATGATTTTCTGATATACTTTTTAGCAATAATAAAGCCCACTTTTACATTATCAGTAACAAGCGGGCTGAATAAATTTTTGTTAAGCGGCTCTTTGTTTTGAGTTTGAACGTAAGCTTTAATAAAACCAGTCTGAATAACTTTTGAATTATTCAGAATATTAGAAAAAATATTAAATCCTCTGATTATATTACTTCTTTTTAAGCTCCTCTTACCGGAAGATCTTTCAGATTTTTTCATAAGGAAAAATCAATTTCCCTGAGATAAATTACGGATGTCTGTTAAATTCATCACTGACAGTAAGTCTCTTTCTGCCTTTAGCTCTTCTGCGGGCTAATACTTTTCTGCCGTTTTTTGTAGACATTCTTTCTCTAAAGCCATGTTTATTTTTTCTCTTTCTGTTACTTGGTTGATAAGTTCTTTTCATTTCAGATTTTTATAAATAAGTTACAAAAATACCTATATTATAGAATAATAACAAGGAATTGATTTAGCCTGATTGGATTGCCGAACTTATTGAACTTAATATTACTTATTTACTTTTAAATTCGGATTCAGCATTTTTAAAATATAAAGTATATTTTAAAAAATTGAATTATTGATATTGTGATTAAATTACGTTTTTGTAAAAATCCTTAATATAAAACCCATAACCAGCAGAATTGCAATAATTATTATTACACCAAACCAAAAACCTGTTTGAAAAATATCTCCAATCATTTCGCATCCACTGAAAGAAATTGTATAAAAAAATATATTTAATATTAAAAATAATTTTTTCATTAAGGTTATTTTAATTACTGAAATTAACTTCTGAATTTGTCTACTTAGTTATTAAATCAAATTATACATTTCAATAAAATATTATTTTCAAATTCAAATTAAATTGTTTCTAAAGTATCTTCAGTCCAGATCATAATGTTTTAATAGATTTTTAATTGCACTCATCATTGATATTCCTTTTCCAAGTACAGGTTTCCAAAGATCACCCATCTTTTCCAGTCTCAGTTTCATATTGAAAATATTGAAATTTTCAGGAGAAAGATCCTTGTTTACTTCTTCCCATTTTAAAGGCGTCGAAACTGTTGCACCTTTTCTGGGCCTGACACAGTAAGGAGCTGCTATAGTCTGTCCTTTACTGTTTTGCAAATAATCTATATAAACTTTATTTTTTCTTTTCTTAACAGATCTTTCCGTACTTGTTATGTCAGGTAATTCAGAATTTACAACTTCAGCCAATAGTTTCGCAAAAGATCTTGTTTTATCATAATCATATTTTCCATTTAATGGTATGAATACATGAAGTCCGCTTGCTCCTGATGTCTTACAGTAGGAATTTATACTGATCTTATCACATAATTCTTTGATCTTCAAAGCAGTTTTTATTACATACCTAAAATCTATATTCCCCGGATCGAGATCCAGAATTAAATAATCTGGTCTTTCAGCACTTTTAATTTTAGAATTCCAGGGATTCATCTCAATGCATCCCAGATTAGCCATATAAAGTAGTGTGGCTGCATTGTTACAAATTAAATAGTCTATTTCCTTTTTATTTGAAGAAGATCCTATTTTTACAGTTTTTATCCATTCGGGCAAATTTTTTAAATCCATGTCTTTCTGATAAAATCCAGGAGCATCTATTCCGTTTGGATGTCGGTTAAGAGATTCCGGCCGGTTTTTCAGGTATGGTAAAATATATTTACTTATATCATTATAATAATTTACAATATCTCCTTTGGTGATCTTTTCTTCTTTCCAGTATAGCTTGTCAGGGTTTGTTATCTTTACTCTTTTGCCGTTTGATTTTATAAAAAAATCTTTTGCATTTTTGGATTTAATATTTTTATTTACAGAATCGGTTTTGATACTGTTATCAACAAGTCCTTCGAATACCGGATGTCTCATCATATGATTGTTTGTCCATTCTGAAAATTTCACCTTACACTTTAGATCAGGTTTCAGCCAGACTGGTTTTCCCAAAGATCTGTTTATTTTTGTGTTTTTTGAAAACGGACTTTTTTTAGCTTTAAGTTTACTGAATTTTTGAAAAAGAACTTTTGAAGTATTTTCGGTAAAGCCGGTCCCGCAGTTTCCGGTATAAACAATCTTGTTATTCTGTTTTAATCCCAGGATCAGCGAACTAAAATATTTTCTGCTGCTTTCTGAAACGAAATATCCGCAGATATATGCTTCTTCATTTATAATGCTTTTATATTTAAGCCATGTTTCTGATCTTTTATTTGGCAAGTATTTACCACTGAGTTCTTTTGAAACTATTCCTTCATATCCCTTTGCAGTCATTTTTTTAAAAAAGTCTTTACCGTTTTCTTTTATGTATTTCGATTTTACAATATTCTTAAATCTATATTTTTCAAAAAAATCATCGAGAATTTCTTTTCTGTTCTCAAGACTCAGTTCTGTAAGATCAAAGCCGTTTAAAAAAAGTATATCAAATACGTAATATCTTAATTTATTCTTGTCTGAATCTTTATAGTTCTGAAGTAAACTGAATGAGGGAATTCCTTTGCCGTTTAAAACGGTTATTTCACCATCAAGTATTACTTGATCACTGATTTTATTTAAATCTTTTATTATAGGTGAATAAGTTAAATTCAGCTTTTGACCGTTTCTTGAACTTAGAATTACTCCGTCTTTACATACTTTTGAAATACCTCTGTATCCGTCAAATTTGATCTCGTAAATCAGTTCCTTATCGTCGATTATTGTGTTGGAAGAAAGTTTTGCGAGCATAGGCTTTTTTAAAATTTGCCAACTGTCTTTTATGCTGCCTGCACCATTGGATTTACTGAGTGAAATTTTTTTGCTTTGTTTTTTGGAAGGTTTCTTTATTAAAGGGGATTCTGTTTTTTTGTCAGAAGATTTTGACTTTTTAAAAGATTTTAATGATAATACTTCATTAATCTCAAATTTATTTAATGAATATTTATCTTTCTTTTTTATTAGCAGCCAGTTCTTACCTTCTTCTGAATTCATTTTTACAAGTGCAAATTCACATTTCAGATAATGACCATTTAAAATAAATTTTAAATTGCCCTTTTTATAATCTGAGTAAAGTAGTGAATCGGGATTTTGGGAATTACTTTTACCGGCAGGAATATAATTTCCGTTATCCCATATTTCTACTGTGCCTGCTCCGTAATTTCCTGCTGGTATTTCTCCATAAAAATTACTGTAATCAATTGGATGATCTTCGACATGAACTGCAAGTCTCTTATCAGCCGGATTCATTGAAGGACCCTTCGGTACTGCCCAGCTTTTTAATACTCCATTTAATTCAAGTCGGAAATCATAATGTAAGTGAGATGCATAATGTTTTTGAACTACAAAGGTAAGCGCATTCTTTGTCAGGTTTTTATCTGTATCAGGTTCCGGAGTTTTAAGAAAATTTCTTTTTTTCTTATATAATGTCAGACTCATTTTATTTAACCATCCTTTAAATTACAAAAAATATATAGATAATTATTTAAGATGCTTTTTTTAAACTGGCTTTTAACTGATTCATAAGATCTTTGGTATCGGATTTAATATTATGAATTTTATGCTTAGATGTTTTTTTGCCTTTGGATTTTGCTTTAATTATTTTTAAAAGAGAAGCTGAATATTCATCCTTAAACTTGGAGATATTGAATTTGGCACTATACTGATCAATCAGTTTAACTGCCATTTTAAGCTGATCCTTATTTACAGATGAGGATGGAATTTTAATTTCATTAGTTTCCCGTATCTCTTCTTTAAATCTGATTTTATTCAGTAATAATAAGTTTTCATACGGCTTTATCACTGCCAGCATTTCAGCAGTACGAAGCACAAACTGTGCTATTCCTACTTTCCCGGTTTCTTTAAGAGCTTGTCTCAAAAGAGCATATGCTTTGAATCCTGATTTATCAGGTTCAATGAAATATGAATTTTCATAATAGACTGATTCAATATCGGATTCGTCTACGAAATGATTTACTTCAATTATTTTTGATTTTTCAGGTGAAGCATCTTCGAAATCTTTATCTTCAAGTAGAATATATTTTTCATTCATAAGAAATGCTTTTCCAATGTCATTCCATTTTACCTCTTTACCGGTACTTTCATTTACTCTCTGATAATGTATCTTTTCCAGATCTCTTTTATCAACCATGTCGAGATCTAATGTACTTTTTTCTGTAGCACTGAATAACTTTACAGGTATATTCACCAAGCCAAAACCGATTGAACCTTTCCAAATAGCTTTCATAATTATGATTTAAGTAAATAACATTTTTTGAAGTAAGGTAGATAAATAATTTATACTTACAGGATATAAATTTTAAAAGTTGTTATATAAAATTTAAAAAAAAATAATTAATTAAAATAAGAAGATTTAAAAAGTAAATTTTAGTCACTCTATAATTGAAACGACCAAAGCCCTCCATATTAAATAGTGAGGGCTGGCAGTTGATCTGAGCAACTAAGGATTTATAAAATAATTATTAAATTAAATTTAATTTAATATAAGATTTGTAAATACTTTAAGTATTCATAAAATTATATAAATAATTAAAAAAATCTAATGTCAGTAAAGTATTTACTTTTTAAACATTCTAACCAGAACACCAATAATTGCGAAAATAGCAATAACTACAATTACACCAATCCAAACTCCTGCTTGAAAAATATCCCCCAGGAATTCACATCCGGAAAAAATTATTGAAAAATTTGTTAATAATATTATTAATAGTATTTTATTCATCGTTTTTATAAAATAGTTTTAAAAATAATGTTCGTAAGAACAATTTTAATTATAACATTCATGACTCAGACATTAATAAATCCGGTTTGAATAATATTAATTTATATTCAAACCGGAATATAAATCTTTGCAGCAATTCTTTTTAACTGACTTACACCGGGTTTCTGCCTTGTATGAGCCTTATAATCACAACAACTACAGCAATTACGAGAAGCACATGAATAAAACCACCCATTGTGTAAGATGAAACCATTCCAAGTATCCAAAGTACAAGCAGAATTACAAATATTGTCCACAACATTTTTTTACTCCTTCTTGTTTTTATTTAATTAATATACCACAGCTATATTTAACTATGATACCGATTTTAATTTTTTCGAAAAGTTTTAATACCGGCTGAAACTGCTGATATTAAATTTATTGTATTTTGTAAATATCCATTACTAAATCTATGAAACTTGTTTATCAAATTTAATACCCCGAAGGATTTGTCAATTAATGTATCTGCAACAAATTCAACTTTGGCATATTTTAATTTGGTTTTGTCAGTAAGGATCCTGAACTCATGTGAAATATAATCCATTTCATTTATTACCGGAGAGATCTGTTCTGAAATTTTCATTAGCTCATTCTCAATACGCGAAACAGAATCTGCAAATTTTTTAACCGCTTTTAAAATAAATATAGTAAGTATCAAAATTATGATAAATATTGGGATCTCTGTGATACTTACTATAGTATTTAAATTAATCTCAGTCATCAGATTACTTATTTTGTTTATTTCTTTCATCTGTATAAGCCTGGGAACCTTTTTTTACTGCATCTTTTAACTTATCTGTTTCATTCTCGAGAATGCTTTTGCCTTCATTAAGCATATTCTCAGCATTTCCTGTCATTCTATGTATCTTATCTTTTGTATCGGTTAATAACTGTTCAGCTTTTTTGTTTGCAACATCGATTATATCAGATGCTTTTTCTTTTGCATTGAGCAACATAAAATTTGCTTCATCCAGCAGCTCGTTACTTTTATCTGAAATATCTACTCTTAATTCTTTTCCGCTTTTTGGAGCAAATAAGAGTGCTGTGATCCCGCCAACTATTGAGCCTGTAATTAAACCGCTAATAAAACTTTTTCCGTTTACTTCATTTCGCTGCATTTTGAATTTCTCCTTATTGTTTTATTTTAAAATAGGCAGAAGAAATAAATTCTTCTGCCTTAGTTTGTATATATCTTTATCAGAATCTAAAGTCTATTCCAAGCATTGGTGTTATAAAACTAGTAGAACCACCATCAGTCAGAACTGAATTATATTTTACATTAAATAACATATCCACATCTCTTCCAAGATTCAATATTGCTCCTATCCCTGCATTGTATCCGAAATTTGTATTTGTAATTTCCGGTACAACAGTTTGATTTACAGTATATGAGTTATATTGTATTGTATATGCACCCATTCCTGCTTCAAGAAATATTGCGGATTTCAAATTTTTTGCTGTGAAAAAGTATCTTGGACCTACAGTGTATTCCATCATTTTTCCATCACCTAAGCCCTGAGTTTTATTTGTGAGAAAATAATATCCAAGTTTACCATAAAACCCTACTTCTTTGTTCACTTTATAACTGATGTCAACCCCCAAGTTTGCTCCGGGCTTAAAATTATCACCAAACACTCCTACGGGGATTGTTACACCACCAACCGGGCTTGCGCTCCATTGCGGGTAAGAAGATTTCTTTGTTGTAGAATATTTAGTTTGCGAATATCCTGCTGATGTTAGTATAGTTATAAATGTAATTATAATTATACTCTTTATTGATGTTTTCATTACTACTCCTTTTTGATTTTAATTTTTAAAACACTAAATAATTTGTTTTGTTAATTTTCAATTTAAAATGTATCTTATTTGAAAATTATATATTCAGCATTTGAAATATATTATTTCATTTACTGTGCCAAGAATTTTGATTTGAAAAATTATCTATATTGGAACTTTTAAATAAAATCTTAAATATGTTATGTCATATTGTGTCATAAATTGTCAATAAAAAACAATGAAACCTGACTTAAAAGGAAAATTTTCGAGAAGGTATCTAAAACTGGAAAAAAAATTACCGCTGGAGAAGTTTATTCCGGCTGCATTTTTAATATTCCTGTTAATTGTATTTATATTAAGCATTATTACTTACCATAATATTGACAGATATAAATCAGATATCAGTTGGGTCAACAATTCTAATGAAATTCTGAAAAAAGTAGAAGACATTAATGTTAACACGCTCGAAATCCCACTTGTAAGAAGAGGTTACATCATAACAGGGGAAGTTGATTATCTTAATAAATATGATTCTTTGATGTTGAATATTCATTCTCAGATAATTACTCTAAAAAAACTTGCCTCAATTAAGCCCGAGCAGTATATGCTTGTCAATTCATTGGATTCATTATCAGATCTGAATCTTGAGTTAACAAATTCTATTGTTTTAGATTCTATAAAATATAATTATTCTGCTGCTGAAAAATACAAGAAACAGATTAAGGTTGAAAATGAAGTTCAAAAGAACCTGATGTATATAAATAAAATAATTCAGGAATTAAAATTTAATGAACTTTCATATTTCAAAAATGAAAATAAGAAAGCAGAAAGAATTAATTCTACAATCCAGGACTTCATTATAGCAATTAGTATTTTTTCATTTATTGTAATAGGCTTATCTTTATTCATTTCAGAAAGACTGATCAAAAATAAAAGTAAAGCCGAAGATCTGCTGATGAAATCTTATGAAGAGATGGAGAGCAGAGTAGAAGACAGGACTGAAAAATTAAGAGAAGCTAATGAGAAGTTATCAAATGAAGTTTCCGTAAGAAAAAAAATCGAAGATAATTTAAGAGAAAGTGAGTACAGATTCAGAATAATGGCTGATTCAGCACCTGTATTAATATGGATGACGGACAATAACAAACAATTTTCATATTTTAACAGGGAATGGCTAAATTTTACAGGAAGGACAATGGAAGAAGAATCCGGATATGGATGGCTTCACGGAATGCATCCGGATGATCTGCAAAAATGCATTCAGATATATGAAGATTCTTTTGATAAAAGAATTCCATTTGATATGGAATTCAGATTAAAAAATAACACAGGGGAATATATCTGGATTTATAGTAAAGGAACACCAAGATATGAGGGAAATTATTTTGCAGGTTATACAGGATCCTGTACTGACATAAATGAAAGGATTAAAAATGAAAAGTTTTTGAAGATACAGTATGAAATTTCAAAAACTCTTTCCGAATCAAAAACACTTGAAGAAGCTTCAAATAAATTGTTGGAAAATATATGTACCGGTATGGATTGGGACTTTGGAATTTTGTGGACAATAGATGATAATCATGAATTCGTTAAGATTAATTCTCTTTGGGGAAAAGATGAAAACAGTATCAGGGAATTTGAAAATTCAAATGATACAAAAAAAACATTTTCCAAAGACAAAGGCTTTCAAGAATTACTTGATAAAGGAAAATCCGTTTGGAAAAAAGATATGCATTTTATTGAAGATCCAAACTTTAAATATGATCCAAAGAAAATGGGCTGGCTATCCGGACTCGAGATCCCGATATCGAGTGGAACTGAAATAATAGCAATGATAGAATGTCTAAGTAAAAAAAGTATGGAAGAGAGACTGGATTTTATTGCTGTACTGGAATCCGCTGCAAGGCAGATTGGGAATTTTATAGAAAGAAAAAAAGCGGAAAATAGACTTCTGAAATCAAATCTAGAATTAGAGGAAAATGTAAAAATAAGAACTGCTGAACTAGTAAATGCTTTATCAAAACTTATAAAAGAAAGCGAAGAAAAGGAAAAAATCCAAAACAAGATAAAACTTTTTGCCCATACTATTAAAAGTATGAAAGACAGTGTGTTTATAGCAGATCAAAACAATAATATACTTTTTGTAAATGAGGCATTTGAGCAAACTTATGGATTTGAAGATAAAGAATTAATTGGAAAAGAAGTACCGATCTTAAAAGATATAATTCCTGAAATTAAAAATAAAATTCTAAAGAGTTCTTTTGAAAACGGCTGGAAAGGTGAATTACTTACAAAAAAATATGACGGTACAAATTTTTATACATATCTTTCTACATCAGCAATTAAAAATGATGACGGATCTGCAAATGCCTGGGTAGGTATTTGTCAGGATATGACTGAAATTAAAAAAGCAGAGGATTTAATCCTAAAAAGGAACAACCTTTTGCTTGTTCTCAATGATGTAATTAGCTACACAAATAATATTTTTGATTTAAATTCTGGTATACAATATTCCATAAATAAGATATGTGAATATACCCACTGGGAAATTGGACATTGTTTTCTTATTAAAAATGATAAATTTGTTTCTTCGAAGATTTGGAATAAAGATATGCCGGAAAGCAGTTATAAATTCAAAGAAATTTCTGAAAACTTAATTTTTAATAAAGGTGAAGGTTATCCGGGTAAGAAATTATTAGATCAAAAATCAGAATGGATAAAATTTAGAGAAATTAAAGAAAAAAATATTATCCTGAGACTGGATGTTGTAAACGAGCTGGGTCTCAAGACCGGCATATGGGTGCCGATTTTTATGAATAATGAAATAATAGGTATTCTGGAATTTTTTAAAATAGATGAAGAAGAAATAGATCCGGAAATACTAAATTGTATTAATAATATTGGAATTGAAATCGGAAGTCTTTATGATAAAATTGAAACTATTAATAAGATCAGACAAAGTGAGAATAAACTAAATGATGCGCAGCACATAGCCAAACTTGGTAATTGGGAATGGGACGTGATCAACAACAAAATTACCTGGTCCGATGAATTGTACCGAATTTTTGGTGTGAAAAGAGATGATTTTAAACCTACTTTTGAAAATTATCTCAGTGGAATACATGAATCTGATGTAGATCGAGTTCAAAAAATCATTCAGAATGCTCTTATTAACAAAACAACTTTCGACTTTTATCACAGACTTAAAAGTCAGGACGGTAAAGAAAAGATCATTAATTCTCAGGGTGAAATACATCTTGATGAAGATAATAATGTCATCAGAATGTTTGGAACTGCACATGATGTAACAGAGATCAGACAAGCTGAAGAGGAATTAAGGATAATAAATGCTAAACTAATTGCTACACAAAAAGAACTTATTTATAATGAAAAGCTTGCTGCTCTTGGAAGATTTTCATCCGGAGTAGCTCACGAAATAAGAAATCCATTGGCAAATATCAGCAGTCTTGCACAAATGATCACCAAGGCAGATATTGATGTAAAAAACAAAAGAAGACTGAATTACATTATTACAAATGTTGATATTGCAAATAAGATCATTAAGAGTTTACTAAATTTTGCATCACCCGGAGAGCTCAAATACAGTTCTGTGAATGTTATTGATATCCTTGAAAATATAATTGAAAGCGTAGAAGCAAGATGTAAATCGTCTGATATTAATGTTATCTTTGATTCTCCGGACGAGATTCCTACAATGAATATTGATAAACTTAAACTGGAAGCAGCATTAATGAATTTTGTTTCAAACGCTATAGAAGCAATGAATGAAGGAGGTGATCTGACGATAAAAGTAAGACTGGAAAGTGAAAGTGAAATGATAAGAATAGAATTTATAGATACGGGTATCGGAATTCCCGCAGAGAATTTAGACAAGATCCTTGAACCATTCTTTACAACAAAAGATGAAGGTGTCGGACTGGGAATGGGACTTGCATATCAGACAATCAAATCACATCATGGAACATATGAAATAGAGAGTGTTTTAGGGAAAGGCACAACAATAAAAATAAAATTCCCATTAACTAACAATAAATTATAATAATGGAGAAGGTATTAATTGTAGACGATAATGAAACATTAAGATTTACACTTACAGAATTACTTGAAGAATCAGATTTCATCTGCAAAGCGGTTGAAAACGGAAATCTTGCATTAAAAGAATTGACAAAAGATCAGTCATATGGTCTTGTAATACTTGACATGAGACTTCCCGGAATGAACGGATTAGAAATTTTAAGAGAGATCAAAAAAATAAACAAGTTATTGCCTGTGATCATGCTTACAGCTTATGGAGAAATAAAAACTGCAGTCGAGGCAATGAAAGCAGGTGCTCACGATTTTATAACAAAGCCTTTTGATAATGAAGCAATAATTATTACAATTAGAAAAACTCTTGAACTGAAGTATTTGAATCAGGAAGTAAATTTGCTTAGAAAGAAAATTGATTCCTCTAATATTAAAGGTGAAGTTATAGGTGAATGTGATGCTATGAAAAAAGTTTTCGAACAGGTAAAAATAGTTTCACCAACCAAATTAAGTGTACTGCTCGAAGGTGAAAGCGGAACCGGTAAAGAAGTAATAGCATGTATGATCCACAACCTTAGTGAAAGAAAAGATAAAAGTTTTATAGCAGTTGACTGCGGAGCAATTCCTGAAAGTCTTATTGAAAGTGAATTATTTGGACATGAAAAAGGAGCATTTACAGATGCTAAATCGGCAAAAGAAGGTAAATTTGAACTTGCAAATGAAGGGACTATCTTTTTGGATGAGATCACCAATCTGTCTGATTCCAATCAGATAAAATTACTGAGAGTCATACAGGACAGAAAAGTAACCAGACTCGGAGCTAAGAGTCCGGTAAAACTAAACATCAGAATTATTTCTGCCACAAATATAAAGCTTGCAGATGCTGTAAACAACAAAAAGTTCAGACAGGATCTGTATTACAGATTGAATGAATTTTATCTGGAATTGCCGGCATTAAGAGACAGAAAAGATGATATAAAATTACTGGTAGAACATTTTATAAAAGAATCAAATCAGGAATTAAACAAAAACATTAAAAGTGTATCTGATAAAGTCATGGAAAAACTCGTTTCCCACAGTTGGTTTGGAAATGTCAGAGAGCTAAGAAATGTAATTAGAAGAGGAGTTTTACTAAACAAAGGAGATGAGATTAAGTCTATAGATATACCCGATGAAATTAAATTTAACAATTCCGATGTATCAGAATCAAAAATATCTTATTCAGATGCAAAACAAGATGCTGAAAAAGAATTGATATTAGATGCTTTGAAAAAAGCCGGTGACAATAAAACCATTGCAGCAAAAATATTAAATATGAATGAAAGGACACTTTACAGAAAATTAAAAAAACTTGGAATAACATAATTTCAATAATTTTATTCCATATTATTCTTTTTCAATAAGTATTGTTTAATACCTCAAATTTTACAGATTGATATGTCCGTCTGTAATCCCCAAGTTCTAAAATACAAATCATATATATTCTCTTCATTTTCATTCTTAATTACGACAATTTCAGACACTATTGTCATAAAATATATTATCGTAGTATATATTAATGTGATAAAACTTCTAAAAATTAAGTTTCAATCTATGGCACACTATGTGCATACTCCTTTGTAAAGTTTAATAAACAATTTCATAAAATAAATTGGAGTTTATTATGAATAACAAAAGAGTCAGCAATGGCGAAACTAAGAGTGAAATTTTTGAAACCAAAAATGAAACTGATGTAGAATTAGGAAAGGATCTTTCTTTGGACATTTTCCCAAATGAAGAAGTGATACCGGACGGACCGGAAATTTCACTTTCAGATTATACTATCAGTTTATTAGATCACGAAGATAACAAATATAAAACAGTCAAGGAAATAATACTGGAAGAGGAGCTGAGAAAAAAAGATGATAAAATCTATAAACTTAGACATCAAAAACTAGAAACAGATAATAATGCTTCAGACAAGGAATCTGTTTTAAATCCTGATATAGAAAAAATCACTGATGATGATCCGGATGAAAGGAAAGTCAGTGAGAACAGAGAAAATAAAATATTAAACAATTCTAGAAACAGAAATCAAATGTTCTTATAATTCCATCAATAGAAATACTTCCATCAATAATCCTGCCCTGTTTTTATGATCATTGGGGGATGATCGGGGCAGGTTCCTTTTTATACTGAAATACAAATGTTAATGTGGGGAAATAAAACAAAGTAATCAAGTATACTTTCACCGCAAAAAGGGAACGAGTTATTCTAACTAATTCATTGATTGAAGAATTGCAAGGGAGTCTGTAAACAATTGCTAAAAACACTTAAGAGTCAAATTTGTACTGAACAATTTTTGAAATTAAAATTAAAAATCAATTAATCAAGGAGTTTAATTTTGGAAAAAAAAATAAGAACACTGGTAGAGTCAATTGAAGAGTTCAGAAAAAAAGAATATACCGAAGATTTTATAGTTGAAAATGATCTGCTGAAATGTAAGGAAACAGGTGAAAGTTTTTGGCCTGAAGATGTAAAAATAGAATCAACTGAAAGATATGAAGGAGATTCAAATCCAGATGATATGTCAATTATATATGCTATTTCATCCAGTTCAGGTACCAAAGGTATTTTAATAGACGCATATGGAGTGTATGCAGATTTAAGTATAAGTGAATTCATTAAAAATGTACCTGTTGAAAGAGTAAAATAAAATTTAAAAAATCTATCATGAAAAGGGTATATATGGAAAAGCTTTTTCCTTTAAGCTCAAGGTATAATGAAAGCTGGGTCAGAAGAAATTCACTCGGTGAGAACGTATTATACAATCTTGAATGCCTTTGTGAAATTCTTAATATGAATTCAGGAATGAAAATTCTTGATCTTGGATGTGGCAAAGCTATCAGTGCTATTTTTCTGGCAAATGAATTTAATTCAAAAGTCTGGGCTGTGGATCCAAAAATGAATCCTTCTTCAAACCTCAATAGAATAAGAGAAATGGGATGCGAGGAAAATGTTCTGCCATTGAAATTAGAAGCAAATGCACTTCCGTTCCCTGAGGAATTTTTTGATCTGATAATTGCAGTGGACTCATTTATGTATTTCGGAACTGACTTTGGATTTACTGATTATATTACAAAATTTTTAAAACCCGGAGGTCAGATTGGGATTGTTGATATTTGCACACATAATGAACAATATGAAAAAGACAGAATAGCTGAAAAGAAAATCAACATTGACGATAATCCGGATTATATCAAATCACTTGATTGGTGGAGTAATCTTTGGAATGATTGTCCTGATCTTGATTTAAAATTTTGTGAGATCGTACCTGAAAATGATGTTATCATAAAAGAATATATTAAAGATTTTAAATATTCAAATAAAACTGATATGCTTGCTGATGAACTCGATCATGATGAAAATAATTTATTGAAAATTTTTAGAATGTCTGCGGTAAAAAAATTAAAATCAGATAATTTTTATAATGTTATAAATTAAAGAAGGCAAATAATAATTACTTCGTTACTTACTTTCAATTTACATTTCAATTTTTCGGACCGGATTATAAATATACGGTCCGAAATTTCTATTTATCTCTCTTATCTCTCTTGTATTTCTGATATTTCATAAAACAAAATATAGTTTTTACACAGGCATAATTATATCAGCAGATACTATGTAAATTTTTCATTGTCAGAATATTATAATTTTTTCAGATTAGAAAAATTCTATATTTCAATTTAAGTTTAGAAAATTTAAATTGGCAAATTAATTTACTTATCATAAGCTGATGCATTTGTTAGACTGGGTAATTGTCTGTGTATATTTTATTATTGCGTTAGCTATAGGCTTCTATTACTCCAAAAGAGCAGGTGGATCTACTGAAGAATTTTTTCTCTCAGGTAGGAAATTGACATGGTGGCTTGCCGGACTATCAATGGTCGCAACGACATTTGCAGCAGATACACCGCTTGCAGTTACAGAACTTGTCGGACAAAATGGAATAGCAGGCAACTGGCTCTGGTGGAATATGCTGATCGGTGGAATGCTTACCGTTTTCTTTTTTGCAAGATTGTGGAGACGGGCAGAGATATTGACTGACGTTGAATTTATTGAGTTAAGATATTCAGGAAAACCTGCTGCAATTCTCAGAGGATTCAAAGCAATTTACATGGGGATCTTCATGAACACGATCATTATGGGTTGGGTCAATCTTGCAATGATAAAAATTCTGATAGGAATGTTCCCCGAATATGTCAATCCGGATAATGCAATATATTATGTCGGTGCATGTATGCTGTTTACAGCTTTTTATTCAGCTATCTCCGGACTTTGGGGTGTCGCAGTAAATGATGCATTTCAGTTTATTCTTGCAATGGGCGGATGTATTGTACTGGCAGTGATTGTAGTGAACTCTCCGGAGATAGGCGGTATCAGCGGCATGCAGGAAAAACTTCCTGAATGGGCTTTGAAATTTACTCCGGAGATATCATCAGGTGATGGAGAAACTTCAACAGGCGGAATTTTAGCTCTTACAATTTCTTCCTTCCTAGCATTTGTTGGACTGCAGTGGTGGGCATCCTGGTATCCGGGTGCAGAGCCGGGAGGCGGCGGCTATGTAGCTCAGAGAATGATGAGTGCTAAGGATGAAAAAAATTCTCTATTTGCTACTTTATTATTTCAGGTTGCACATTATTGTATAAGACCCTGGCCGTGGATCCTGATTGGACTTTGCTCGCTCATTCTTTATCCCGACTTATCACAGGCTGATAAAGGACTTGGATTTGTGATGGCTATGAATGACTTCCTTCCGGTCGGATTAAAAGGGCTACTTCTCGCAGCATTCTTTGCTGCATATATGTCGACGATTGCAACTCATCTAAACTGGGGTACATCGTATTTCATAAATGATTTTTACAGAAGATTCCTTTCAAAGGATAAAAGCGAAAAACATTATGTCGTGGTTGCAAGACTTATGACAATTGTATTTATGTTTCTGTCTGTAATAGTGACTACTCAAATGACAAGTATTTCAGGAGTCTGGAGTTTCCTCATTGAGTGCGGTGCAGGTCTTGGACTGGTTTTAATATTAAGATGGTTTTGGTGGAGAGTAAATGCAATAGGGGAGATAGTAGCGACTGTCACACCATTTGTAGTATATGGAGTACTTTATTTTGGAGACTTCGGAGTGAAGTTTCCGGAGACATTATTTATTATAGTACCAATTACGACTCTTGCATGGATCGTTACAGTTTACATTACAAAGCCGACAGCAACTGCTAAGCTTGATTCATTTTACAGAAGAGTACATCCGGGCGGAATCGGATGGAAAATAATTTCCGATAAAATGACGGATGTGAAATCTGATACAGGATATTACCTGCTTATGATCAACTGGGTAGCGGGAATAATAATGGCTTACGCATTTTTGTTTGGAATTGGAAAAGTCATACTCGGTGATACGACGACAGGAATTTTATTTCTGATCACAGGCATACTTGCTGCTTTTTTGATCAAGAGAAATTTTGCAAAAACAGGATGGAATTAATTCCAAATTAAAATGCTTCCAAGGTTCTTAAAGTGGATTTAAACTTTTTAACAGTACCGTTATATTAATAAAAAAACTAGAAATTTATAATCAATAAAAATACTTACTATACTAACATTATTATAAATAACAAGCGGGGAGGAAGACCCTGAAAAAAAATATTAGGTATTAGTGTATATGATGTATTACCTTAAATGGCTTCAGAAATGGAACTCTCTTTAATCTGCAAACAAAAGTTTACAATCTTATAAAATATTCAAAGTCTAATTATGTTAAAAATAGGTGACAAAGCTCCTGCGTTTACATTAATCAGCGATACAGGTGAAAAGGTAAGTCTGAAAGATCTGAAAGGTAAGAAAGTTATTCTTTATTTTTATCCGAAAGATGATACATCCGGATGTACAAAAGAAGCATGCAGCTTCAGAGATAATATTAAAGTTATTGAAAAGAAAAATGCAGTTGTGATTGGTGTAAGTAAAGACAACACAAAATCACATCAAAAATTTAAACTCAAATATGATCTGCCGTTTACTCTTCTCTCTGATGAAAATTTTGAAATGCTGAAAGAATATGATGTCTGGAAAGAGAAAAGTATGTATGGTAAAAAGTATATGGGAATAGAGAGGACTACTTATGTAATAGATGAAAAAGGAAAAATCACAGACATTTTTAACAAAGTGAATGTAGATGGACATACTGAAGAGATCTTGGCTAAATTATAAATATTTACAAATAATTTTATTTAAATAAAAAATCAATTTTGTCAGATAAAATAGAGATCATTGAAGTATTAACAGAAGCTGAAAAAAAGAAATTTATAGAGTTTCCGTATCATTTATATAAGGATAATAAATATTGGGTAGAGCCGCTGAGATTTGATGTAAAAAATAATCTTGATGAAAAGAAGAATCCATTTTATACTCATGCTAAGATCAAACTCTGGCTCGCTTATAAAAACGGAGAGGTAGCGGGACGTATAGCCGGAATTACAAACAACGCACATAATAAATTTTATAATGATAAAGTAGGATTCTTCGGATTTTTTGAATCTGTGAATGATAAGAAAGTTTCCGAGCCGTTATTTCAGAAAGCTGCAGAGTTTGTAAAAGAAAACGGGATGGATACTCTTCGCGGTCCGGTAAACCCTTCTACGAATGATGAATGCGGACTTCTGACAGACAGCTTTGATCAGCCGCCTGTAATGCTGATGCCATATAATCCTGAATATTATATTGGACTTTATGGAGACTTTGGTTTGAAAAAAGCCAAGGATCTTTATGCAATGTGGATCAGTAAGGATGTTATTAAAAATGAAGCAATGATGAATAAACTCGACAGGATTAGTAAGATGATCATTAAGAAAGAAAATCTTACGATCAGAAATGTGAATATGAAAGACTTTAAAAATGAAGTTCAGAAAGTAAGAGAGATATATAACAATGCCTGGCAAGATAACTGGGGGTTTGTTCCTATGTCCGAAGCTGAATTTAATTTCATTGCTGCAAATCTGAAGCTTGCTGTGGATCCGGATTATGTAGAGTTTGCTGAAATAGACGGAAAGCCGATCGGTTTTTCTCTTGCTTTACCGGATGTAAACCAGGCTATAAAAGGACTTAATGGAAAATTGTTTCCTTTCGGATTTATAAAATTTCTCAAAAATAAAAAGAAGATCGATCAGCTCAGAGTAATAATAATGGGTGTGAAAAAAGAGTATCATAAAAAAGGAATAGATGCAGTATTTTACAGAAATATCATTCAGGCTGCTGACAGAAAAAAAATTAGAGGAGCAGAGATATCATGGGTGCTCGAAGATAATTTTGCGATGATGCAAACTGCGGTAAAACTCGGAGCTGAAGTTTATAAAACTTACAGGATCTATGATAAAGCTTTATAGTTTTATCTGAAATTTTTCGAAAAGTAATTTATTAAATTCATTTTCATCTTCATTATTAAATTCAGTGGTCTTCTTTTCACCGTTTTCAGTAATCGTAAGTTTATTATTACTTAAAGAAATTCTTCCTGACTTAGTAGCCAGTGAACAGATCCGGTTTTTTATAAAATGAGAATCTTCTGATGTCTGCTGATATACATTCATTTCTTCAAAGTCATTCCATTTATATTCATTTTTAGTAAATCTATATCCGTCCTTAAAATCATTTCCGTCAGGAGAATTCATAAGCTTAAAATAATCTTCACCGTCTTTTACAATTTTAAAATAACCGGCTTTATCATTTTGAATAATATCATTTTCAATGAGAAGAGGTTCAAAAAAATTATCTCCGAAGCCAACATCTGTTAAATATGTATTATCGAGTTTTACCAATAAGGCAAGGTGCGAAAAATCAGGTGTCCAGAGATCTTCACCGATACTTACCTGAGCAGAGATCATCTTTACATCAAATCCGATTTCTTTTAATAGCAGATAGAGCATTCCATTAAGTTCATAACAATAACCGCCTCTTTTATTTTCTATGATCTTTTTGAAAAGATGATCTTTGTCGAGAATTATTTTATTCTTTAAGTGTATGTCAAGATTCTCAAATGGAATGTGCAGCATGTGAGCGGCATGTATCTGAAACAAAACTTCTTTAGATGTATTTATATCATCCTGATATCCTATCCGTTCTAAATATTCTTTCAACATATATTTTAAATTAAAAACTCATTCTGAATAAACAGCAGAATGAGTTAAATTGAACTGAAAATTAAATTATTTAAGCAGCATTAATTTTTTTGTATCCTGAAAATTCCCTGAAGATATTCTCATAAAATATAAACCCGATGTAAGACCTGATGCGTTAAAGTTATAATCATACGTTCCCTGAATAAGCATTTCATTTATTAGTACAGCAACTTCTTTGCCAATGCTGTTATAGATGCTTAATTTTACAAATGAATTTTCAGGTATGTCAAACTTGATAGTAGTAGAAGGATTAAACGGATTCGGATAATTCTGATAAAGATTGAATTTTGCAGGAATGTTAGTATTATTGTTTACAATACCTGTTGGGACATCACTTGCAACGTTACAATTTATGACTTCCTTACCAGTGGCATCATTCTGAACAAATGCAGTAGTGACCATATTCGAATCTACCCATTCAGGCTGAATCTTATATTTAAAAGTAACGAAATAAACTCCGGCAGCAGTTGGCAGTTGAACACCATTCATATCAGGAACTCCAATTCTGAATACATCTTCAAAAGTGCTTTCACCGTTATTTCCGGGAGGAGTCGTATAATTTATAACTTTCTCCACACCCATTATTCTGAGTTTATAATCTCCTGCAGGTAAGTTTTGTGTGTTGTTAACAGTAACAGTTGTTTCAACAGAATCACCGGCAATTCTTATGTCTGTAATTGAAATTGTAAGTGGGGGAACGATAACTTTTCTGGTGTTAAAAGCTGCATCAAAATTTGCCTGTGTAAAAGGCCAAATATCCGGAAACATATTCCCGTCACCTTTCAGCCATGGGACTGCATTTACATCTGCATAATATCCACCGCGTCTTTCTTCGACCTGGACTGGATTAAGGTTATACATCGGATCAAAGCCGGGGAAATTGGTATGATACTTAATTGATATAATTGTATCTCCTTTAGAATCTGTAAATGCTTTTAAAGCGGGATTGTTTAATGCACAAGGTGCACAGGATGCATTTGTGAATTCTTCAAAAAGTACTTTCTTGTTCTGTGAATCGGCTTTATTTATAAAGGCAAATACTGACATAAAAAAAATCAGAATAATTTTATTCATTTTTTAAAATTTAATTTAATTGGAATTAAATAAAGTTAAGTAATTCATAAAAACTAAAAAAGTTTTTAATTAATCAAATTAAAGTTTACTATAGCATTACTGACTTTGCCTATAAGGCTTTAAGACTCAATGGCTCTAAGATTGTAAGTTCTTAATTTGAAATCTTAAAAATTACTTTTTCCTGATACTTCAGGAGCTGGAGTAAAACTTAACTGTTATATTTTTTGATAATCTATTAAAAATGAATGATGATTTATATTTTTAAAATATATCGAATAACAATATTATTTCTTAGAGTTTCTGTGTCTTTGAGGCAAGCAAAAGAATTTGTATACAATTTTTTCTATTAACTAAATTGCAATTGCAAATGAAATACCATAATTTTGCACATACTTATTTAACAACTAAAATTAATTAAATGAAAATCAGTAAAACATTTTCTTTTGCTGTTGCTTTGTGTCTTTTTTTGACATTTTCTGTTTCAGAAATGTTAAAGGCGCAGGGTTTTAACAGTGTTACAACTGCTGACGGTATTAACGTCATAGCAGTAGGTGCAGGAGATGCACAGGGTAATAATGTTTACCGTTCATATAACTCAGGTACCAGTTGGGCTGGATATTCAATACCCGGAGTTGTATTGAAAAGTGTATCATCATATAATAATGATGTATGGATCTCCGGTATAAACGGAAATATTTACAAAACACAAAAAAATAATTCACCAATTAATACTATAACGACAGGTATTACTTCATCTGTAAATTCAATAAATTTCATTTCGGAAACACTCGGCTTTTTTTGCGGCGATAACGGAATTGTTTATAAATCTATTGACGGTGGTCTGACATGGTCTTTAATTAATACAGGAATTCCATCTGTTAAATTGAATTCAGTAAGTTTTCTTGATGAACAAAAAGGAATAGTAGTCGGCGATAATGGAACAGCTTATGTGACTGCAAATGGCGGAACTTCATGGAGTCTTGAAAATACAGGATCAACCAATAATCTTTTAAAAGTAAAATATTTAGCTGACGGTATAGCTGTTACCGGTGTTAACGGTACTTTGATCTTAAAACCGAATGCTTCAACTTGGGAGTCTGTTGACACTAGAGTCAGAACAGATATTATGGGTCTTACAGCTTCAGATATGGATAACATTCATGTTTGCGGCGGCGGCGGATTCATCAGAAATAATACAAATGGAAATTCAAGATTTTATAACTTTGAGGTCAACCCTATGATGGCTAATCTATCTGACATTACTTATTTTAACAGTCAGACAGGATATGCTGTCAGCAGTTTGAACAATGCAATAATTAAAACAACTAACGGCGGAATACTGTGGACACTTACAGCCGGAACTTCAGTTTCCTTTCAATGGGAAAATAAATTATCATCAAGTGGTGGAATAGGAAATAATCTTTGTCCACATCCAACTGATAAGAATTCGATGTTTGTTGTGTACGGATCAAAAGTGTATGTCAGCAGAAACCGAGGAGAAAACTGGACTCAAATTGCAACAGTTTCAGGTGGCGGATCAGCTCATTCTTTTTATGTAAGTCCTCTTGACACAAACGTTTGGATGTGCGCAATAACTTCAAGCCCTGACAGAGTTACCAGAACTACAGACTACGGAGTGACATGGACTACTTCCATTTCAAGAAATTTCAGTAATTATGGTCAGCCATTAGAGATGGATCAGAATAATCCAAGCACTTATTATTTTGCACCGGACGGCGGCGGATTTTATAAATCAGTTGATGACGGAGTTACATTTACAGAGATCAGTAATAATTATCCATTCAGAAGTCCATGCGATGTAATGGTAATGTGGGACAGCTCTGACGTGATATTTATAGGAGACGGAGTTACAGGTTCTGGACAGGCACAGATATTTAAATCTGTAAATAAAGGTGTGAACTGGTCGCTTGTTAAGACAGCATCATCAAGCGAAATACCTTCAATGTGTAATACAGTTTTTGATCAAGGGTTAATGTATGCAACAGAGTGGTCAGGATCAAATATTTACAAATCTTCAGATTACGGTTCGAACTGGAATACTAGCCACAGCACAGGATTCAGTGGATGGGCTTCAGGTTTTTGCGTTGAAGATCCTACAATGACTCTTACAGGAAATTATGGTTCGCAGTCTTCACTTAGCACAAACAGCGGATCAACATGGAATACGATAAACGGAATGAGCGGAGCAGGTGCAGGCATGTGGGTTGAAGACAGAGGTTATCTGCTTTCTATGCAGACAAGTTCACTCTGGAAACTAAAAATAACTTACAGCGTCGCTACTTCAGTAAATGAAAATATAATTTCGACAAACGTACCTGATAATTTTTCGCTTGAGCAAAATTATCCAAACCCTTTCAATCCTACTACTAATATAAAATTTGCAATTCCTGTTTCAGGAAATGTAACATTGAAAGTATTCAATCAGCTTGGTAAAGAAGTAGAGACTTTGACAGATGGATTTAAAAATGCAGGCAGTTATGAATTAAATTTTAATGCTGCGAATCTTTCTTCAGGTGTTTATTTCTATAAATTAGAAACAGCAGGAAAGATCGAGACAAAGAAAATGCTTCTGGTAAAATAAAAAATTCAGCTTTAGATAATTTTAATAGCCCGGTATAGGTTTCTGTACCGGGTTTTTTATTTTAAATTAGAAAAAAGAAGTCTGATTAACAAATCTTAACATTGGTGTTAAAATTAATGCATTTTAAGACATAAATTCATGAAGTAAATTTGGTTTGATATTATCATAATTAACTAATTTTATTAAATCTTAAATAATAAAGAATTATGAAAATAAAAATTATTTATACTGCCTTCCTTTTATTTTTGGTTTTTAATCAAAACTCCTTTTCTCAATCAGGCTGGTTTACACAAAGTCAGGAATATCCAAGTTTATTATCTTCAGTATTTAAGGATCAGAATACAGGCTGGATAGTCGGAAGTCAGGGGTTAATTTATAATACAACGAATGGTGGAGAAGACTGGATAGTTCAGCAAAGCGGTACAACACAAGATCTTAATTCAGTTATTTACACATCTGACAATAAATGCTGGATTGCCGGTAACGGTGGAATTCTTCTTAAATCAACTGACTACGGACAAAGCTGGATTAAACAATCTAATATTAATAATTTTTATATCAAATCAATTTCATTTAATAATGCAAATACAGGCTGGATGTGCGGTAGTTACGGATTAATATATAAAACAACAAATAGTGGTCAGAACTGGATACAAATTCCAAGTAATTCAAATTTTGTTTTGAATAAAATAATTTTTACTGATGATAATACCGGATGGACTATTAGCACTCAAACTTTTCAGGGTGAATTGAATAAGACTACAAACGGAGGTAATACTTGGTTTACAGTTGAATATAGACAATACAGTGATATTTTTTTTCTTGATAATAATACCGGATGGAAAATTACATATTCAGAAGTTTATAAAACTACTAACGGAGGAACTAACTGGGTTAGTACCAATCTAAGATTATTCGGTAGTAATTATCTTCACATTATGTTTTCGGATGCCAATAATGGTTACATCTCCGGATCAAACGGTATAATTATAGCTACAACTAACGGTGGAAATAGCTGGGAAGTAAAAACAAATATTATGGGAATCATTTTCAATAGTATTTATTTTGCAAACAGTAATACAGGATGGGCATCCGGATATTACGGAATATATAAATCAACAAATGGTGGCAATAACTGGAGCAGCCAAAAATGTGGATCAGCAAATGCTTTGTCTTCTGTAGATGCTGTATCAAATAATTTAGCCTGGGCTGTAGGGTCTTATGGAACAATTCTCAAGACATCAAACGGAGGAGATTGCTGGATGCCTCAGATTAGCGGTACATCATCCCGGTTGCAGTCAGTAATGTTTGTCAATGAGAATACAGGCTGGACCTGCGGAGATTATGATATATTAAAAACAATTAATGGTGGAGATAATTGGGATAATCAATTTAAAGATTCATCAGAATATTTACATTCGGTTTTTTTCGTAAATGAAAATACCGGCTGGTTATCAGGTTTTAATATGTACAAAACAACCAACGGAGGAAATGTATGGGATATTCAGACTCAATCTAATGGTGGGTTTGCTTCATTATTTTTTATTAATGAAAATACCGGCTGGACAGTTGAAAATTATATTAATATTCTGAAAACTACAAACAGTGGAAATAGCTGGACTAAGCAATCTTTTACTCCCGGAAGCGGAATAGGATCTGTTTATTTTACAGATGAAAATTCGGGATGGGCAGTAGGAAGCAATGCATATAAGACAACTGATGGTGGCGATAATTGGTATATTCAGTCTCTTCCTGTAAGTCAAACTTATTTATCATATGTATATTTTATTAATAATGAAACCGGATGGATCACGGTTCAAAGTGGATTGATTATGAAAACAACCAACAATGGCAATGATTGGGTGATTCAACCTTCCGACACAAATTATTTTCAATCTATTAGTTTTTCAGATCAAAATACTGGCTGGATTGTTGGATTTGGAAAATATAATAATAGTTTAATTCTAAAAACGGTTTCAGGAGGAACAGTAGGTGTTTCACAAATTGAAAATTCTATACCGGAAATTTTCTCACTGTCACAAAACTATCCTAACCCATTTAATCCGACTACAAAAATTAACTTTTCAATTCCTGTGAATGGATTGGTAAGTGTGAAAATATATGATGCGCTTGGAAAAGAAGTCTTAACACTTGTTAACGAACACAAGCCGGCAGGAAATTATTCGGCTGAATTTAACGGGGCAAATCTTTCCAGCGGAGTTTATTTCTACAGGATGGAAGCAAGTGAGTTTGTTGATGTGAAGAGGATGATACTGATCAAGTAACGATTTTGATTTCGGATTTGCCTACCCGTTTGGTTAACAGATCTTAACAATTAATTACAAGTGGGGGAATAGACTGATTTTAGATTTATTAATGTTATTTGTAATTAGAATTTCATAGTTGAAATTAAAGCCGGTAGAGAAATCTACCGGTTTTTTTTATTTTCAGATTCTATTTCTTCAAGTTTTCTCAGAAGCCATTTTTTACTTGATACTTTATTTTTCTCAATTTCATTTTTTAATAAATCTAAATCATAGGAATTATATTTTTCCCTCAGCTTAAACATAGCTTTTATATATTCGCAATACTTTGTTAGTGTCAATATTCTTGATTCATTTGTTAATTTATTTTTCCTGATATAATGCTTTAAAGAGTCAAAAGCATATTCAAAAGATTCGCGGTCATTCAGTTCGAAATAAATAGTAATCTGACGGTTCTTAATATAATACTTCATGCTTTTTTCTTCATTCTGAATCTTTGATAGATATTCAAGTGATTTGTGAAATTCTTCTTTTTTAAAAAATAATCCGGACATTGCATAATTAAATTGTGCATCACGAAAATCAAAAGGAATTTTAGGTGAGTATTCTTCTATGAAATTTTCCGCAAATGTAAGTTCATTTTGAGAACAAGCCATATTTACAATTGAAAAAAATAAATGAGGGCTAATGGAACCGTCTTTGTTAAGCAAGACCTTACTCTTATAGCATAGAAGTATAATATCAAAATATTCACTGCTGAAATTATTTAGGGTTACTTTGAGATTAGTCAGGCAGGTCATTGAAGTGAAATATAAATCCCGAATTTCGGATTTAGGAAGAATATTTGTTACAACGGAAATATTTTTTTTGAACTCATAAAATTTATCCGGATCATCATTAAAAAAAAGTGCTTTAAACATGCTGTAATAACACTTTAGAATAAGATGATCATTACCCGGCTTTGCTTCTGTATATTTTAAAATCATTTCAATTGTATTGTTCTCTTCAAGATTCTTTAAATGATTATATAAAATATTTTCATTTAGAGGATGATTATACTGAAGACTGTGACCGATCACTTTGTGCATCATTTTGAAACTATCTATAAGAAAAGTATAAATAAGATATTCGCAAGATGGGATTATTTTAATCCTGTCCTTTTTCTGTGGACTATAATTATGCAAAAAAGCTTCAAATCTTTCTGTCAATAGTTTCTGCTGATGATAATAATCTTCAGTTGATCTAATATTCTTCTTTTCAAAATTTTTTTTCAATGCTTTTTCATATGCTGCATATTTATTTTCAAAATAATCAGTTAAATCCCTGTCAATTATTGATTCAAGAAAATCATTACTTTTTTGATTTTCCTTTGCATTATAAATTTCCTCAGAAAGAAATGATTCACATAGTTTATTCAGATCATGAATGATATTTTTCATAATACCATAATTATAATTCTTCTCAGGAAATAACTTATTCCATACAAGTTCTTTCTCAAGATTCTCATTATTAAATTCCGGCCTATACTTAATTACTTCAGCAAATAATTTAATTACATTTTTATTTTTATTAAAATAAGGAGAATTAACAAAATCTTCGAATTTGATTATTTCTTTTGGAGTGAATGTTCGGATGATCTCGAGTAATGAGCTTTTATGCATAATTTCAAATTACAACTTTTAAATTATAACTTTTTCTATTTCGTCTATCTTTTCGATAAACCAGATTTGATCGCCGGTCTCTTTTCTGAGTTTTATTGATTCAAACTTTTCAAAAGAATTACGGAGTTTAAAAAGACTTCTTATATTACTGCCGAAATTATTAAACGCCATTGCTCTTGTTTCATTTGTAAGTTTGTTTCTTTTTTTGAAATGCGAAAATGTATCAAATGCATAAATAAAAGATTCATAATCATTGAGTTCATAATAGATCTTCAGATAAAGTCTTTTCACAAAATATTTGCGTATAAGTTTTTCATCACTGATCCTGGAAAGGTATTCCAGAGATTTCCCGAAATTTCCTTTCCCAAAATGAATCATAGCCATGCAATAGTTTGTAGTATTTTCACGAGATTCAGCAGGAAGATTTCCCGAATATCTATTAAGGAACTCTTCAGCAAAGCTGATCTCTTTTAGTCTGACTGAATAATTCACAGCATTCAACATTGTGGTGTTATACATTAATCCGCTTCTTAGAAGAATAATGTTTTTTTCCATTAAGAATTTGATCCAATCAAGTGATTCTTTTGCTACTTCTGAATCAGAAATTTTAAGCAGGATAGCACACGTATTTCTGCAGTTGTTCAGGTTTTTAATTTCATGTCCTGAAAAGAGTTCAATATTTTCCCTGAGATAAGACTTGAATTTATAATATTCGGCTATGTCACGGTCTGAAGTCACTGCCTTATACATTAAATGAAAGCACATTACGATCTTTGATATTTTATCCTGATCTTTATTTTCATTTTCATTTATCAGAAGATCTTCGAGAATAGAATGTTCTTTGAGTTTCACAAAGAATTTTTCTAGAAGTGTCTTTCTTACAGGACGGTTTCCATGTACCTCGTTTGCGAAAGTATTATGTAATAACTTAAAAGAACGTACAAGAAAATTAAATAATGAATAATCCGAAGCGAGCCTGAGATATTCTTCTCTGTCCTGTTTGAGATTATATTCGTGAATAAAGCTTGACTTAGTATCATAAAATCCGCCAGCGACTGTTAAAAATCCATTAATACTTGAATATTTGTTTGGGTCAGCTTCACTTTTTATCTTTTTTTCGAATTGATCCAACTTACCGGAAGTAAATTTCTGTAAGTTCCTGCTGTTTCCGGCTTCTATGAGATCTAATTCACACCTGAACGATTCTCCGGAATATTTCTCCAGCAAAATAAATTTTTCACTTAATCCTGTCAGATCATGAATGATATTTTTCATAATACCATAATTATAATTTTTCTCCGGAAATAACTTCTTCCATACAAGTTCTTTCTCAAGATTCTCATTATTAAATTCCGGCCTATACTTAATTACTTCAGCAAATAATTTAATTACATTTTTATTTTTATTAAAATAAGGAGAATTAACAAAATCTTCAAATTTGATTAATTCTTTTGGAGTGAATGTTCTGATGATCTCGAGTAATGAGCTTTTATGCATATTTTTTAATAATTGAGATACAAAATATTAATTGTAAAACAAATATACAACACCCTGAAATTTAGAAGAAATCTGTCTTTGAATATGCAATATGTTTCAAATTTAGCTCTTAACAGGCATTTTATTCAGATATATTATTTATATGAGTTATGAAACCTGCCAAAAAGTTTCTTTGGATTAAGAATCATTCTGATATATTTTTGTATCAATAAATTAAAAACCTAACCCAAAGGAGAAAAAATGTCAAAAGTAATTTACACAATTCAGTTACTGATTATACTGTGCTTAGTATCAGCAAGTGATTCAAAATCACAGGACAAAAATATTGATTCATCAAATTTATCTAAGGAAATTACAGAAGCAGATACAAATCTGCAAAATAAGCTTTTTATACTTTATCAGAATGAAGAGACTGAATCAAATGAAGTAATTTTAATTAAGTTTAATTTGATAAAGGCAGCTGTTGTAATTCTAAATGTAATTGACAGCAATGGAAAAGTTATAGATTATCTTGTTGACGGTGAAATGCTACCCGGTACATACTGCGTACATTTCAAACCAACAGAAATAACAGCTTTAAAAGATTTTTCATATAAAATTGAAGTAAATGGCGTGACTGAAACAAGAAAAATATCTGAACAATAAATGTTCAAAATTTCCAACTGTTCATTAAAATAAAATAGTAACCCGGAAAAATGTACGCGAACATTTTTTCCTTAATGACATTACCGGTATGACGGGTTAATATTTTTACTGCCTGCCTTCCCATCGAATTCCCCCCGTGAAGGAAATGGGAAGGTTTTAAGGCAATTCAATTACTTTTAATTTTGCAGGGATAGGGGGTAGTGCCTTTGATTTGGGATTGGGGATTGATAAATGATAATTGCAGTTGAAAAGTGTATTATTCACGATAACTATTGCCGATTGACAAAACTATCTGCTTTCAACGTTCAACTTTTCTTTCAGCCACAGTTTTATCCCAAACTGATTATTTTTCAAATTACTAATTTCATTTTTAAGCTTTTCTTTATAGAAATCATTATCACTTCCGTAATAATTAGTTCTTAATCGTATAAGCTCGTTTGTAAGGCGGAGAAATTCATAAAAAGACATTCTGAAAATTTCCTTTATAGTTACTTCCCGTTTCAGATAATGTCTGAAAGAATCTATCAATGAAACTGCCTGGTCAAAATACTCTTTTTCAAAACAGATCTGAAGCTGCAATATTTTGACCTGAACTTTTATAATAAATAAAGTAAAATATGTTTTCGAAAATAATTTCAGAGCTTCATCAAGATCTCCTTTCTTATAGCTGATATAACCATAACAGAAATTCAGGGTGCTTTCTTTTTCCACTTCAAGCTTCTCACTAAACCTGACAATATAATCTTCTGCCCATTTAAATTCATTAACTCTGACAGCTATTTTCACTTCATTTAAAAAATCCGGATAAAGGATCTTGCCAAGTTTCCTGGTATCATCTTCTGTGTTTTCTTTCATAAGTTCAAACTGTTCTCTGAGCAGATCGGTCCTGGAGCAGTTGTTAAACATCGATACACAGTAACTGTTCATGTGAATCCATGTCATATACCTGTCGCGCGCACTGAGTTCATTTATATATTTTGTTTTAAGACTCTTCAGCTCATAATAATTTTTATCCTTTTTTTCCTTCATCAGCAAAATAATATTATAGTAGACCAGTAATGTCGGATTATCATCGATTTTATTATTCTTTAAGTATTTTAGTACCTCTTCAAACATTCCCATTTCATATTTATAATTATTTTGCCCGCCTTCATGAAGCATGACATCATAAAACTTTAAGAATCTAATGAGAGAATACCTTATGAAGATATCAAGCATGTCCTGCTGGAAATGAAAAATTGCATTCGGTTTTTTGATAACGTTAAATGAAAGTAACTCTTCAGTCAGATTCATTTTGTGATACATATATATTTCATCCTTAACCTTTATTTCTTCATTCTGCTTAAAGGCAGCTTTGTATGTCTGTTCGTAAATATTATCGAGATTTCTTTTCCTCAATTCTTCAAGCAGAAATAAATCCTTTATATTGCTCTTTTTGAATTTAATGTAAGAAAAAAATTCCTTACCGAGCACGAGCAGATCAGAAGTTGCATTTCTTAATTTAAAATAATCAAACTTCTCCCCGGGAAACACTTTTCCGTAAATAATTTCCTCAGACAGATCATCATTCTTAAATTTTGGATAAAATTTTTTCAGTTCATCAAACAGTTTAATTACATTTTTATTTTTATTGAATGCAGGTGAGTTAACAAAATCTTTAAACTGCGTAATTTCATACTGATTAAGAGTTTTCAGAAACTTAATTATTTTTGTGTTTTGCATATCAACTATTTATATCTGCTAAAATATTGATTTCAAAATAGCTTTAATGTTTGAGTTATTAAAGGTTTTTGCACATAATATTACAATTGGTTTAAATCGTATGTTCTAAATCCCGAAATTGTTTTCTTTGACAAACATTGACGTTAATTTTATTTTTGTTTAAATGGCGTAAATGATGAGTAAATATACAGACCTTAAACAGATACCTCTCACATACAAATCTATTATCATTCATCGTACGCCATACGACTTAACTTGGTAAAGATTAAGTTAATATCACAAAGTATTGAGGGGTATCTTTTTAATTTCAAATTTTAAATGTTAAATTTTAAATAGAAAGTTTTAATGAATTCGGATAATTAAAATAATAAATCCGGAATATAATTTTGAGCAGTAAATTTCAATAAATAAATTTAAAAATAAAAAACTCTTCAGAAAGGAGATTAAATGAAAAAATTTCTAAAATGTTTTGCAGGACTGTTTTTATTTATGGTTCTAATCAGCAGTTCAGCAGATGCTCAGCTGTACAGATCAATCGCATCAGGAAACTGGAATGCAAACTCAACCTGGGAAGTCTCAACCAACGGCGGAGCAACATGGATGTCTGCATCAAGCACTCCAACTTCTGCAAACAGTAGTCAAACTACAATCAACCATACTGTGACGGTAACAGCAAATGTATCAGTCAGTGAGTTAAACCTAATGGGGACTATCTCAATAAATAGCGGAATAGTTTTAACATATCCCATTACAACATTAACATTAAACTCAGGTACTTCTGTCACCGGTGCAGGAACATTTCAATTCTCAATAGGGGGAAATCTGTATCCATTAAACGGTTCAAATTTCAGCGCAATATTAAGAGTTAATTCGGGAATACTTGATGTTCGTAATTACCAATCTTATACTGCCACATTAAATGGAAACGTAATAATCGATGCCGGAGCCGGTCTCTGGACAGGTGAATCAGTCATATATACTTTAATTATTAAAGGAAGTCTGACAGTTAACGGTACAATTACAGGTTGGGGGCATCTGAAGTTTTACGGATCATCTTTGTCAAACAGCGGTAATATTGAGCCGTATATATTCACATTTGATTCTACCACCTCTGCTTCCGGCATTGGTACTTTAAAAAGTAGTCAGATATATATAAATCCTAATGGAAATGTAACTCTAACAAGTAATGGCGTTTTTGCTCCCAATGGAGGAGAAAGTTTATTTGAAATTAAAACAGGCGGAATATTTTCGCCTAATAGTAATATCTTCACATTTAGTTCGGGTAGATTTGCGATTTTAACCGGTGGGACAGTTGTAAATTCAGGTACAGTAAGGACTCAGAATACTGTGACTGTCGATCCAAGAACCGGCTCAAACTTTAATGCTGATCTAAATGTCTTTTCAGGAACAACCACTGTTACGTCAAACGGTAATCCAAACACTTGCAGGGTAAATGGAAATGTAGTTATAAACTCAGGCGCAACATTTTATTCAGGAAACTCCTCCGTATATACAGTATCGATTTATGGAAATTTAACAAATAACGGAACAATGACAGGTGCGGGCTCTTCGGTTAGGTTTTTTGGAGCAGTACTTGTAAATACAGGTTCAATTGCATCACCTTATTTTACATTCGATTCGACCTGCACTGTTTCCGGTAATGGCACTTATACAGGACTGGAAATTCATATAAGTTCTAATGGAAATGTCACACTATTAAATGATGTAACGTTTTCTCCCGCAGGGACAGGTTCCTTGTTTGAAATAAAAACAGGTGGAATATTTACCGCGAATGGTTTTATCTTCACATTTAGTTCGGGTAGATTTGCGATTTTAAGCGGAGGGACAGTTGTAAATTCAGGTACAGTAAGGACTCAGAATACTGTGCAAATTGATCCAAGAGCGGGCTCAAACTTTAACGCTAATTTAAATGTCTTTTCAGGAACCGCATCCGTAGCTGCAACCACTAATCCTTACACTTGCAGGGTAAACGGAAATGTAGTTATAAACTCAGGCGCAACATTTTATTCAGGAAACTCCTCCGTATATACAGTATCGATTTATGGAAATTTAACAAATAACGGAACAATGACAGGTGCGGGCTCTTCGGTTAGGTTTTTTGGAGCAGTACTTGTAAATACAGGTTCAATTGCATCACCTTATTTTACATTCGATTCGACCTGCACTGTTTCCGGTAATGGCACTTATACAGGACTGGAAATTCATATAAGTTCTAATGGAAATGTCACACTATTAAATGATGTAACGTTTTCTCCCGCAGGGACAGGTTCCTTGTTTGAAATAAAAACAGGTGGAATATTTACCGCGAATGGTTTTATCTTCACATTTAGTTCGGGTAGATTTGCGATTTTAAGCGGAGGGACAGTTGTAAATTCAGGTACAGTAAGGACTCAGAATACTGTGCAAATTGATCCAAGAGCGGGCTCAAACTTTAACGCTAATTTAAATGTCTTTTCAGGAACCGCATCCGTAGCTGCAACCACTAATCCTTACACTTGCAGGGTAAACGGAAATGTAGTTATCAACGCCGGCGCAACATTTTATTCAGGAAACTCTGTCGTCTATGTAGTATCTATTTATGGTAATCTTACAAATAACGGAACAATGACAGGCGCAGGTTCTACGGTTGTGTTTTTTGGAGCAGTATTTATAAATAACGGATCAGTTGCAACTCCTGAATTTAAATTTGATTCAACTTCAACATTGTCTGGAACAGGTTCATGGTCCACCACAGCAAATATAATTTCCGGTTCAGTCGTTACATTGACAAGCGGGCATCAGTTTCATAGTACGAACATTAATACCGGCGCGGTATTCCTTATGGGTAGTAACACAGCAAAATTCACTGCATCAAATCCAATAATTCAAAACGGAACGCTCTCAAATACCGGAAGCACAATTGAATATAACGGATCCGATGTACAGAATATATCTGCAGCAAACATCACTTATTACGGATTACGTATTAACAATCCTACCGGAACAGTACTTCTTGCAAATGTTCCCGTTAATGACACTCTTTCGGTGATAATTGGTGATCTTGATCTAAACGGTAATGTCATTACGGTTTCTCCAACTGGCTATCTTACAGAAACTCCAGGTAACACGGTTAAGGGAAATTCAGGCTACATAATTACTACCCGAAATCTTAATGCACCAAGTTCTTTGAATGTTGCAGGGTTTGGATCAATTCTTACAACTGCCTCAAATCTTGGAAGCACTGAGATCAAAAGAGGTCATACTCCGCAGAACGGCTTATCCGGTAATACAAGCATTTTAAGATATTTTGACATTACACCCTCGACAAACACAGGACTTAATGCAACATTAGTTTTCAAATATGATGAATCCGAATTAAACGGAAAAGTGGAACCTGCTTTAACTTTGTTCAGATCAACAAACACAGGATCAAGCTGGGTTGCTCGCGGCGGAACTGTCAATACAGTTGCCAATAATATTACATTATCAGGTATTGATGCTTACTCCCGATGGTCAGCAAGTTCAACATCCGCAGTTGTGTCAACTATTAAATTAATAATGGAAGGTTTTTATAATGTGCCGACAACAAGACTTAATATGCGTGATACGGCACGAGTATATTTAAGAAATTCATCCTCACCATATGCAATAGTTGATTCAGCAAAATCAATAATTGACTCAGTTACATATACGGGAAGTTTTCTTTTTTCCAATGCCGGAACAGGAACGTATTATCTTCAGACAAAGCACAGAAACTCGATTGAAACATGGAGCAAAACGCCGCAGTCTTATACACTGGGTACCGGACTTAATTATGATTTCACTGACAATATTACAAAGGCATTCGGAAATAATATGGTTCAAAAAAGCTCTAAGTTCTGCCTGTATAGCGGTGATGTAAATCAGGACGGGATCATTGATATAGACGACAATCAATTTATAGACAATGATGCATTTAATTTTGGAAGCGGATATGTCGTTTCGGATGTGACAGGAGATGAATTAGTTGATCTTGCTGATGCGTCTATAGCTGATAATAATGCGTTAAATTTTGTTGGGAAAATAACACCGTAATTTAATATTAAATATTAAATTATAAATTGTTTGAAATTAATTTGCAGCTGTATTAATGGAATTTAAATTGAATGAAGAATAATAATTGCTCCTAAGGCGTCACTTCGGGAAACATTGAAGATTTAATTAAGCCGGTAGAAAAATCTGCCGGCTTTAATATTTTTAAGTTATACCGTGTTTTTGGGTTTACCGGGCTTATTGAAATTAAGAATTCTTATTTTTTAAATACTTATAAATTAATTTTTTAAAATGAAAAAATCAGTTTATCTTAAATTTACAATAATAATTTTAACAATTAATTTTTATTAATTCCGGATACTCAAGCTATTTGGCAAAAGAATGAAAATCATTATGGAGGGTTATTATTTTTACTGCTGACCTTCCCTGTGATATCCCCCAAGATAAAACCGGGAAGATATATGACAAAAAAAATTGAAGAATAAGCAGGAATTTGAACGGAGCTGTTTAAGCCGGTAATGATAGTAAAAAGGAAATATGAGGTGTGTACAACATTTAGACACAGTAAATAATTATTAATAAGTTATCTAAAATTTATATCTCTTTCCAAAATTTATAAACGGACTTTCCAAAAGCTTATAAGAAACGGTACAAAAAGCAATTGTTACAATTAATGAAAGTAAAGTAACAGCAATGTCATTATAATTATTAAGTTGCGGAGATTGATTTAAAATTAACTGATGTAAAAGTCCGCTGAAAATCTGATGAGTAAGATAAAGCATGTAAGAAATTTTTGCGATGAAAGACATTATAGAATTTGAAAATAAGCTTTGTAAAAACTTATTCGTATTTGTCAAAAGAAAAACTAAAGACATTGAATAAAAAAAAACAAGTAATGCTTGTATATAAACTCCTCCAAATCTTAAATAATCCAGTCTTTTATAGTTAAATATGAAAATAAAAAGAGCGACTAAAACAGCAATTAAATATTTCTGCTTTCCGGAAAAAAATTTTATAAGACTTCCGTTTAAATAAAAGTATGCAATCAGTACTCCGGATAACAAAGAGTCCATCCTTGTTGGAAGTAACACATACGCACCTTCCACATAAAGTGCTCTGATAACAGGAGCTAATATAACTCCTGTAATAAGAATCTTCGGAAGTGATTTTAACCGGACAAAATATATAAGAAGAGGCAGCAGCAGATAAAATTGTTCTTCGACAGCCAGGGTCCATGTGACAACAAGCCAGTGAGAACCAAACCCGTAAATGACCATCCAGAAATTCTGCAGAAATAAAAAATAAGGTAAAACCGAAAATTGATTTTCAAACAGCCATGGAAAATTTGCAGAAATTCCTGTTAGAATAAAAATTATATATACAAAAAGGACAAGATAGTAAGCAGGAAATATTCTGAATATTCTTTTTAAGTAAAAGGTCTTAAAATAATTTTCACTTCCTTTATTATTAATTAAAATTCTGCCGATTAAAAATCCCGATAATATAAAAAATAAATCTACTCCGCTCCATGTCCACGATGTAATAAATTTTATATATTTCATTGGTCCTTCAGAATAATCTCCTGTCAACTGATAAAAATAGTGCCAGATGATTACAAGAGTAATTGCAATTGCTCTCACACCGTCCAGTTGCTTCAGATAATTTAATTTTGAATCTTTAATGTCCAATCAATAAAAGTATAAAATTTATTTTAATTTCTTTGAAATTTGAATTCAAGTTAACCATTTTGATTTAAAATATTAATATTAAAGTATGAAGCTTTTACTGTTAAAATCGGGTTAATTTTGCAGGATAGGTGACTACATAAGAGTAATAAAGAATTAAGAAGAATTTAATATAAAGAATTAAAATCCAAAGTCTCAATTCATAGTGGTCTTGGATTTTCATAATTAAAAGTTTCGAATTTTAAATAATTTACAGGTTTGTGAAAATTGTATTAAGAAATTTCTAATGTTTTATTTAAAAGCCATGTCTGAGGAGCTGATTTTAATTCTGAAATTAATTTTTCCTTTTCATAAATGCTCTTTTTGTTTTTATCATTTAATTTCAGAAGCCTGTTGAAAAAATTTATAAAATCTGTACATTGAGTTTTATACATTTCAGGTAAAAGTTT